>JABIPQ010000103.1 GCA_018698975.1 Gammaproteobacteria bacterium
CTCGAGCTATCCCCCACTACTAGGTAGATTCCTACGCGTTACTCACCCGTCCGCCACTCGTCAGCATCAAGTTCATCTCGAAGGAATCACAGCGATCTGTTACCGTTCGACTTGCATGTGTTAGGCTTGCCGCCAGCGTTCAATCTGAGCCATGATCAAACTCTTCAGTTTAAGTTTTTCAAAGCATGATGCCCGACTACAAAATTCCAGACGCCACACTTAAAAGCTTTATGACTCAGTTAAGAAAACTACTGTTAGATCCCAAATTTACCGAAGTAAAGATAGGTCTAAAGCTAATAAATTATTAGCAGTTGTTTACTCACTGAGTTTGTATTTTTCGATACAAAATCAACCAGCAAACACCCACTTCTATTACTTGATCTAATTGTTAAAGAGCTTCCCTGTCTCAAGGGAACGCGCATTATACTGATTGCGCGTTAACACACAAGGATTTTTTAATAATAATTGAAAAGAAATTAATCTGTTTTAAATCTGCTCAAACTACCCTATTTTTATAGGCTTCAGGCTTATTCGCTATAGGCCAGATGGAAGAGCTTTTTGCCTCGTTTCAGCAAAAAGAACTCGCCAAATAAGGCTTTTTTCATATCCAGCGTAGCGGCAGGGTCAGTGGCCTTCTCACCATTGACCAAAACGGCTCCATTAGCGATAAATTCCCGCGCCATTTTATTGGAAGGTGCAAGGCCCGTTTGGACCAATAGCTCAACCAGGGATAAGCCCTGTGTTGCTATTTCACTAGCTATAATAGAAGCAGGAAGACCGTCCTGCTTAAGTTGCCCGAAATCATCTTCGGTCAGACCGCTTATATCACCACTGAACAAGGCCTCAGTAATACGCTGGGCCGCTTGCAGCCCTTCTTCGCCATGCACCAGCCGGGTCACTTCTCGAGCCAGGATCCCCTGTGCCTCGGGGCGTCCCACGGCAGATTTATCCGCTTCTTCTATAGCATCTATTTCCTTTACGTCCAGAAAGGTAAAGTATTTAAGAAACTTGTATACATCCGCATCAGCGGTATTAATCCAGAACTGGTAAAAAGCATAGACAGAGGTGCGCGCCGGATCCAGCCAAATGGTGCCTTCCTCAGTCTTGCCAAATTTGCTGCCATCGGCTTTGGTTACCAGCGGCAGCGTCAATCCGTATACCTGCTGCTGGTTAAGCCTGCGCGTCAGGTCAATCCCGGCGGTAATATTGCCCCACTGGTCTGATCCGCCGATTTGCAGGGTACAGTCATACATTTCATTAAGCATGGCAAAATCATAGGCCTGCAGAATCATATAACTGAATTCAGTATAGGAAATTCCTTCCCCTTCCCTTTCTATGCGCTGTTTAACGCTTTCTTTCTGGATCATGGCATTGATAGAAAAGTGTTTGCCAATGTCGCGCAGGAAGGTCAATACATCTTTATCGGCAGTCCAGTCCAGGTTGTTTACAACCAGAGCAGAGTTCTCACCGCAATCAAAATCGATAAAACGCGTCAACTGGTCTTTGATTTTATCTGTCCATTGCGCCGTCACTTCCAGTGAATTCAATTTTCGCTCGTTTGATTTGAAGCTTGGATCACCAATCATGCCAGTGGCACCACCGGCAAGCGCGATCGGGCGATGACCTGCCAGCTGAATTCGCTTCAAGGCCAATAAAGGGACGAGGGAGCCGATATGCAGACTATCTGCCGTAGGATCAAAGCCGCAATAAACAGTGCGACACCCGCCTGCCAGATGTTCATCCAGTTCTTCCTGGGCTGAGGCTTGCATCAGCAGGCCGCGTTGATTGAGGTTTTCTGTTAAGTGCTGCTTTGTCACGGGAATAGTCTGTTATGCCGGTTAATAAAAGAGGCGCAACTTTACTAAAACCTCCCGCATATTGCTAGGCAATCAAGACATGCAAAGTGCCAGCTAAACACCGCAACCCCTCATTTTTACAAGGAAAACGACTATTTCTTTAAATACCCCTGCAAATCACTGGCAAATGCCACTATTTGCCTATTACAATGACGCGGCACAAAAGCTATACCATTTGGATATTTTTGTTATAATCCAAGTAATTACGTCCACTACCATATAAAGCACTATAAGAATCTTATGGATACTATTGATTCTATTAAACGCCGCCTAGACGGCTTTTTGCCAGGCAAGCATCGAATATTGCTGCTTGGTCTTGTCTGTTTCCTGATCATTATTACTCATGATAATGAGTATTCAGGGCAAGCTCTTATTCTTCGAAATTCAGCAGCAGAACTTGCTGAAACCAGCCCTGTTCTTGAAAAAGACGAAAGAATTGATGAAAACATTGCTATAAACGCACCATTGATCGATGAAAGCGAAGCCGATTCTTATATGGCCTCTGAAGTATCATTTGATTTACCAGATAACCTTACTGCACCGCCTGAAACGCAAACTACAGAACAGTCACAAGGTCCTGATTTCGCCACCAAAGTGAAATCCGGTGACAATCTGACTCTCATTTTTGCTCGTGCCGGCTTGTCTGCCCGTGATGTTTACGAAGTCAGCAACAGCGAACCGAAATCTTCCCTGCTCAGCAATCTTTATCCTGGCTACGAGCTGGAATTTTATTTTGATGACACCAATGAGCAAGACAATGAGCTGGTTTCGCTCAATGTCATTAAAAACAAACTGGAAAGCGTTGAATTCAAAAAAATTGAAGAGGGCTACTTCACCGCCAATGAGAATTATCGCCAACCTGAAGTCCGTCAGGTTTTTCGTGAAGCAACTATTGACGATTCCCTGTTCCTTGCCGCCCAGCGTGGCGGTATGTCAGCTGGCGTCACCATGGAACTGGCGGGTATTTTTGGGGGTGTTATTGATTTCCTTTTAGACACACGAAAAGGCGATACCTTTAACCTGCTTTATGAAGAACAATATATTGATGGGGAATATATCGGCTATGGCGCAATCCAGGCAGCCCAGTTCACCAACCAGGGAGAAACCTATACCGCTGTGCGCTATAGAAATAGCGAAGGAAGTACTGACTTCTATAATCCGGAAGGGGAAAGCATGCGCAAGGCTTTTCTTCGCAACCCTGTCGACTTTACCCGCATCAGCGATGGCTTTAACCCGCGCAGAAAGCACCCGATACTCAATACCATCAGGGCTCATAAAGGCACTGATTATGCGGCGCCTCGTGGCACACCGGTTGTGGCTGCCGGTGATGGCAGAATTACGTGGGCATCTCGCAAGGGTTCTTTTGGCAAACTCGTCGTCGTCCAGCATGGTGAGAAATTTCAGACTAAATATGCTCATCTGAATGACTATGCCAAAGGCGTGAAGAAAGGCAGCCGTGTCAGACAAGGCCAGGTAATTGGTTATGTTGGCTCAACTGGTGGCGCCACCGGACCTCATCTACATTATGAATTCCTTATGGATGGTGTGCATAGAAATTCAAGAACCATTCATGACAAATTACCTAAAGCCGAATCTGTTCCCGGCCCTGAAATGCAGCGTTTCAAGGAGCAATCACAGATACTCTTGGCTCAACTGGAAACTCACGCAAGTACTACCAGGAATATTGCCCAACTTACTGTTAATCCCAAACAGTAATGACCTCCTCCATATACATTGGCTTGATGTCCGGCACCAGCATGGATGCCATTGACTGCGCACTGGTAGATTTCAGTGACCGCAAGCCCTATCAACTGGATTTTATCAATACTGAAATCCCCCATGATCTCAGAGAAAAAATGCTGCGGCTTTGTGAAGATCATGACAGTCAAATCCCCTTGCTGGGGGAAACTGATGTGGAGCTTGCCAGGCAGCTGGCTTCATCCGTAGAGCATATTCTTGATCTGAATGGATTGAAGCCTTCACAAATTGCAGCTATAGGCAGTCATGGACAAACTATCCGTCACCAACCACAGCAAGATACTTCAGCCACGCCTTTTACCCTTCAGATAGGCGACCCCAACACCATTGCTGAATTAACCGGCATCACAACCGTGTCTGACTTCAGGCGCCGTGATCTGGCTGCTGGAGGGCAGGGAGCGCCAATTGTGCCGGCTTTTCACCGGGAAATCTTTTCCACTGCAGAGCAAAATCGCATTATTGTGAACATTGGCGGTATGTCGAATATCACCCTGTTGGGGAAAATAGGTACTATTTCCGGATACGATACCGGACCGGGGAACGTCTTGATGGATATCTGGATCCAGGAACATCAGGGACACCCTTACGACAAGGGCGGCAAGTGGGCTGAAAGTGGCAAGATTGATGATGTGCTACTGGAGCTCATGCTTGAAGAACCCTACTTCGGACTCCCTTCGCCAAAAAGCACTGGCCGGGAATTATTTAACAAAAGATGGCTGGAAGGTAAACTGGCTGAAGTAAAACAACAGCCTTCACCTCAGGATATCCAGGCAACCCTGCTTGCACTCACTGTTCAGACAATCAGTAAAGCAATTCTCAATGAATGGCAGGAAGGCGAAGTAATAGTATGTGGCGGGGGAGCAAGTAATCACTTTCTTATGAAAAGCCTTAACAATGCTCTGCCAGAGTTTGAAATTATGCCAAGCTCTGCACTTGGCGTGATGGAAGACAGTATGGAAGCAGTCGCGTTTGCCTGGCTGGCATGGCAAACCATGATGCAGCGCCCGGTAGACTTCACACAAATTACTGGTTCAGCACACCCTGTGATTGCAGGTGGCATTTATTATGGGGGTAAGAGCTAGTCTTCCCAGCAGGGACAGGCTAATAGTTTAATTGATATGCAATCTCCGGTTACAACAATAAACTTTAGCAATAAGCGGAGATATGGTGAGCTCAAAGTCTGTCCCGTGGCATGACGCACCGGCATCATGCCGCCTGCGGCGCCTTCGTTCAGAGTTTATTTGGAAATTACATTGAAAAGGACATACCGCAACCACAAGTGGTTGTTGCAAGAGGGTTGTCCACGATGAATTTAGAGCCATCCAGCCCTTCTGTATAGTCCACCCTGGAACCCACCAGATATTGAAAGCTTAAAGGATCTACCAGTAATTCAGCACCATTATTTCTGATCACAGTATCATCCTCGTTTGAGTTCTCATCAAAAGAAAAACCATACTGAAAGCCCGAACACCCTCCACCAGTCACAAACACGCGCAACTTGAGGGCAGGATTTCCTTCCTCTGTAATCAGTGCTTTGACCTTTTTGGACGCATTATCGGTAAGCGAAATTGCTACCGCATCATGGGTACCAACGACCGGGTCATTGACATTTTCTGCAGCTGTCATGGATTTGTTCCGAAACGGATATTCAAGAGTGTTGATAATCTAATAACCAAGCAAAATAGTCAAGTATTTGAGGTGATCTCTAAGGGTTTTCCACAAAGGTGGGGACTTCATCTTTCGCCGCAACATCAGGCTTTTCAATGCCAATCTGCCTTGGTTTCATATCTGCAGTAGCACGATGGCACAGGCTGCCGTTTACTTCAGAGCCCATGACCATTTCGATAAGGTGATAATAAACATTACCAACAACACGGGCTTTTGCCGCTAATTCCAGATGTTGAGTGGAATGCACATCCCCTTCTACCAGCCCATTGACGATAACAGAAGGCACTTTGATCTCTCCCTGAACAAGCCCGCATTCCCTGATACGCACTTCAGCAGAAGAGTCGTCATCGGCGTAAATATTGCCACGGATTTTTCCTTCAACTTCCAGTACACCGCTGAAATGCAGGTCACCGGTAATTTCAGTGGCTTTCGAAATCAGGGTAGTAATATTTTCTGTGCTGAATGCTTTCTTCACGTAATCTCCAAAAAATTAATGGCACTTACTTTTACAACAATTTATTCGACTTTTTATTCGACTATCTATTCGACTATCTATTCGACAAGCCAGGCAAAGCTCTTTTGAATCGTTTTTTCATTGCTGCCTTCAGCCACTGCAATTATCTGTACTCCTACAGGAACAAAGCCTTCTGGCAACTCCAGCTCCCCCTGAATATTCTGGAAGTAACGGAACTGAATTTTTATATCTATCTGATCCTCATCCACTGCCAGACTGCGCAGAGGTATGGATATTTCCTGACGATTCTGAGTCCCGAGGATGTTGACATTGGTATAACCGGAAACCAGATTGTCATTATTGCCGACCTGCCTGAGCTCAAGACGATAACGAATACGATTTGCCTGATCTGTTTGCAGTAAATCAAGTTGTCCGATCATCAGCCCTGTATCATTATTTTCAGGAGACATGATCTGTTTGTAATAGAGTACATCTTCTTCCAGTTGAGAGATGGTTTCCCGCAAATTCATTATCGTGCCCTGGACCTCATCAAGTGCCTGGCGATCCACGATACTGGCCTGCTCTCTATTTATTAATTCCTGCTGCAGGCTATCAAGCTGTCCGCCCATCACTTCTACGCGCACCATCAATTGATCACGCTGCTCCCTTGCATCGCCGTTCACAAATACACCCTGGCTATATCCATAGAAGTAAAAGCCGGTGCCACAAGCCGCGAGCAGAATTATTATTCCCAAACCAGACAGTGTCTTACTCCATGGACGATAGGGAACAACTACCATCTTGACTTGTTTGCTGCCTTTGACTGTTGGTGCTTTATTCAAAGTCATTTTCCTGAAAAATTAATACAACGGTAATCAGGGTAATGCCGCTACAATTTCCAGCCCTGAAGTTTCGTTAAGACCAAACATTATATTCATGTTTTGTACTGCCTGTCCTGCAGCCCCTTTCACAAGATTATCTTCCGCTGCCAGAACAACTACAGTATCACCATCCTGAGGGCGGCAAACTGCCAGCTGGAGATTATTGGTTCCTCGAACACTACGAGTATCCGGGCTCATACCCGCTTCAAGCACGTCTACAAAGGGCTCATCGCGGTAAAAATCCTCAAACAGGCCTTGCAGGTCGTCACTACTGGAATCCAGCAGGGTCGCATACAAACTCGCCTGAATTCCCCTGATCATAGGAGTCAGATGGGGCATGAAAGTCAGATTAACCGGCGCAGCACTTGCTGTGTTCAGCCCCTGGGTTATTTCTGGCAAATGTCTGTGCCCATTAATTCCATAGGCCTTCATGCTTTCACTTGTTTCGCAGAGCAGAAAACCAATATCGGCTTTACGCCCGGCGCCACTTACTCCGGATTTGCAATCAGCAATTAAGCGAGTGGTATCGATAAGATTATTTTTTAACAACGGCAGAAAACCCAGCTGGACAGCCGTCGGGTAACAGCCTGGATTAGCAAGCACCCGGGCATTTTTAACCAGTTCACGGTTCATTTCAGGCAAGCCATACACAGCTTCTTCAATAAGCGCAGGACAAGCATGCTCCATCCCGTACCACTTGGACCAGAGCGCAGCATCTTTAATGCGGAAGTCTGCAGATAAATCGACCACTTTTACCCCGGCCTCAAGCAATTGAGGGACCATAGTCATGGCCGTGCCATTAGGGGTAGCAAAAAACACGACGTCACATGTCTTTAACAGCTCCGGGTTCGGGGCAACAAAATTCAGCTCAATAGAGCCACGTAAATTAGGAAACAAGGAGGCAACAGGTTTCCCAGCCTCCCCTCTTGAGGTGACTGCCTGCAAGGTCACTTGCGGGTGTTTTACCAGCAAACGCAGCAACTCCTGACCTGTATATCCGGTTGCACCTACGATTCCTGCCTTTATACCTGCCTTATTCAAGTGAATACCCCTTTAATACCCTGATCATGGTCTGTTTAACTTCTCCCGCTGGTTAACGGGGCGCGTATGATAAGAGTCCGCCGCCAAAAGATAAAGCCTATTGTGTTTTAGCCTTCCAGAATGTGATGTTATCATTCGCCTCTTTGTTTGAAACTACTGCTGTATCAATAATGCTCTGGTTCAAGGCTTTTCATGTAATTTCGGTAATATGCTGGTTTGCTGCCATCTTTTATCTGCCGCGCCTGTTTGTCTATCATGCAATGAGTGAGGACACTGCCACGCGTGAGCGTTTTAAAATAATGGAAAGAAAGCTCTACCGGGGCATCATGACTCCTTCTGCAGTATTGACCATTATTTTCGGCGCTATTGTTTATAGTTATAACCCCCAGTACTACATGGCCTCCGCATGGATGAATGTTAAGCTTTTTTGCGTGGCCCTGCTTCTTGTCTACCATTTTCTCTGCTGGCAGCATCTGAAGTTATTCCGGGACGATTTAAATGTTCGCAGTCATACTTATTTCAGGATATTTAACGAAATTCCTGTTTTTCTGCTTATTTTTATTGTCATCCTGGTCGTAGTAAAACCTTTTTAAGCACAGGAAAATTCATGTCATCTGCCTACCACCATCCACACTCAGAAGCCTTGTTTGAGTCTGCCAAAAACTTTATACCGGGAGGAGTAAATTCCCCGGTACGCGCATTTCGCGGTGTTGGTGGAAATCCGGTTTTTTTCAAGCAGGGCGAAGGCGCCTGGCTAATTGATGAAGATGATAACCGTTATATCGATTATATCGGTTCATGGGGGCCTCTCATTCTGGGCCACCGACATCCATCCATTATCTCTGCACTAAAAAATCAGATGGAAAAAGGACTTACTTTTGGCGCACCAACTGCCCAGGAAGGAAGTCTGGCTGAATTGATCACAAAACTGGTGCCCTCCATTGAATCTGTAAGACTGGTGAATTCAGGAACTGAAGCCACCATGAGCGCCATACGCCTGGCCAGGGGATTCACCCGGCGCGATAAAATTCTGAAATTCGAAGGCTGCTATCACGGGCATGTGGATTCACTTCTCGTTAAAGCCGGCTCAGGAGCTCTGACACTCGGTGCACCAGACTCGCTGGGTGTGCCCGCCTCCACCTCTGCTGAAACCTTTGTCCTGCCTTACAATGACCTGGATAGTGTTGAAAAACTATTTCAGCAATCAGGCGAGGAAATCGCCTGCATCATTATTGAGCCGGTAGCGGGCAATATGAATCTTGTTCCGCCCACAGAAGGTTACCTGAAGGGCTTGAGAGAAATTTGTTCCACCTATGGCAGTGTACTGATTTTTGATGAGGTAATGACCGGTTTCAGAACCGCTTTGGGCGGAGCGCAATCGGTGTATGGCGTAAGGCCTGATTTGACCACCTTGGGAAAAGTTATTGGTGGCGGCCTTCCGGTTGGAGCCTTTGGTGGCAGAAAGGAAATTATGGATCTGCTGGCACCACTAGGGCCAGTCTATCAAGCAGGCACCTTGTCGGGTAATCCTCTAGCGGTTTGTGCAGGTCTGGCAACGCTACAAGAAATTAGCAAGCCTGACTTTTTTACCTCCTTGTCAGCCAAAACTGAATTTCTGCTTGCCGGCTTGAGTGAACGGGCTTTAGCGGCGGGCATTGGATTTAGTACTAATCAAGTGGGCGGGATGTTCGGCTGCTTTTTCACTGAAGAAGAGAAAATAACTTCCTTCGATCAGGTTATGGCCTGCAATGTTGAACGCTTTAAGCAGTATTTTCATCTTATGCTTGAAGATGGTGTTTATCTTGCACCTTCTGCATTTGAAGCGGGCTTTGTATCCGCAGCACATGGGGATGAAGAAATACAATTAACTCTAGATGCTGCAGAGAAAGCATTCGCAGCCTTATAAATAATTAAAACAGTAAATAAAAAAGGGTGAAGTTATGAAGAAGTATCACGTATATGGCATTGGCGCAGCACTGGTGGACAAGGAATTTGAAGTTGAGGACAGCTTTTTCGAACATGAAAGTATTCAAAAAGGCATCATGACCCTGGTAGATGGAGAATCACAGGACACCTTACTGCAGCGTTTAATGGACAAGTTTGGCCTGAAAAAACGTGCAGGCGGCGGCTCCGCTGGTAACTCTATTTATGCTATTTCGCAATTTGGTGGCAGCACTTTCTTTTCATGCAAAGTTGCCAATGACGAGTTCGGTGATTTCTTTCTGGAAGAACTTGGTCATCTCAATATTGCTACTAATCTGGATAATCAGACCCGGGATGGTGGTGTCACAGGTAAATGCCTGGTGATGGTTAGCCCTGATGCGGAACGCACCATGCTTAGCTACTTGGGCATTTCCGAAACCCTGTCAAAGAATGAAATCGATGTTGAAGCCCTGAAAGATTCTGAATATCTCTATTTGGAAGGCTATCAGGTAACCTCAGACAGCGGTCGTGAGGCCTGTATCTACGCTCGTCAAATTGCCAAAGAGAATGGCGTGAAAACGGCTATTACCTTGTCTGATCCGGCCATGGTGCAGTTCTTCCGTGGTGGACTTCAGGACATGATTGGTGATGATGGCGTTGATTTACTTTTTGCCAATGACGTGGAAGCCAGGGAATGGGCTGGCAAGGAAACCGTAGAAGAATCTCTGGAAGAACTAAAGAAAATTTCAAAGCAGATTGTAGTGACATGCGGTTCTGAAGGCGCGCTACTTTTTGATGGTGAGAAAAATATCAGTATTGCTCCTCACTCTGTAAAAGCAGTAGACAGTAATGGCGCAGGCGATATGTTTGCCGGTGCTTTCCTGTATGCAGTGTCAGCAGGACATGACTTTGAAACTGCAGGTAACCTTGCCAGTCTCGCAGCTGCAACAACTGTCAGCCATTTCGGCCCACGCCTGACCCCTGAACAACATCTGGAAATTAAAAACCAGGTCATTAAATAAATAGGGGTCAGAACACATTTCTTATATAAAGATTTTCACTACTCTTTTAATAATGGTGAACTAAACGCTTATTGAGATATTTTTGCTAAGCAACAACTGATCTTATCTTTATATAAGAAATGTGTTCTGACCCCCATTAAAAAAGCCGGTGTGCTTTTGGCATCACCGGCTTTTTTTGTTTCTTTTTTACTGTTTCTTACATTCCCTTTAGCAGGGACGAAGAATCAATTAGACAAAGTTTGCCTTTTCTTCTTCTGTTACATCTTTCATGCTGAGGCTGATCTTGCCGCGGTCATCTATTTTTAAAACTTTTACTAAAATTTCCTGCTTTTCAGTCAGAAAATCAGTAACGTTTTCAACTCGCTCTTGAGCGATTTGTGAGATGTGGACAAGTCCGTCTTTACCAGGAAGGATGGTAACAAAGGCGCCGAAGTCTACAATCTTGGAAACAATACCTTTGTAGATTCTTCCTATTTCAGCTTCAGCAGTGATTTCTTCAATCATTGCGACAGCCGCATCACGGGAAGTAGCATCTTCACCATAAATACGAATATTGCCATCATCATCGATATCAACCTGGGCACCAGTTACTTCCGTAATAGAACGAATGGTTGCACCACCTTTACCGATAACATCACGTATCTTGTCGGTGTGAACTTTCATCATTCCCATACTTGGCGCATTTTCAGATACTTCTGAACGGGACTCTGAAATAACTTTATTCATTTCGCCAAGGATATGCATTCTTGCACTATGGGCCTGCTCTAATGCAGTTTCCATGATCTCTTCTGTGATTCCCTGAATCTTGATATCCATCTGCAATGCAGTAATACCGGCAGCTGAACCAGCAACCTTGAAATCCATATCGCCAAGATGATCCTCGTCACCAAGAATGTCGGTGAGCACAGCGAAACCGTTGTCTTCTTTAATAAGACCCATAGCGATACCCGCTACTGGCGCTTTCAGAGGAACACCGGCATCCATCAACGCAAGAGACGTTCCGCAAACACTCGCCATGGAGCTGGAACCATTGGATTCAGTAATTTCCGATACCACGCGAATGGTATAGGGAAAATCTTCTTCACTTGGCAATACCGCAGCAACACCGCGACGTGCCAGACGGCCATGGCCAATTTCTCGACGCTTGGGACCACTCATGAAGCCAGTTTCGCCAACACTGAAAGGAGGGAAATTGTAATGCAGCATGAAGGCATCTTTTTTGGTGCCAGCGAGCCCTTCAAGCAACTGCGCATCTCTCATAGCACCTAAAGTCGCGACGACCAGAG
Source organism: Gammaproteobacteria bacterium (assembly GCA_018698975.1). Classification (GTDB taxonomy): domain Bacteria; phylum Pseudomonadota; class Gammaproteobacteria; order Pseudomonadales; family Pseudohongiellaceae; genus Eutrophocola. The sequence continues at coordinate 11,890 of JABIPQ010000103.1, forward strand.
CCTGAGTTTCGCCACGTGTGAACAAGGCTGAACCATGAGTTTTGTTAAGAACGCTGGTTTCAACAAGAATTGGTCGAACGGTAGTTTGATCACGTCCATCAATTCTTGGCTCACCCGCAATAATATTGCCGCGTACCACTTTCTTTTCAATTTTTGAGAATATGTCCTGAACTTCACCAGCACTTACTGGAGGCTCAGCTTCTTCATTAGCAAATTGGCTAACGGCCTGACCCTGTAATTCAGACAACTGATCCTGTCGCTGCATTTTGTCAGAAACTTTATAAGCTGCGTTAATGCCTTCTTTGAAGCTTGAAGAAATTGCTGCTGTCAAAGTTTCATTCACCGCTGGAGCAGTCCATTCCCAATCAGGCTTGCCAGCTTCAGCTTTCAGTTCATTAACAGCCTGCACAACAACCTGCATTTCCTGGTGAGCAAAAAGTACTGCGCCCAACATCAGGTCTTCACTTAACTCTTTAGCTTCAGATTCAACCATTAATACAGCAGATTCTGTTCCAGCAACCACCATATCCAGAGCGGAAGTTTCCAGCTGTGAATAACTTGGATTAAGAATATAACCAGTTTCATCGGTATAACCGACTCTTGCTGCACCAATAGGGCCTGCAAAAGGAATTCCGGAAATTGCCAGAGCGGCTGAAGTGCCAATCATTGCTGCTATATCAGGATCAACATTTTTATCAGCAGAAACAACAGTAGGAACAACCTGAACTTCGTTTAAAAATCCTTTGGGGAACAAAGGACGAATAGGCCTGTCGATTAATCGGCAAGTCAGTGTTTCTTTTTCTGTTGGACGACCTTCACGTTTGAAAAATCCGCCCGGGATTTTACCGGCAGCGTAGGTTTTTTCCTGGTAGTTAACAGTCAGGGGGAAAAAGTCTGCATTTGGATTAGCAGTCTTTTTACCTACAACTGTAGTCAATACAGAAGTATTACCAATTGTTACCAAAACGGCGCCTGTAGCCTGGCGGGCAATTTTTCCCGTCTCCATTACTACAGTGTCATTTCCGTATTTAAATTCTTTTCTTACAGTGTTAAACATATCTTATTCTCTTTTTTTTCTAGGCGTACGAGCCTGGCCAACCCCATGTTGACCAGGTTATAAATGTTATCGACGCAATCCCAATCTCTTGATGAGAGTAGTGTAACGACTTACATCTTTTCTTCTCAGATAGTCGAGCAGCTTACGACGAGTATTCACCATGCGGATCAGACCGCGACGGGAATGATGATCGTGATTATGCTCTTTGAAATGGTCTTGAAGGTGGTTGATATTGCTTGTCAGAAGTGCAACCTGAACTTCGGGAGATCCAGTATCTCCTTCAGCTAATGCGTATTCTGTGACAATTTCAGCTTTTTGATCGGCGGATAAGGCCATATTTATTACTCCTGTGAATATGCGTAAAAATTCTTGAAATCCTTTCAATCAGCATAACCATGCATATTTAGAGTTACCTGATCTTCATCCCTGGTCCCTGTTCCCAAGTATTCAAAATACCCGGATCACAAGGGGGGCGTACAATAGCATAAATTCTGATGCGGATACAGCATTTGGCACTGGGACTTCAGTCGTTTTCGAGGCCTGCCAGCATCAACCTTACCGGGGCAACACGGCCATCATCGAGGATCTTACCGATACCGAAAAACTCACCATTATCATAGAGTCTTACTGTTCCGCTGGTGGGCAGGCCACGGGAAATTACTGCCTGGCCCTGTCGCACATAATCTGCTGTATCTGTCGGCAAATCGACTTTTTCCAACCCCTCAACGGCTATGTCTGCCGGCTGTAGATAGTGGTCCAGCCCTGCTGGGCCAAGGGTTTGCGCTTCAGCTTCAAGGGTTTCAATAGTGACCGAAGCTGATTCCATGAACGGGCCAGACTGTAGCCGACGCAATACAATGACATGCCCACCCACCCCCAGCATATCGCCAAGATCGTCCGCAATCATCCTGATATAAGTACCTTTGGAGCACGTTATTTCCAGATCGACTTCATCCTCTCTGAAATCCAGTAGTTCAAGGTGATGAATAGTGACATGACGTACTTTACGCTCCACTTCCTGACCTTTACGGGCCAGCTTATAAAGCGGCACTCCATTGTGCTTCAAGGCAGAATACATTGAGGGGATTTGTTCGATTTCACCACGAAATGAGTCCAGACAACGCTCTACCTGTTCCCGGGTGAGATTAACTGGACTGGTACTCAGGGTTTCAGACTGGGAGTCGCCACTGGCAGTTTTAATACCAAGCTTAATGGTAGTGCGGTATTTTTTATCAGCATCAAGAAGAAACTGTGAGATTTTTGTGGCCTCTCCAAAACACAGAAGCAAAACACCTGTTGCCAGGGGGTCCAGACTTCCGGTATGTCCGGCTTTAGCTGCATCAAGTAATCTTTTTACTCTTTGCAGACTGCGGTTGGATGATTCTCCGGCGGGTTTATCCAGCACGATAATGCCGTTTACGTTTCTGCCTCGTCGTCGCTTTGCCAACTCTTACACCAAATCTTTAATTATTGTTTATCTTGCTGAGCTCAATGAACTCTTATTCCTGGTCCTGGTCCTGGTCATCTTCATTAAGATGATGATCCCTTTCATCACTTGCCAGGGCCTCATCAATGAGATCGGTCAGGTACTGACCACGAACCAGACTGTTGTCATAGATAAATTTAAGTTTGGGAGTAGTCCGCAGACTGATGTTTTTGGCAAGCATAGACCTCAGAAAGCCAGCGGCCTGGTTAAGAGCAGCTACACCTTCCTGAGTTTCTTCTTCGCCGTTTTTACCGAGGAGAGTGACAAAAACGTTTGCATGAGCAAGATCTTTGCTAACCCTTACACCTGTAATGGATGCCATCCCCACTCTGGGATCGCGCACTTCTGTCTGAATTAACAGAGCAAGTTCCTTCTTCAGGAGGTCAGCAACCTTGTCTACTCTTTTTGAGACTCTGGGCATGATTAGTATCTTGGAAAAAGCATGGGATCAGGCAAGGGTTCTGGCCACTTCCTTACGCTCGAAGACTTCAATCTTGTCGCCAACACGGACATCGGTGTAATTCTTAACTCCGATACCACACTCCATGCCGTTTCTGACATCACTGGCTTCATCCTTAAAACGACGCAGTGATTCCAGTTCGCCTTCGTAGATCACCACATCATCTCTGAGAACACGGATTGGTTTGC
>JABIPQ010000012.1 GCA_018698975.1 Gammaproteobacteria bacterium
ATTTATATCAGATTGGTACCTGAATTGAAAATTACCAACGTCGACAATGTCATCATCAGAATTCCATTCGATATAGGAATTTACCCGCCAATTGTCATTAAACTGGTAGCTGAGTTCTGACGCAATAGCAGAGCTGTTTGTGCGCTGTGCTTCGCCCAGGCGATTGTTGAGTGTTACCCGGCGATCCTTAAAATATTGTATCTGACCGATACTGGCGCTGGCCTTTTCCTTGCCACGGCTATTCATGATTCGAGAGGTCAGGGCTATGGTGAGCTGGTTGGTATCTCCAATTCTGTCCTTGCCGCTGAAGCGGTCTTCGCGAAACAGCTGGTTAAAACTGAAGGTCATATTGGATGAGTCGAAGATGGGGATGTCACTTTGATCTTCATATTCGTTATACAAATAAAACAGTCGGGGCTCGAGAGTCTGGATCAGGGAATCAGACTTAAACTGCAAACCCCGCTCAAAGATCAGGCCGCTGTCGAGACTTCCTACAAACACGCCTCGAGATGGATTACTGGTATATACATTAGTTGGATCATCAAGGTCATAAGAGGCATATTTATATTTGGCGCTGGGGGTAATAAAGGCGCCGGGACTTGACCAGGGAAAGCTGATCTCTGGCTGAATAGCAAGACGCTGCCCCGTCACCATGACACCATTGCGGAGCTGGGCTGCGGAGAGATCATCGGGATTAAGATCGCGATCAAAATTGACATACTCACTGCGTATTCCATATTCAATACCCAGGTCATTGCTAAACGATCCATCCAGATTCAATTTAGGCAGGCGTTCATAAGGCTGTCGGCTTTCCGGAATGGTTGGGTCAATGACCTGATAACTCAAAGCCTGGGCGCGAAAACTCCAGTCATTATTGCGGTACCTGACACCGCCCTGACGATAAAGATAGCTGCGGGTGGTGGTATACAGTCCGGTATTACCCAAATCCTGAAAGTATTCATCATCACTGATAGCGGAATAATCAATCTGGGCTGCCCAGTTACGCGATAGCACGCTGGTATGATCAAGGTTCAGCTGCCAGCGGTCAGCAACCGGGGGGGAGTCGGGGTCCGGCAGGAGTAATTCAGCCGCATCATACAGTTTGTCACCAGGGAGGTAATTCATCTGCAGCATACTGCGCGAGCGTCTGCCGCGATATCTGCCTTCAGCGCCGAGCAAGACACCGCGGTCAGTCATGATTCGAGGAATAATAGTGGCATCGTAATTGGGCGCCAGATTCATATAGTAGGGGGCAGAAGCGTCCAGACCACCGTCACGCGTAGTGCCAAAGGTCGGCGCAAGAAAGCCGGATGCGCGTTCATCATTGATCGGAAAAGTCAGCATGGGTAAATACAATACAGGCACATCGCCGACACGCAACTTTACATTGCGAGCCTGGCCGCGACCGGTTTCCTGATTGAGCACAATTGTTTTGGCTTCCACTACCCAGGAATTATTGCCAGGTTCGCAACGGGTGAACAGGCCGTTATCGATGGTAATGATGCCGTCGGCATCGGTATATACAATTATCTCAGCAGTACCACGAATACTGTCTTCATGGAGGACATAGCTGGCATTATTGATATTGGTGCTTGTACCGCTATTCTCAACCGTGGCATCTGTACCTGCCAATAACATGCCTGCTTGGCGAACTCTCACATCTCCAGCCAACGTGGCATTACCAGAGTCATACTCATAAATACCGGACTGAGCCTGCAATACCATGTTGTCCTGGCGAATCGTTATATCGCCTTCCAGGGTCACTACATTACGATCAACAGCATCCAGTGAGTCAGCCACCAAAATGGCAGAACCCGGATCGCCCGCAATTGTCGGCGGCTCAGGTTCCACGTACATTCCGCAGCAGTTATCAGGTATCAGAGCTCTTTGTTCAGGACTGAGGTCTTCAAGACTGACCCAGTCAATATCACTGGCCTGTTGTAGTGAAGAGGGTTGCGCATAAACTTCAGAGCAGAGAAAAATGCTCATTAAAAAGAGTAAAGCGCTGGAGTAGTGAATAAGTGTGAACCTGGGGATCACTTCTCAATTTCCCTATGGTTAGGCATAATGCAGGACAATAAAAGATTCTAGTTTTAATGGCTCTGCTAAACAAGTTTGTTAAGAAACCATGGATAAGGTCGCAGATAAACCCGGATTGCTGTTCGGGTTGCTTTTTGGGTGGAAAATAAGGCCAGTATGAATTCAGAAAAAGAGCTGCAAAAAAAACGCCATGCAGAGTTACAAGCCTGGTTTCAAGGCATTCTGCCTACCCTCGGTGCTTCCTCTCAGGAAAGTGCGGCTAAAGTTGAACTTAAGCATTTAAGTGGCGATGCCAGTTTTCGGCGCTATTTTATCAGTCATATTGGTGATTACTCGTATGTTCTTGTGGATGCACCACCGGAAAAAGAGGATAACCGAACTTTTGTCCAGATTGCTGAAAAATTATATTCCGCAGGTATTCATGTTCCCCGGGTTTTTAGCACAAATTTTGCAAAGGGATTCATGTGCCTGTCCTTCCTTGGGAATACCCTGTTATGGGACAAGCTGGAAGCGCTAAAACAGGAAGATAAAATTGCAGACGTGCACCGGCTTTATCAGGAAGCTTTTCAGATTCTGCTAAAAATCCAGTCTATTAATGAAGGCAGTGATATTCTCTTGCCGCCCTTTGACAGCACCACAATGCTTACCGAAATGGAATTGTTTCGCGAGTGGATGTGCGATGGCATTATGGATCTGACGCTGACTAAAGAAGACAACCAGATACTTGATGATTTTTTTGAAATTCTCATTGAGTCGGCCCTTACGCAAACCCAGGTTTGCACTCACCGTGATTATCATTCGCGCAATTTAATGGTTCAGGAGGATGGTAGTCTGGGTGTTCTGGATTTTCAGGATGCGGTGATTGGTCCAGTCACTTATGACCTTGTTTCACTGATCAAGGATTGCTATATCATCTGGCCGAAATCGATGATCAGGGAATGGGCGCTGGAATATGCAGCGCTGGCGCAAGGAGCGGGGATTATTGAAAGTGTCGACAAGGAACAATTTATTGTGAGCTTCGACATGATGGGTTTACAGCGGCATTTAAAAGCAGTGGGTATTTTTGCCAGGCTTTATCTCAGGGATGGTAAACCGGGCTATCTTGTAGACATCCCCAGAACCCTTGCCTATATCAAGGAAGTGCTGGGTGAATATCCTGAATTGGAAACCGTCAGTAAATGGTTTGAGAAAAAAATATATCCTATGCTGGTCACCAGGCTTCATGCTGTGGTGAAAGGGAAAGAGTCACTTTGAAGGCGATGGTCCTGGCGGCAGGCAAGGGCGAACGCATGCGCCCGCTGACATTAAATACCCCCAAGCCACTTTTGCAGGCTGGCGGAAAAACGCTAATTAATTATCATCTGGAAAACCTGTCGGCTAACGGTATTACAGATATCGTGATTAATCATGCCTGGCTGGGTGAGAAAATTGAATTATTGCTGGGAAATGGAAAAGCACTGGGCGTGAATATAGTGTGGTCACGTGAGGGCGAGCCCCTGGAGACGGCAGGAGGGATAATGCATGCATTACCATTGCTGCAGAAAAATGCAGATTCTGCCTCATTTGTTTGTGTTAATTCAGATATCTGGACTGATTATCCATTTAAGAAATTGCCGGAAGTGGATGGTGAGGAAATGCTGGCATGGCTGGTCCTGGTAGATAACCCTGATCATCATCCCGAAGGAGATTTTATGCTTCAGGATGGGAAAGTGCAGGAGCCGGCTGATAATCAGCGACAAGAACCTGCTTATACTTTTAGTGGTATTGCTGTATATCATCCGGCCCTGTTTGACCGACTTGAGCCTGGCAAGCAATCAATAGTGCCACTTTTAAAGCAGGCAATGGTAAAAGGAAAAGTAGGAGGGGAGCACTACAAGGGGCAGTGGTTTGATATTGGTACGCCGGAACGCCTGGACGCCCTTGAAGAATTCCTGATGGATAGGTAACACTAATATGGCGCTGTAAATCTTCTCTTATTTTCTCTCATTCTTCTACCAAGTATTCTCCCAACCCCTCCCACAAGCCTCTATACAAGAATTTTCCTTATTTCCATTTCCTTGCCTTTTTCCAGCACCAGCACTTCTCCATGCTGTACCTCCTGCCAGTGCGCTTCTTCAGAAAGAGGTTCAGATGCCACGATTAATTCATCACCTGCATGATTATTTTTTTGCAGATAATAAAGTGTTGGTGCAGTGGTTTTACTGTTGTTATTGAAGCGCGTAAAGATTGAACTCAGACCATTACTGACGGCAAAGTTCATATGTGCTTCAGACAGACATCCCGAATCTTTTCTGATTTTTATAATGCGCGTAATGGTTCGGGTCACAGCATCAAACAGTTGATTAGTGTCCACTGTTTTATCTTGCCCGGAATTGTCCAGGCCCAGTTCATCAAGAAAAATGGCAAAGGCATGTTCTGAATCGGTGTTGCCCATGATCATGTTAAACGCACTGTCGGAGAGAGAGTTCAGCAAGGTGCGCCGGCATTTATTGAAATCACCGATGAAACCGTTGTGCATCCACAGGTAATTTCCAAATTGGAAGGGGTGACAATTAGCTTGGGAAACGGGCATTCCTGAGCTGGCATCGCGGACATGGGCAAAGAAATGGCTGGTAGGGATCTTGGAGGCGATTTCCCGGAGATTTCGATTACTCCAGGCCGGTTCAATACTGACAAAAGTTCCCGGGACAGAGTCCTCGTGTTCCGGGTACCACCCAACACCGAAGCCATCTCCATTTACTGGTTCGAAGCGCATTCTTGCATGCTTGCTCTGATTTACCAGTGAATAGCTGCTATCCAATAACAGTTCCTGCATAAAAGTTGTCGGGCCACTGTAAGACAGGAATCGGCACACGCTATATTCTCCTTCACAGAGCCGACAGTAGATCTGCCGGCAGAAATAAACCAGAAAGTGAATCATGTATGATGATGTGTAAAAATAAAACACCTGTATTCAGGATAATTGGAAATATCTGACAATACTCTGAAGTGGCAGGTATTCGCTGAGTCACAATGCTTATCGTAAACTTGCGAGCCTGAACAAATTTATATTTACCTTAATCATTAAGTAATAGCTAAGCAGAGGTTCCCTGCATGTCAAAAAGAAAACAGCCCGGTCATCTATTTCATTCGGCTGCTGATGAGCGTCGTTTTGCCAATCCTGAAAATAATGGCCTGGAAAATGAACAGCTTAATTCACCAGCATATAGACTGGCTTTTGACGACATGGACTTTCTGCTTAGAGATGAAATGCGCCCGGTGCGCTTTCTGCTGGAGCTATCCAAGCCAGAAATCTTGTTGACGGAGCATGGTGTTAATCATTCAGTTGTGATGTTCGGTAGTGCCAGGACATGCGATATGGAACAGGCGATATCAAATCGCGATGCAGCAAGACAGGCATTGGAAAATGATTCAGATAACTCCAGTCTTGGTGAGGCTTATGCCAAGGCCGAAGCCGCTATACGTCATGCAGAATATTACGAACAGGCGCGCGAGCTGGCCAGTCTGGTGAGTGCTCGTTCTGGCTGCGATGATTGCCCTAAACTGCATGTAATAACCGGAGGTGGGCCCGGTGTGATGGAAGCGGCAAACCGCGGTGCCAGTGAAGTTGGTTCTGAATCAGTAGGACTTAATATCGTCTTGCCCCATGAGCAGCAGCCTAATCCCTATATCACGCCGGAGCTTTGTTTTCAGTTTCACTACTTTGCCATGCGTAAGATGCATTTCATGCTGCGAGCGCGAGCTCTGGTCGCTTTCCCGGGTGGTTTTGGGACCATGGATGAGCTGTTTGAAACCCTGACTCTTATCCAGACCGGCAAGATCAAACATCTGCCGGTGTTGTTGTTTGGTAAAGATTATTGGCAGAAACTGATTAACTTTGATTTGCTGGTGGAAGAAGGAATGATCAACAGAGAGGATCTGTCTATTTTCCAGTTTGTGGATGATGTGGAAAGAGCCTGGGACATAATCCGGGAAAGTCTGGAAGTTGACTGATTGCTCACCTGAAGTCATCCAGAGTTTTACCGAAATAACACAAAACCGGGTAAATCATCTCACTAAAAAGGAGTGGCGAACATATGAACAGATTTAAGAAGATACTTTTCGTTGCTGATGGCACTGCTGGTGAAAAAACCGCATTGACAAAAACTATTCAGTTAGCAATGGATATCAAGGCAAAAGTCAGCGTTATTGATGTCATAGTCCCTGCTGAAAATTTTGCAATTACAGATGTGGCAGCGAATATGATTAGACTGCAGAAGGAGATGCTTAAAGTTCGTAAGGATGAACTGGCCTCTTTGGTTAAATCAGCCAGGCTCAGGAATTCCACACTGCCGATTCCGGTGATGCTGAAAGAAGGAAAGGATTTTATAGAAATAATCAGAACTGTGCAGCAGGATGGATTTGATCTGGTGATCAAGGCCAGTGGCAAGCCGCATCATACCGGGTTGCTGTTCAGTACCCTGGACATGAGCCTGGTGAGGAAATGTCCCTGCCCGGTACTGATTCTCAAGCCCAGGAAGAAAATCAGCCATTCAAAAATTCTGGCTGCTGTGGATTTGCGTCTGAAAGACAAGACCAGCAAAAATATGGACAGGACTGTAATGGAACTGGCCAGCTCTCTGGCAAGCCTGGAACAGGGGAGTCTTCATATTTTGCATGCCTGGCATATGGCGTTTGAAAAGCGCCTGAAAAACCGCAAGGGTGTGCAGGCTGCTTATAAATCCTTGAAAACGATGTTACGGGATATGCGCAAAGTTGAAAAATCTCATCTGGATGATCTGGCTACGGAGTTTGCTCTTACCAGGTCAGCGACCCACCTGCTCAAAGGAGAGCCTGATGTGGTGATACCACGTTTTGTGAAGAGTAATCGCATTGATCTGGTTGTTATGGGCACTGTAGGAAGAACAGGGATCAAAGGACTGTTTATGGGAAATACTGCAGAAAAAATTCTGAACAATATTAATTGTTCAGTGCTTGCTATCAAGCCAGTTGGCTGGAAGTCCCCTGTAGGGTAAAAGATTTTAACAGACGCGGAATAGTAAGGAGCGTATCTTGAGGATGCGCTCCTTTTTTTGCTTTTCCGGGTTGAGAATGCCGAGGACATACTTCACCTAATTCGGTACAATGCGGCTCTTCAATACACTACTTCAATACACATAAGGTGTGCAGATAAAGAGTTAGGAACGGAACATGGCAGAAAAAGATTTCCTTATAGCGCCATCTATCCTGTCGGCAGATTTTGCCAGACTTGGGGAAGAAGTTGAGAATGTCCTGGCCGCAGGTGCTGATGTTGTTCACTTTGATGTCATGGACAATCATTATGTGCCCAACCTGACTATTGGTCCGGGTGTGTGTAAATCTCTTGCAGAGCATTTGCAGAAAAAAGGCATTGATGCACCTATTGATGTGCATTTAATGGTGTCGCCTGTAGATAGTCTGATTCTGGAATTTGCCAAAGCAGGCGCTGCCTACATTACCTTTCATCCTGAGGCGACTAATCATATAGACCGGTCACTCCAGCTGATTCGCGATCAGGGTTGTAAATCAGGCCTAGTCCTTAACCCTGCAACACCGGTTGACTGTCTGGAATATGTGATGGACAAACTGGATGTAATCTTGCTGATGTCAGTTAATCCCGGCTTTGGTGGGCAGGCATTTATTCCTTCTACTCTGGATAAGCTGAATGTGGTGCGCAATCTTATTAATGACAGCGGACATGACATACGCCTTGAAGTGGATGGCGGAGTCACTATCAAGAATATTGCAGCCATAGCTGATGCCGGTGCCGATATGTTCGTGGCAGGCTCAGCAATTTTTAATACTGAAGATTATGCAGCGACCATTGTTGAAATGCGTAAGGAACTTGGTTCTTTTTCCGGGTGATTAATGATGAGTCCTGAGCAGTTTGATCAATTTTCCCAACAAGGGTACAACCGCATCCCGGTTTACCGGGAAATTCTCGCAGACCTGGAAACGCCGCTGAGCGCCTATTTAAAACTGGCGCGTGGTCCTTACAGTTATTTTCTGGAATCAGTCCAGGGCGGTGAAAAATGGGGTCGTTATTCGATTATCGGGCTGCCGTGCAGAACCTTGCTGAAAGTAAGCGGCAATAAGCTCACCGTTGAAACAGATGGTGAAATCACTGAGTCCTGTGAGACTGAAGATCCCTTTGTATTTATTGAAGACTACCAGCAGCGCTTCAAGGTGCCCGAACTGGATGAACTGCCGCGTTTTAATGGCGGGCTGGTTGGTTATTTTGCCTATGACACTGTGCGCTTTGTAGAACGCAAAGTAGCCCGCAGTACTCCTCCTGACACGGTTAACACGCCGGACATTATTCTGATGTTATCTGAAGAAGTAGTGGTACTGGATAATCTGCGCGGCAAACTGATGTTGATGGTGTATCAGGACCCTACAGAGGACAGGGCCTATGAGAGGGCATTGGAGAGACTTGATGTTTTGGCTGAAAAGCTGGATGAGCAATTGCATATTGAAAGTATTGCCAGTGACCGGGTAGTTGAAGAAGCTGATTTTGTGTCCAGTTTTGGTCAGCAGGCCTATGAAAACGCGGTTAATAAAATCAAGGATTACATTGTAGCCGGTGATGTCATGCAGGTTGTCTTATCACAGCGCATGAGCCTGCCTTATGCGGGTGAGCCAATTAATATTTACCGTGCCTTACGACAACTCAATCCTTCCCCCTATATGGTCTTCATGGATATGGGTGATTTTCATATTGTAAGTTCTTCACCTGAAATTCTGGCTCGCGTGGAAGACGGAAAAATTACCGTGAGGCCGCTTGCGGGTACCAGACAGCGTGGCAAAACAGAAGAAGAAGACCTGGCCCTTGAGCAGGAACTGCTTACCGATGAAAAAGAAATCGCTGAACATCTGATGCTGATTGATTTAAGTCGCAATGATGCGGGTCGGGTGTCAAAGACAGGTTCAGTGGAAGTTACCGGGCAGATGTTTGTCGAGCGCTATTCCCATGTCATGCATATTGCATCGAATGTGGAAAGCAAACTGGCCGAGGGTAAAACTGCCCTTGATGTTCTCAAGGCAACCTTGCCGGTTGGTACGCTAAGCGGCGCTCCCAAAGTGCGAGCCATGGAAA
>JABIPQ010000104.1 GCA_018698975.1 Gammaproteobacteria bacterium
GTCGTTATCGAGATTGATGATCATGTGATTTTATTCCTGGTCGACAAAAGCCAGATTGCTGATCTCGAAAGACTGTTCCAGGTTGGGCTGACTTTTTTCTGATTCTTTTTTTAAATTTTTTATTTGGCCAAAAAACTATTTTGCACACCTTTTTTACAGGCAGTATTAAACGCCGCACAGGAAACCGATGAATCTGCCCGTTATATTTCGCATTCTGGGCGTTCTGCTGATGCTCTTCAGTTTTGCCATGCTGCCTCCCCTGCTGGTTTCCATGTACTACAACGACGGCGTGGCGTATTCCTTCCTCACCACATTTTTTCTTACTCTGCTGAGCGGCTTTATTCTCTGGGCGCCAGTGATGAAAAATCGCCGAGAGCTTAAGACCAGGGATGGCTTCCTGGTAGTTACCCTGTTCTGGACTGTCCTTGGTACATTCGGAAGTTTCCCCTTTATATTTACAAGCTCTCTGCAGATGTCCGTGACCGATTCGTTTTTTGAATCCATTTCAGGACTTACTACTACTGGAGCGACCGTGTTATCGGGACTGGATGATCTGCCAAAATCGATACTGTATTACAGGCAACAACTACAGTGGCTTGGCGGAATGGGTATTATTGCCATCGCTGTAGCCATCTTGCCTATGCTTGGCATAGGCGGGATGCAGCTTTATCGAGCCGAAAGCCCGGGACCAGTCAAAGACAACAAACTTTTACCCAGGGTTACTGAGACTGCCAAAGCCCTTTTATTTATCTATATTAGTCTCACCATGTTATGCGCAATTGCTTATTTCCTTGCAGGAATGACGATTTTCGACGCAATTGGCCACAGTTTCTCGACAGTTGCCATCGGAGGCTTTTCAACGCATGACGCCAGTATCGGCTATTTTGATAACTCTATCATTGAAGTCATTGCCATCATTTTCATGCTGATATCTGGTATCAATTTCGCCCTGCACTTCTTCGCCTGGCAGCATAAAAGCCCTTTACACTATTTTCAGGACAGTGAATTTCGTTTTTACATCTCTATGATGGCTGTAATAGGTTTGATTACAGTTCTGTTCCTGTTTTTCTCTGACGTCTACAATTTTAAGGATTCTGTTTTCAAAGGTTTGTTTGGAGTGGTCTCAATCGCCACAACGACAGGTTTTAGTTCAGCAGATTTTACTGTCTGGCCAACGTTCCTGCCTTTCATGCTTTTTTACATGGCTTTTGTTGGCGCTTGCGCGGGCTCAACTGGCGGCGGTATAAAAGTAATCCGCGTTATTCTTATCATCAAGCAGGGCTTCAGAGAAATTGCCAAGCTGATACATCCTAATGCAGTAATCCCAATTAAATTAGGCAACCATCGCGTCCCTGACAGGGTGCTTGAATCAGTATGGGGATTTTTCTCTGTGTATGTGATGGTCTATATGGTCATGCTGCTAGCGTGCCTGGCAGTAGACCTGGATATCACAACAGCTTTTACAGCTGTAGGTGCGAGTATTAATAACCTTGGGCCGGGGCTTGGTGATGTAGCTCAAAATTATGGCGCCATACCCGATGCGGCGAAATGGATTCTATGCCTTGGGATGCTACTTGGTCGATTGGAAGTGTTCACCCTTCTGGTTCTTTTCTCGCCTCATTTTTGGCGCAGCTAATTTTTCTAGAGCAGTTACTTTCTATTTATTCCTCATCTTAGCTTTTAATAAATTCCACGCACTTTCAGGATTGAACGCTTGCATGCACGCCGACATCGCAGAATTTCTTTCTTGAAAATTACATTGCCGCTTATAACAAGGTGAGCAAGTAAACGTTTCCGAGCTGGCAACCAGATGCTCCTGATTAGCTCCTGAGGTTCCAATTAATTTTTTGCTAGTTGGTCCGTACATGGTAACGGCAGGAACGCCTATCATCGCAACCAGATGTGCGAGTCCTGTATCACAACAAAATGCACCAGCAGAATTTTTTATTAAACCTCCCAGTGTTGACAGATCCAGCTTAGGAAGCGCAATGGCATTTGTATGGGTCTCAGCAAATGCTGAGGCACGATTTAATTCTGTTTCATTACCACCTGGTAGCACAACTTGATAGCCCTCTTCTGCCGCCATCCTTATTAAGTCGTGCCAATATTCTTCCGGCCATAACTTAGTAGTCCAACTGGCATTGTGCACAAAAAATAAATACGGTGTTTTAATCTGAAAATCAGGGCTATTAAATGCGCTCGATTTCAACCCATAATCAATATCAGTTTCAGGTACTACATAGCCAAGCGCATTCGCAAATAATTGCCTCTGGCGTTGCACGGCATGTTGTTCTTTGTTAATAAAATGCCTGTATTTATAGGCTAAAAATGCAGGCTGCTCTGCAACACTGGCTTTATCCATGCCATGTACTGGTCCATTTCTTAATAAACTGATGAAGGAGCTTTTAATATTATTTTGCGCATCTATCACTACATCATAATCATTCCTGTTCAGGTCCCTGTAAAAACGTAAAAATTCGCCATCAGAGAAAGATCGCCAGAAGTTATTCTTCCAACGTCTGTGTGCACTTGGAAAAATATTTTTTACTGCCGGATGCCATGCCGGGACTTCTGCAAACGATTCGTCAACAACCCAATCAAATCTAATGTCTGGCCAGATTAAACAAGCATCAGTTAAAGCGGGCAGGGCA
>JABIPQ010000105.1 GCA_018698975.1 Gammaproteobacteria bacterium
AATTTTAAAAAAGGAGGCCACTCATAGAGTCACATATTAACGCTATTGGGTGTCTAGCAAAGGCTGGGAAGTCCATAAGCCTTTGTATCTCTCGCTCTAACTTTGTATTCATTATCTCTTCTAACCTTAAATATTTTTGTGCACCAGACAATCTTTTTACAAGAGGATTGCTGTGAGTCTGAGTTGAAACCTGCCCTGACAAGTATAGTCTTCGTTAACTATAGCCTAATCCGTGCTGACTTCACTATTGGCATACTCTGAGTAAGATACAGGCATAGTGTTTTTACTTACTCTTCATCGTACTGCATTAAGTCTCTGCGTGATTTACTCATTGCAAGGTTTTGGTATCTCAAAAAAACTTTATTGTAATCAATCCGCTCATGAGTATTTTTCGTAGTTACACTAATATAAATAAATTTACAGAAAATTTAATGAATACTAACCTGACAGCTAATATACAAAAACTGTTCCTTCTAATTGGCCTGTTTTTTTTAGCACTTTCTGCTTTGATCTCTTTGGGTATGCTGATTGGATTATTTAAGTTAAGTCAGTTCGAGCTTATCGGACACTCAGGGTTACGAAGTGTCGCCGCCTTGGCAGTTTCTGGTTGCTTAATGGCTGCGATTGGTTCTCATAATAAATAAGAGGATTTTAAAAATGTTCAAACAATCAGATTTTTTTATACTTTTAGCAGTTGCAATTTCTTTCTTTGTCTCTGCATATCTATGGTTCGCAGGGCAACATGAAGAAGGTCTTTTCACTGCGGTATGGGTACCCTCAATATTATGTTTTGGTATTTACTTTAAACTTATGGCGTTAATGGGAGAAAAGAAATGAGCCCAATGACTCTTGCATATATATCAATACTGGTTTTTTTTCTAATGTTAGTCGGTCTGTTTTTATCAGCTCGTGAATTTCTTAGAGTCTCAGATGATCCCTCTAAATCAGAGGGTATAAAACCAAAAGTTGAAGATAGTCCATAGCTTCTTGCCCAACGCCAAGCCTGCACGTATTTTGAGAAATTAGACTTTTTGCCGTCTGGATTAATTATGGTGAAATAGACGTGTCATCCGAAACCGGGATAGGTATAACGATCACAATACGCTTTCAAGCTTTAATTGCAGAAACTGATGGCGTCGTTTCTGCACAACCACTCCTGTTTAGTTGAATCACTCTGCTATAAATTGATTAGCGCCTGATGTCTAGTCTTAGTAGCTCTGCTTATCTTCTTTAACGCCGTCACAATCAAAAGTGACACTTTCATGGTCTTTCCTCATTTCATGGCAATCTTTTTGATAGATTAACTGTGCCGGGACTAACAGTTTATATATCCCTTTCTTTGCTGTTGAACTTTCCCGGCTATACTAAATTCTTTTTTACAGTTCAATATCTGGCAAGTGCTTATTGATGGCTAGATCAGTATCTCTTAAGCCAGCGATCATTTCATTTTTAAATAAGACTGCTGCGCCATACCCAAGCATTATTGTTAAGCCCGACCAGTCAATGATTGATGTCCATTTAAATCCCGTCTCACTTAAGCTTTGTGAATTATATTAACTTCTAAGGATAAATCTATGAAAGGCTGAAGATCCAGCTTTTATAAAGTCTCATAGAATTCAATTCCGAAGATTGCCCATTAAACGATTTCACATATCCCCTGCTATACTATGGGCTTTAAGATTTTACAAGCAGGACGCCTGACATCTGCCAATGCCAGACATCAAAGACATTTCCAGAGACACACTTATCATGCGCTCGGCCGCAACACTTACCTCGGTGCTGCTGCTTGTTACTGTGCTTGTTAGTTGGCACTTCAATCTCTTTCATGCTGGCGTGTGGTTTCTTCGTGCGGGTTTGTTTCTTGTTCTTGCGCTGGCTCTGATCTGGCGTCTTAGTGTGCACATCAATACACCCTGGATGAGAGGTTTCACCGCAATTGTTCTGGTGGAGTTTCTGGCTTTTTATGCGGCCGGACGTCTGGTGTCCTTTTATTACCAGGGCGAAAGTTTTAACGAAGAATTCTTTTTTCACTTTAGTCCAGAAACCGCGAATTTTGCCCTGACGGCATTTCCAGGTCTGGTGGCTTTGTCATTTATGTATTTAGTCGGGGTTGGTACCGGGGCGTACTTCAGCGTGTACCGCGTTCAGGCACTGGCTCTTGATAACCGCACTGTATTAATTTTGCCGGGCTTGTTTCTGGTGCTGGTGATGGACCCGGACCTGTTCAGATTAGCAAATATCAGCATGCAGGATGCCAATGCCAATCGTGGGCTGCAGCTTTCAAATATCGATTTTGAAGCGACCAATCTCAATCGAGAAGCCATTTATAAAATGAGCGAAGATATTGTCGCAGGCAAGAACGTGGTGATGATTTACCTGGAAGGCATGGAGCGGATGTATTCTGATGAGGAGGTATTTCCTGACCTGACACCTTTTCTTAATTCCTTGTCAGGCTCGGCGCTGCAGTTTGACAGTATTTATCAAACGCGTGGCACGACCTTTACTGTAGCCGGGATACTTTCATCCCAATGCGGAACGCCACTTTTATTTCCCAGCGGCCCTGGTGGCAATGATATTTTGAAGAACGGGTTTCTGCAGGAAGGATTTTGTTTTGGCGACATACTCAGCTCTGCCGGTTACCGGAATGTTTTCATGGGAGGCGCCACCACGCGATTTGCTGGCAAAGGCGTTTTTCTGTCAGCACATGGTTATGAGGAAGTCCTAGGCCTGGAGGAGCTCACTCCCCTGATGGAAGACCCTACTTACCTGAACAACTGGGGCTTATATGACGATACCTTGCTTAATCTGGCTACTGACAAGTTTGATGAACTGGCCGCCGATCCAGATCAGCCTTTCAATTTCACGGTGCTCACCGTAGATACTCATCCACCGGATGGCACTGTGTCTGAAAGCTGTACTCCTTATCCGTCTATCGATAACAATATATTTCATGCAGTACATTGTACTGACCAGCTGGTAGAAAAATTTATCACTCACCTGCAACAGAGCCCTGCCTGGGATAATACTGTAGTGCTGATGATGAGTGACCACCTGCACATGCGAAATACCGGCATGGATTTCTATCCGCCTGAATACAATCGCAGATTGTTTGTAAATATTCTGAATGCGGGGGCAAGTGGCGTAGTAGAAACGCGTGGGGCTCATATGGATATTGCGCCAACCCTGCTCAAGCTGATGGGCGTTCAACATCAGCAAAGCTTTTTGGCAGGCAATGACCTGTTAGCACCTGAGCGGGATCAAAAAACTATCTATTATAATGACCCGGCCAGGATATCTGCCATTCGTTATATCAATACCAGTCTTTTATCCCGCATTGAAGTGGGTCTTTGCGAAGTAGATCCATTATACAGTTATGATCAGGAATCCCTGCGGGTGGCAGGTCGGGAAATCGATCTCAGTTTGCGCGGCAGACCTTTGCCTCTGCGGTCTCTGGGGACAACAAACGCCTTGCTAACGCTGGTCTCCAGAGAGGGCAAAGTAGGCCTGACCTTTCCGGTGAATCTGGCTAATCTGGATTACGTCATGTTCCAGTTTCGGGCTAATAATTTTATTTTGCTGGCGCCGTATGATGTTGTAGAAAAGCTGGATCCTGATCTGGAGCCTTTCAATGGCCTGGGTGTTTTGTTCGGCAATCTGGAAAACTCTTTTGATGTGCTGGAAACGGATATTGCCATGGATCAGGATTTCAGCGTCAATGCTGATTGTGGAGATTTGTTGAGTAAGGCAGAGGAACTTGGCGACTTAGTGAGCATTGAAGCCCTGGGAAGAATTTGTAATTACATTGTGCCAGCTGATACTGAATGGGTGGAAAGTGAAGGGCGCATCAGACTGGGCAGTGTGGCTTATGCCAACCAGCGCTATCAAGCTGAATTGCAACGCAACGACCGTGGTTGGTATGCGGTCACCAGTCTATCCGAAATCCCGCCTGATGAGGTTGGTACCGAACGAACAGCATGCCATGCCTACTATGGTAGCCAGGAAATCCTGATTCCTGGCATTATGACTGAAGAGGGTCCGTCGAGCATGATTCTCAATAAGGTTCCTGGTGTCACTTTAACGTTTGTATTAGGCCCCGTAACGTCTCTACCGGAAATTTAAATAAATTGGGGTCAGAACAGAATTTCTTGATACTCAAGAAATTCTGTTCTGACCCCAATTTATTTTACAAATCAGCGTGAGAACTTCACCAGTCTCTCGCCCTGAAATGATCCTACATATACATTGCCACCCACTTCGATAGCTACGGAAGTGCCATTAATCAAGGCGCGTCCTTTTGAATCAAACACGCGCGTGATTGCGCTGGTATCCGGGTCAAGCTGTACCACTTCAAAACCCTGTAGACAGGGAAAATCACTTTCTTGCGGACAATTGCCGTCTATACCCTTGATGCCTGCCGCCAGAATCTTGCCGTTGGGTGTCCAGGTGAGGTTATCCGGCATAAAGCCAAGATCCACCTGCTTAACTTCCTGCTGGGTAGTTAAATCATATTTGTGATAATCGCTGGTGGTCCAGCCACTTATATAGGCATAACGGCCATCACTGGAAATCAGTACGCCATTGGGGTAACCGATTTCTGTGCCGGGTAATACACTTTCGCCATCAGTGGCATTCCACTGTGCGACGTTACCGGTGGCTTCACCACTGAACACATTGTCGCCTTCTGCCAGGAAGGCGGTAGGGCGGGTAGCAACAAAACTGCCGTCTGGATTAGCGGCAACATCGTTATAAGGAACGTCTGCCATTACACAGCCATGCCACACCAATTTCCATGAATCACCTTCGGGCAAAAGTTCATACATTTCCATGGATTCACGCACATTATGATTGACTACATAAAATTGCCATTCCCCTGTGCTACGCTGTGAAAGGGATAAGCCATGCGGGCTAACCTGATCACCAATAGATTCCGTGCAAGCGGATTCGCCCCAGCCAGATAAAGGTTCAGAAGATAGAGAAATAGCAGTAAATTCCTGAGTGGCAAGATCAAACAGATCCAGCGGAGAATCATCTCCCTGACCATATTTGGCAACTATCAGAAAGCGGCCGTCTGGTGTCACTTCAAAATCTTCCGGAGCACGTGTGCCGCAAATCATTTGCGCATCACCCTGTTGTCCGCAATCTAAAAGGGGCGGGCGGAATGCACCAGGCTGAGCGATGCCTGGAAATGAAAAAGTAATGAATGCCAAAGGAAGCAGGGTGAAAAAAAGTTTTCTCATAATAGGGTTCTCCGATAATCAGGGAGTATTGTATAAGTGGATGGCGTTAAATAACAAAGTATATGATACTGCAAACAACAGAGCTCAAAGGGATATATAGGATATAAAGCCCCTCTGTAGCAGCTCCATAAGGATTCAGGTGCGACCGCGGGAACTAATTAATTCTTTAACAATTATGGACGTCCGCTTTTAAACTAATAAGGATCTTTAAAAAAACTTAATGGGTAATGCTGCGAGGGTCTGCTTCCGACTGCGACTTCAACTGGTGAGCGCAACACACTACTATCTTTGACTAAAAAGTGGAGTGTTGCAACATGGTTAGCAG
>JABIPQ010000106.1 GCA_018698975.1 Gammaproteobacteria bacterium
CATAGACAGAATCAATTTCCTGACTGCTTAGTCCCTGAATTGCACAACTCAGATATACATTTTCATGTCCTGTCATCTCGGGATGAAAGCTCGCACCCAATTCTAATAATGCCGCCACTCTGCCATTAATTTCTATCTCTCCGGTTGAAGGCAAGAGCGTTCTGGCAAGTACTTTTAACAAGGTACTTTTACCTGCACCGTTTTGTCCGATTACACCCAGTACCTCGCCTTTTTTAACGTCAAGAGTTACCGGCTTTAATGCATGAATTTTTTGGAAGCGTGGATTACCACTGAGAATTTCGCGGACACGGTCAAATTCTTTTTCGTAGTATTTATAAAACTTGGAAACTTCTGTCAGCGAGATCGCAGAACTTGTCATCACAACACCTCCCTGATATGGGGAATGCTGCGCTTGAATACAAGCCAGGATGGACCAAGCAGAAACAGCCAAATCACAAATGGTCTAACGATATTGAACCAGGAATAATCACCACCCTGTACCAAGCCATGAATAACTACCATCAAATCTGAAAATGGGTTGATCCAGATTATTTGTTGCATGCCCTCTGGCAACATGGAAGGAAAGTAAAGTATCGGTGTGAGGAACATGGTAATCATCAACAAGAAGGGAATAGCCTGGGTAAAATCCTTGATAAATAAACCTAATACAGGCAATAATAAACAAAGTGGCAGTAGCCACAACATTAGCATCGGCATAACCAGCAAGGAAATAAATGCTTTATCCAAACCACCAAGAAACAGATTAAGAATAAAATAAACAACTCCATAGACCATGCAAGGAATAGCCATAATCAACAAAGGTAATATTTCCAATGGGAATGGGTTTCTTCTATACAAAGAACTAAATTCACGGAACATATTCGTTGAACGATTCAGAATTTCTGAAACGCATATCCACGGCATCATACCTGTAAGCAAGTATTCCAGATAATTAGGTCCCCGGCTGGCGCGCATCGAAAACACAATATCAAAAAGAAACCAGTAACCGAGAATTTGTAAGGTAGGCTGAACAACAGGCCACAACTTCCCCAGAACTGTCCCTGATGTTCTATTGACAATATCTCTTTTAACCAGAATTGAAAATAATGACCGGTTTCCTACCACTGATTTAAGTGGCACTAGAAGACCATTAAATATATTGCGGCTATAAGCATGGATAAAATTCACTCTAAAAACTCTTCTTCTATCCTAACTACAGGGCGCGCCGGTATATTCTGATAAGGGTTTATTTTCAAAATTTTGGGCTTTTCAGTAAATGATGTGATCTCTACAATTTCAGAAAATGCACTTAAAGTAACATCAACCTCAATGAGCTCATCATCATCAAACGGGTATTCTTCAGAGACTAATTTTCTATAGGCTACTATAGTATAAAAATTGCTGGTTCTGCGAGAGTTCAACCACGGTCGGAGTTCAGCCATATTTTCAGCTGGCACAATCTGGGCTACATCACCGTTCCCCCTGAATTCATTATTTTGCCTGAAGGCTAATATTTCTCCGATAAGCTCATCATCAAGACCTGGTAAAAGTTGCATAGCCTCCACTGTCGCTAAATTCAGATTGACTAGCTCATCATCTGTATAAAGTGTAAAGGCAGAAGCAAGTTCCACATCGGAAAATACCTCTTCAAAACCTTTTATATGTAATATTTCTTCAACCGTTTCCAGCTTCCCGTTTCTGGGAATATATGGATTGTCGAGGGCCTCATAATATTCTGCCTCCGCCCCATCTATCCCAGCATTATTATTAAGATCAACCCAGTCGCCCCAGGAGGCAATAAGTTCATCAATCTGATCATCTGCTTCTTCACCCAGTTTTTTTTCCAGCAGAGCACGCATCCTTGGCCGACCAATTTCCCTGATATTGATTTTCCCGGCATGATCATAAATCCTTACGGTAACACCCTCGCTAGGCGGATAACTTAATTCCAATTGCTGTCCATTGAATCTGAATAAGGGGTTTTTGTTAATGTCGTTTAAATCGTCTATTGTCTCTGGTGGGCGCGGCATTCGCTCCAACATTAATTCCATTTCAGCCTGATTAATTGCCGAAACAACATTGGCCCAGTCAGTTAATTCTTCTTTATGAAAAAAAGCCGCTTTTGACGATAGTCTTATCTGCCCGGCAATTACGGTGATCAAAATCGTCATCAGAATAATTGTCCACAAGGTAACAACTATTACTGATCCTTGTTGATTGATTTTGATCATATTGGCGATATGCTCGGCTGAATATCTTCATGTTTCCAGGTGCGAATAGATGCCAGCACCTCCAATACTTCTTCATCCAGAGAATCATCTATTGGTGTGAAAATAATATAAACGGCTATCGGCAAACTTTGCATTTCTTCGCCTATCCATTCGTCAAGCCATTCCTTTTCATCGTCATTTCTTTGCACCAGGTAACTAAATTCCGCGGTGTAATTTTCAAGTATTGTCGTGGGTTCCAACTCATCAAAACGATTATCCGGATTATCACTATATGCCGGAGTAAGAGTAAGCTGAACGCCATCCTGAATATCGGACACCAGCCGCCAGGCTGTTAAACCATTGCGTCTTTGCGGAGAAACAGTAGAAACCCAGCGCAGTTCATTCTCATCACCTTCAAAATAAACAAATCGGGCGAGCCTGTCCTGGTTAATATAGCTATGTGGAAACGCTGCAAATAGCGCTCTTTCAACCTGTAGCAATACCAGGGATTTGTCCAGGGTTTCATCCAGAACTGAGGTTTCATTTTGCCAGTCATTCACTACAGAATATAATCCAGCACTTAACATGCCCAACAACATAGCCGTTAGTGTCATGGACATCATTATTTCGAGCAGGGTAAACCCTGACTGTTTTTGCAGTTTCTTCATTTTTTTCTGGCTATTCCGGCAACTCCAATTTCACCCAGTAAGTCCCTGTTGTTATTAGCTCACCATACTCATCGATAACTTCATATTGTCTTAGTGCCAGAGAGCTGGCACGCGTTTTTCTTTCCGGAATTTCCAGCTCATATCCTGAATCGATAAACAAATCTTCATTTTCAAAATCAATGTACACCTCGCCGTTGTGATCATTGAGCTGGGAAAAATTAATCAGACTTCGCGCCTGCATGGTTTCCACTAATGATTCTTCAGAACTCCAGGCCAATCTTTTATTGCCGGCTATTACGCCAAACAGGCCACCCAGCGCCATGCCAGTAATAGTCATAGCTACCAGGACTTCAAGCAAGGTAAACCCTTTCTGAAATCTGGTAAGTGAATTTATTCTGGCCATAGATTTAATCGAGAGTTCCTGCATTAAAAATCCTCCTCGATTTCTTCACCCGGATAATATGTGCTGATCCTGCCAGTAATAGCATCAATACGAATCCTTGCGCTTAAGTCATCCATTTTAAAATTAAGAATTCCACCGGTACTGCCACCCTGAGGGTAGAACACAATTTCTATAATTTCGAGAACTTCTGGATCTTCATTGATATCTGCCTGATAGGAAATTTCAGAAGTAAAATTTTCAAGGATCGGCACATTGGAATTTTGCACCAGGTCGCCCCTGATGTCTGGATAATCCGGATCCTCTGGATCCATTTGAAAAAGAGTAGCGACCTGTGGTGCACCTTCGACTATAGCGATGCGTCTGGCAAAATTAAATGCAGAAGCTGTTTGTCTGACCTGCGCAGTCAGCAGGTTACTTCCTGTGCCAGTAATGTTGGGAATAACAAGGGCAGAGGCAATCACAATGATGCTCAGAACTATAAGTAATTCCAGCAATGTGAAGCCATGCTGCTTCATAGTTTGAGCCTGCTGGCTTAAGGTTTTAACTGCCAATATCGGCGTCATCACCTTCGCCGCCTGGAACGCCATCAGCCCCATAGGAGATCAAGGAAAAATCTCGCCCACCGGCTTCATATTGATAAGGATTGTCCCAGGGATCCAATGGTACTTCGTCATCTCTGATATAGGGCCCATTCCAGCGCTGACTGCCGCTGTCATTTTCTACCAGTCCACTCAATGAATCAGGGTAACTACCAACATCTAGGCGATAGGTATCCAGTGCTGATTCCAGATTACTGATTTGTGATGCAGCCGTAGTACGCTGTCCCTTACTCAGGTTGCCAAAAAGCGCCGGGCCTACAAGCGCCGCCAACATTCCTAATATAGCCATCACGACCAGTAATTCGATTAAGGTGAAGCCACGTCGATTGTTCATTAATTTGCTCCGCATGCTTAAAGCCCTGCTTCTTCAAAAAGTTCAGCAACATTGTGAAAACTGTCTCTGAGATCCTGCATTACTTCAGCATCTCGATCATCCCCATTAATTATCTGGGGCCTGAGAATGACAAATAACTCCCTTCTTACTGACCTTAATTGCTGATATGAAAACAGGGCCCCCAAAACAGGAATTTTCTGTAATCCTGGTACACCAGAGTTTTGATCAGAATCATCTTCCTGGATTAAACCGCCCAGGGTAATCGTAGATTGATCTGACACCACAGCAGTGGTGGTAATTTCCTGATTTGAAAATACAGGGTTACCTGCAACGCCACTTCCATCTTCAATAGAAGATAGACTCTGAAAAATTTCAAGATTTATATATCCATCATCATTTATATGCGGCGTAATGGTCATCACAATACCCACATCACGGTAGGCAATATTTGATGTTGTCACTCCATTACCAGAAACCGTTGTGCCCTGATCAATAGGTACAGCCTGTCCCACTTTAATTTCGCCTTCCTGATTATTAGTGGCAAGAATTGTTGGCCGAGCCAGTAATCTAACTTCATTATCCTGAGCAATAGCATTCAAGGTAGCATCAATTATGGAGCTGCCATCACTGAATGATCTGCTCATAATGAGACCAGAGCCCTGTGCACCGAGGCCAGACCCGTCAGTTAACAGTAAGCCTGATGGCAGTACTCTAGAACTAATCACGCCGGTATTCACATTATTGGAAATGCTCACCCAATCGACACCAAATTCATTACTGTCAGTTAAGGTTACTTGCCCGATTACAGCGTTTATCAAAACCTGCGGTGGTACAGTATCCAGATTGTTTATAGTCGTAAGTAACTGCCTGTAATCTCTTGGCGTACTGCGTACCAAAAGGCTATTGGTATCTTCATCGGCAACAATCGTTACTGAAAGATTGGCAGAAACAACGCCTTCTGGTGCAGATTCTTCAACAATAACTTCTGTACTTGCTTCGCCTTCTGCATTGCTTGCAGCACTTTCTGTTTCATTACTGGCAACCGGTCGATTGTCTTCATTTTGCTCAAATACACTGGTTAGCGTTTGCGCCAGGCTTGTAGCGCTCAGGTTTTTTACCTTGTAGAAAAACAGTTGCTCTACCTGCTCCTGACTTTCAGCATCAAGAATACTGATCCAGCGCGTCACTTCATCAAACCCTCGATTGGCAGGGGAAAGAACAAGTACGGCATTAATTCGCTCCAGCCCAAGTACCTGGTAAGAAGATTGCTCCCCATCAACCAGGCCAAGAATATTGGTCAATTCCTGAGCTACTTCTGCCGCCTGGGAATTAAATAATTCATATAATTGTATGCCCTGATTCTGGAATGGATCATCATCTATAACATCAAGCAATGCATTGACTCGTTGTAATTGCTGAGGCGAACCACTTATACCAATCAGGTTAGCCTGGCCTAAACGAATAATAGTCCCATCAGGCTGTATCAGCGGGTTCAATAAGGCCAGTGCTGTTTCCACAGAGATGTAAGTTAATGGAGTAACTTGCAATACTTCAGAAGAGGTAGCATCACTCAGCCAGGAAGGCATTACAATTTCAACAGGAATATTCGAAGTATTTTTCATAAACCGGTAAATATTTCCGGCCTGCTCAATAGTGACCCCTGCATTTCTGGCCAGCATCCGCATAAGCGGCCATAAGTCTTCATATTGCAATGGGTTATCCGGTGAAGAGCGCAAACTGACTTTATTATCAATGGTTGGATCAATCACCATATTGATCTTCAGCTGGTCACCTAGTTGTTCAAACACCAAACGCAGGTCTTCCTGCTCAAAGTTCAACTCAACAGTTGTGCCTTCAGGCACTTCAACTTGTGGGCGTTCTTCTGCAAACATGCCCAGCTGAATCACTCTTCCTACCCTGTTTATTCCCGGATCCAGCTCTTCCTGCTGTAAACCAGCCGACACTGTTCCCGGAATTGAGCCCTCAGAACTTGTGGAAGCATTTTGCTCTTGTACAGACTGTCTATCACCAGAACTGGAAGAACTTCCTGAGCCCGATCTTTGTTGCATAGAAGCACATGAGGACAACAAGGCTGACAACAACAGAAGTGTCACCACTCGGTTCAATGAGTAAATCTTAATAAAACACCCTTTGTAATTCACACTTAACTCCGGTTAAAAATCCACGGTATTCATGCTGAATACTGCAGAGAGCATAACGATAATAATTCCGCCAACAGCTATTCCAAGTAACAAAATAAGCGCTGGTTGCAATGCGCTTACCAAACGTGACATATCATCCTTCACACTGGCATCAAATGTCCTGGCCAGTTTTTTTAAAATATCTCCAGTGCGACCTGATTCTTCACCTACTGTTACCAGCTGATGGAGCAATACCGGAAAGACGCCAGTCTTTTCCAATGAAATTCCCAAGCCTGCACCACTGCGTACGTCTTCTTCTACGACCTCAAGGTGATGAATCAGTTCCTCATTACTAATTACTTCGCGGGCAACTCTTAATCCTCGAATCAATGGAATGCCCGCCCCAAGCAAGGCGCCCAATGTTCGTGAAAATATTGCCACATCACGATGCAGTAATAATTTCCCGGCAATTGGCAGACGCAACATATAAGCATCTTTTTGCCGCTTTCTTTGCTTGTCAGCGTTAAGCCAGCGCCACCAATAGCCAATACCAAATACTACCGGCACTATCAGCCAACCATAATTCTGCAGGCCCGCACTTAAGCTCAACAAAAATTCTGCCGAGGGAGGAATATCAGACCCCACATCCTCAAACATTGCCGTAAATTGAGGCACTACATACACCAGCAATAAAACCACTGAAATCAGTCCAGTGATAAACAGCACCAGTGGATAAGTAAGCGCTGAAATAATCTGTTTCTTGGTTTCCTCTGCATTTTCAAGAAAATGACTCAAATCCGGCAACAACTGATCAAGAATACCGCCTGTTTCACCTGCCCTGACAATATTGTAATAAAGTCTGGAAAAAACTTCGGGTCTTGCCTCCATGGCATCAGCAAGACTTTTCCCTTCTTTCACATCACGTCTTAAAGAAACCACCAGACGCTTCATATGTTCTTTTTCTGTAATCCCTTCCAGTAAAGAGAGCGCCTTATCGATAGGAATTCTTGCTTCTACCAGCGTAGTTAAGCCGCTGGTAAAATCCACCAGGTCAGCATTTTTAATCTTGCCTCCCGAGCGCTGTAAATTTTGTTTAGAGGTGATTTTCAGTTTTACCGGCACAAGCTTTTTCGCTTGTAACATGGCAATGGCTTCACGCTCGGAATCAGCACTTAGCTGGCCGTTTGTCATATTGCCTTGGACATCACAAGCTTGATATTGATAATAATTCACACTCATATGGCGCGAGTTACCCTCACTACTTCTTCAGGTGTCGTCATGCCTGACTTGAGTTTCTCAAGCGCATCTTCCCGAAGTGTTCTCATTCCCTCTTTAATGCTTTGTTTGCGAATTAGGTTGGCATCTGCACCGTTGGTTACCAGGTGTCTTATTTCATCAGACATCAACAGCAGTTCATATAAACCTACCCGGCCGCGATAACCTGTTTCCCCACAGCGATCACAACCCGCGCCCCGTTTAATTTCCGGATAATCTTCCTTTTTAACATCCAGTACATTCGTCTCATCATCACTGAGCTCTGTGGTTTCTATGCAGTCTGTACATATTCTGCGCACCAGCCTTTGTGCCTGGATTGCCAACAAGCTTGAACTAATCAGATAACTTTCCACGCCCATATCCTGCATACGGGTAACAGCACCGGCAGCATCATTGGTATGCAAGGTTGAAAAAACAAGATGCCCGGTTAACGCAGACTCAATGGCAATTTCTGCAGTTTCATGATCACGGATTTCACCAATCATCAAAATATCCGGGTCTTGTCGCACAATGGAGCGCAAGCCAGAAGCAAAGTTGAGTCCAATGCGTGCATTCACCTGAATCTGGGTAATGCCATCCAGTTGATATTCCACCGGATCCTCTACGGTAATAATCTTCTGCTTTTCATTATGAATTTTTTCAAGAGTGCCGTAGAGCGTTGTAGTCTTACCGCTTCCTGTTGGCCCTGTTATAAGAATCAGGCCATGTGGTTGAGAAATTACCCGGCTATAGTCCTTGAGTATTTTCTCCGGCATACCCAGATCCATAAGCTCAATACTTAAATCGCTTCGGTCCAGGATACGTAACACTACCGACTCGCCAAGCACACCAGGTAACGTGGAAACACGCATATCAAGTTCCCGGTCTCCTACCCGATAATCAATTCTTCCATCCTGGGGCAAACGCTTCTCGCCAATATCCAGTTTCGCCATAAGCTTCAGACGGGAAGCGACTGCAGATTGTATTTTCACTGGCAGCTTTTCAATGCGGGTCATAATGCCATCAACCCTGCAGCGCACTTCCAGATGATGCTCTGTCGGCTCAAAATGGATATCACTGGCATTCAGGTCAAG
>JABIPQ010000107.1 GCA_018698975.1 Gammaproteobacteria bacterium
CAAAAAAGCTTATTACTTTAAATTTTCCCTTGCTGTAATCCTTGAATACTGGTGTGACGATGTCCGCTTCCAATAATTTTTTATCCAGCACACTGAAGTACTCATTGGATGCCAGGTTAATCAACACTCCATCATCTTGAGCCTTCAGGTCACGGTTTACTGCACGGGTAATCTTGTCACCCCAAAAGGCGTAAAGGTTTTTACCGCGGTCATTTTCCAGACCTGTCCCCATTTCCAGACGGTAAGCTTGCATCAAATCCAGAGGTTTTAATAAGCCATATAAGCCTGACAGGATGCGCAGGTGATCCTGGGAATATTTCAGGTCCGCTGCTGAAAAACTTTCTACTTCAAGCCCGGTATAGACATCTCCTTTAAATGTAAAAATAGATGGCCGGGCATTGCTTTCACTAAATGGTGTTTTCCACTTTTTAAAACGCTCGACATTTAATGTGCTGATCGCTTCACTGGTGTGCATCAGCTTTTTTAAATCGTCGCTTGTGTGCTGGCGCATTATATTGACGAGCTTGCGCGAATCAGTCAGAAATTCAGGCTTGGTATTACTTACCTTTTTATATTTACTTTCAAGATCCAGCGTTTTTGCCGGAGAAATAACGATCAGCATTGTGCTTCCTATTTGGTATTTCTGTTACAGGTTTGGTACATCAGTGCTTTAAACCTGGTTGATAAATTCGTCCCACCAGTTCAGCGGGGTAACACCATCTGCAGGGTCATAAATGTTGCCATAGTACCAGACAGAATCTGTGTACCTGGCCATCGCCCCGTCAAAAACCTTCTCAATTTCAGAAAAGCCGATATTAACATGGACTGAATACACCAATGCCCTTTCACTTTGTAAATCCAGTGAGCCATCCAGCATTGCCACTTCGGGTGTAAGAACCTCTTCCAGCTCATGAATATCATCTTTACGAAAAACACGAATAACCAGATTACCGCTACGCTTAATGACCTGATAGTTTGCTGGGTTATCTTGTGCGCAAGTAAAAATATCTCCCGCAGCAAGGTTTCTGACAAAAAGTGGTGAGCGCAGAAGCTCAAAAGTACCGGCTTGATCCTGATATCTTACTTCCAGTTTTTCCAGTACAGGATTGCCTTCGCTATCGATGCCTGCAACCAGCTGAATCAAGCCTGTTTTATTTCCTTTAGCTTCTGTCATGGTTTTCCCCGAAAAAACACAGCGCAATGGTAGCAGGCTGCCCAAAAGCTTGCATCCCTGCTCAATAATATAAAACCCGAAAATTGCTATAGATCAAGATACACTTGTCCCTTTCGGGTGTACTCTTTAGACTGTGAATTAAAATAGTTAAACCAGGAGGATAGGCCTTATGGCTTTATTTAAAAATATTCTTGTTGCAGTGGATTTGTCGCAGGATTCAGCTATCGTTCTCGACAAAGCCAGAAGCATGGCAAAACAAAACGAGGCCGAATTAAGCATCGTTCATGTTATTGAGCCTATCGCTGTAGGTTACGCTGTTGAAGTCACCAGTGTTGATATTGAAGGCCTGCACGAAGAAGTTACCAAACAGGCCAAAATCAGCCTCAATGAAATGGGTGATCTTATTGGCGTTCCTCCAGGCAGGTTACATACCGTGCTTGGCCAGCCAGCTAGAGAAATTCGTGAACTGGCTAAAAAAATTGAGTCTGACCTGATTATCATGGGCGGGCATGGTCGTCATGGTTGGGAGCTCATATTTGGCTCTACTTCATCCAGTGTTACTCACGGCGCCGGATGCGACTTACTGATCGTGCATATAGACGACTAAGTCAGCGCGTTGCTTTCAATAAAAAAAACCTGCAGTCTTGCTGCAGGTTTTTTATTGCACAACTATTACACAACAATAATACTCTCTGCCTTATGTTGTTCACTCTCCACAAAATTGCCCAAAGCATAAAGTGGTGTCGCTCGCTTACTGTTGTTCTGGTCATAGCCGGCCTGGCAGGAGTCGCCATGAGCCTGTTTGCTGCCTCTGGCAGCCTTGGCCATCTACTTGAGCCCGCGCTGGTATTAACCCTGTGGGGCATGATGCTGTTTTCATTTATCCAGCTCTTCCAGAACATACCTCCTCCAGTGTTGCCCCATGATGATTTTTTAACACGTCTTGGTACGCGTTTTATTCTTGCTGGATACACTATTCTCGCTTTTCTTGTCCTTGTAGTTACCTGTATTTTATTGTGGATGAGTTTTCGTTTAATCAATCTTGCATAGCCAGACGGAAAAAAGCATAAATATTCTGTTAAAGCATATTTAGCCGATGGTAATTGGCAGTAAGTTATAATTAGGCGATTGTTAATTTTGAAACAGTTATTATTGAAATTCTCTAATATTTACATGGTCTTAATAATAATGTGGGCAAAAGAACTCTTCGCACTCACTTGCACAATTGTGCTATTCTGCGCGCTCTTTTTGAGGGCCATGGAGCGCATTTAGCCTGTTGGACACAAACATGAAAAAGTTAGTCAGCTTTCCACTACAGCTTAGTTTTATCTTCCTGATTTTATTGGCCTTTTCACTGCCATCCCGGGCGCAGACTATTGTCTGTCTGGAAACTGTTGTTGACGACATCTGCATGGAGCTGCTGGATACAGAAGCACCTATTGCTGCGCAGAACTTTTTGTCCTATGTACAGAGAGGTACTTATCGAAGCTCTTTTCTGCATCAGCTGGTTAATGATGGAGAAAACACTTATTTCGTCGGTGGTAAATATGTGATCACCGGAATAAGTGGCCTGAATGGTATACAGGAAGTTACAACCAGGCCACCTGTCAGCAATGAGCCTAGCATTTCCAATACACGTGGCACTGTGGCCTTGGTACCGGACGATCCCGATAACCCTGACAGCGGCACATCCAAATTCTTGATTAATATGACCGATAATCCCGCACTGGATACTCTCAGCGGTGGCTACACTGTTTTTGCGAGAATTCTCGGGTTCGGCATGGATTCTCTGGATGGCCTTGTCAGCCTGGTGGGTACGGTAGACCTGGGTGACGGTGATTTGTCAGCGATACCGGTTATCTCCCAGGACATCCCAATCGAAAACTCTATCGGTATCACTATTGCCGACGCTTATATATATGATGGTGATATTAGCGATTTTGAGCAGGGAGGCGGGGATAGCACTGATAGCTCAGGCGATGATCCTGTCGATGATGGTTCAACCGACGACGGCAGTAATGGTGATGGCGATACTCCAACACCAGGTGAAGGCGAAACTCTCTATGAAAATGCCGTATGCGTTGACACCAATGCGGGTGAGTTTTGCATGGAGCTGCTTCCTGACTCTGCTCCCAACACCGTGACCAATTTTCTAAATTACATCAGCAGTGGCCGTTATGATGACACCCTCGTCCATCGTACTGTACCGAACTTTGTTATCCAGGGTGGCGGCTATTCTGTCAACCCACTGGGATCTTCAATAGCCAGAGATGCTGCAGTGGTGAATGAATTCGAACTTTCCAACCTGCGCGGCACCGTGGCAATGGCCCGTGCAAGCGGACAGGTTAACAGCGCCACCAGTGAGTGGTTTGTTAATGTGGTTAACAACACACAGCTCGATACAGTTGACGGTGGTTTCACAGTTTTTGCACGCATCATTTCAGGTATGCCTGTAGTTGATGCTATTTCAGTACTTCCCAGGGTCAATTTACAGAACTCATTGGGCGGTGCTTTTGGTGAATTACCATTAACTGATCAGGATAATGATGGTGTTGATGCAGACGATGTTGTGCTGGTGAGCCGTATTTATGTTACCGATGTAATCGTCGATGACTCCGACCCTGTAGATAACGGCCCTGGCGATGATGGCACAGATGATGGAATAAAAACCACTGCCGAATACTCCACTTTATCCAACAGCTTTTTCCTGCCGGTGAGAATCGGTGATGAAATGTACCGTGTAATCATGGTTCAGGATACCCAGGTTCCTGGTGTTGTTTTCAGTGTTATCACAACCAGAATCTTCTCTCTGATCGATAGCGGGCAGGATGCTGCAACGATGGATCTTGACGCCGGGACTCTGATAATTCCCTCTATCAAGGTTGGCAAAATCATTATTACCGATGTTGAATTCAGCCTTACGGAGTTCAGTACGCTGACCTTTACACTGCAAAGCTTTAATCGCCCCTGATATTCAGAGATGAACCGTGCTCAATATCGTTAAAAAATGTATTCGTTTAATAGACGGGATCACTGAATTCATTGGTAAGACTGCAGCCTGGTGTTCCATCCTGATGGTAGTGGTGACCTTTTATATTGTGCTTACCCGCTATGCCTTTAATTCCGGCTCCATCGCCATTCAGGAATCCATTATTTACCTTAACGCTTTGCTGTTCCTGCTCACCGCTGCTTTTACTCTTAAGCATGACGGCCATGTAAGAGTGGATATTTTTTACGGCCCAGCCTCACATCGTTATAAAGCATGGGTCAATATGCTTGGCGGTCTTTTTCTTTTACTTCCTGTGGCAGGCTTTATTTTGTGGGGGAGCTGGGACTATGTTCAGGCAGCCTGGCGCATCAGGGAAACCTCTCCTGAAGCGGGTGGCATTCCGTATGTATACCTGCTCAAAACATTGATCGTAGTGATGGCATCCCTGGTGATACTGCAGGGCTTAGCTGAAATTGTCAGGAATTTTCTTTTTCTGTTCTTTAAGGAAGAAGACCCGGAAGAGCATATCGAACCAGTTGGCGGTGTTATTTGATTGAATTAATCCCCCTGTTTCTTTTTATTGCTGTCTGCCTGGTGCTGATGTGCGGCTACCCTGTGGCCTTTTCTCTTGCTGGCACCTCGCTGGTTTTTGCTGCAGCAGGCTTAATGACAGGCACCTTCGATGGCGCCTTTCTCAGCGCCATACCCAACCGCTTTTACGGCATCATGATTAATACCAACCTGTTTGCCGTCCCCATGTTTGTTTTCATGGGCATGATGCTGGAGAAATCAAAAATAGCTGAAGCGCTACTCGAAGGCATGGCATTGTTATTTGGGAAAATGCGCGGAGGACTGGGAGTTTCTGTCATTCTGGTAGGCATGCTGTTGGCTGCAAGTACTGGCATTGTTGGCGCCACCGTAGTCACCATGGGTGTAATTTCCCTGCCTACGATGCTCAGGGCAGGATACAGTCCCTCACTGGCCACCGGCACCATTTGTGCCACTGGTACTCTGGGACAGATCATTCCCCCATCGATTGCCCTGGTTTTACTTGGTGATGTCATTTCCAATGCCTACCAACAGGCACAAATACGCATGGGCGTTTTTTCTACCCAGAATGTCTCAGTGGGCGATTTGTTTGCCGGCGCGATGATTCCGGGACTGATACTGGTCGTGTTTTACATTATTTATATGCTGGGAATGGCCTTTCTAAAACCTGAAACAGCGCCCCCGGCAAGCGATGCAGACCTGAAGAAAGCTACCGGTGATTCTCATATCCTGTTGACCCTAAGTAAAAGCCTTCTGCCTCCTCTGCTGCTTATCATTGCTGTGCTGGGTTCCATTTTGTCCGGTGCTGCGACGCCAACAGAGGCAGCCGGTGTAGGCGGCCTGGGTGCAATTTTACTGGCACTGATAAACAGGCAGCTGAACTTTGCCATCTTCAAGGACGTGGCTGTTTCTACTGCGAAAGTCAGCGCCATGGTATATATGATTTTAGTTGGCGCTGCTGTTTTTTCACTTGTTTTTCGTGGTTTTGGCGGCGACATCATTGTTGAAGAAATTTTTACCGACATGCCGGGCGGCGTTATCACGGCAACGATTACCGTTATGTTGGTGGTTTTCCTGCTTGGCTTTATTCTGGATTTTATTGAAATTACCTATATGGTAGTTCCCATAGTTGGCCCTGTACTATTGGCCATGGGTCTTGATCCTGTCTGGTTGGGGGTGATGCTGGCAGTGAATTTGCAGACGTCTTTTTTAACGCCGCCTTTTGGTTTTTCCCTGTTTTACTTACGCGGTGTTGCACCAGACTCCATAAAGACCACACAAATATATAAAGGCGTTATTCCCTTCATCATCATCCAGCTGTCTATGCTGGGCATGCTGACCTTCTGGCCAGAACTGGCGACCTGGCTGCCAGGCGTGATCAAGAGCATGTAATTATTTCTTCGCGGTTGAAACCGCTGCTACAAAAAAGCCGGCTTACGCCGGCTTTTTTATTTCTTGTACCTTGTATCTTGTACCTTGTTTTACCCTACAGCCTTCTAGCCCGCGTGTAAGCTTCTTCCGAGACAGAATGGAACTGTTTAACATTGGCTTCATATTCCCGATAGGAGGCATGAATTCTGGCACCAATTGGGCTCAGATCCGCCAGCTCATCGATCACTTCCTGTGAAATAATATTCAGCTCCTGCATCAGGTCATCCGGAAACTCCCTGAGATCAACACCGTGATTATCAATCAGCTCTTTCAGTGAAATGGTATTACGTGCGGTAAACTCATTGGTCATATCCAGAGACGCCGCTTCTGCCGCAGTACGCATAATTTCCTGCAGGTCTGCTGGCAGTGCTTCAAATTTTTCTTTATTAAACAGAAATTCCATAACTGAGCCGGGCTCATGCCAGCCAGGGTAATAATAATAATCAGAGACTTCATATAAACCAAAAGCAAGGTCGTTATAAGGACCGTTAAATTCGGTGGCATCAATAACGCCTGTTTGCAAAGAAGTAAATAATTCACTACCAGGCA
This sequence comes from Gammaproteobacteria bacterium, assembly GCA_018698975.1. Lineage (GTDB taxonomy): Bacteria > Pseudomonadota > Gammaproteobacteria > Pseudomonadales > Pseudohongiellaceae > Eutrophocola. The sequence goes on from JABIPQ010000107.1 coordinate 6,693, forward strand.
TGTTTACCGGAACACCACCAAGGCGTGAAAGTACATCTTGAGCCAAACCAGGAATACGCATTTTCAAACCCTGAAAATCTGCTTTCGAATTAATTTCCTTGTTGAACCATCCACCCATCTGTACGCCGGTGTTACCACCTGGTAGCGGAATCAGATTAAATGGCTCATACAATTCATCCCACAGCTCCTGTCCACCACCATATTGAATCCAGCTTTCCATTTCACGGCCATTCATACCGAATGGTAAGGCGGTAAAAAACTGTGCTTCCGGTGCCTTGCCTTTCCAGTAATAAGCAGCGCCATGACCAACTTCAGCAGTGCCGGCACTAACCGCATTAAACACTTCCAGTGCAGGGACTAATTCTCCGTCACCATAGACACGAATTTTCATGCGCCCGTTTGACATGGCCTCAACCTTTTCAGCAAAAACTTCCGGCGCATGCCCTAAACCTGGAAAGTTCTTTGGCCATGCGGTAACCAGTTTCCACTCATAGCTTTGCTGAGGTGCTACAGCGGCAATTGCACCATCTGCTGACTGTTCTGCGTCGCCGCCACAGGCTTGTAATAGCAACATAAGCGCCACAACAAAACCTGCTTTAATTCCCATGTTATTTAACATTTCTTAAAATCCCCTTCTTTGCTTTTAACTATTAACTTTTAACTTTTAACGTTGAATTCATTCGGGGTTAAAACCCTCCTACAAACTTTTAACTTTTGTTAGCGGCTATTAGATAACTTCCAGCTTGGCATATGACATAACCAGCCATTTGCCGCCAACATTATCGAAATTTATCTGCACCCGGGCGTTGGTTCCGTTGCCTTCGTAATTTAAAACAACTCCTTCGCCAAATTTGGGATGCTTGACCCGTTGACCCAGGCTAATATCAGAACCGGCTACTTTGGCTCCGCTATTAATAGAATGACCGCCGATAATATCATGGTTTTCCGGCGCATTCCCCGGATAATGGCGAGGCCTGCGGACATCGCCTTTCATTCGTATTTCTTCAATAAGCTCTTCAGGCACCTCTCTCAAAAACCGCGATGGCCGGGTGAGGTTTTCTTCACCATGCATTCTTCTTGATTCAGCATGGGTAAAGTACAGTTTTTCCCTGGCACGGGTTATGCCCACATAGCAAAGCCGGCGCTCTTCTTCCAGGCCTGCCAGATCGTCCATGGACATTTTATGGGGGAATAAGCCCTCTTCCATGCCGGCTATGAATACCAGTGGAAATTCCAGACCTTTAGCAGAATGCAGTGTCATTAACTGTACTGCATCTTCAAATTCCTGTGCCTGGGCATCACCGGCATCAAGTGCGGCTTTATCAAGAAAGGCGGTCAGTATATTAAGTTCAGTGATCTCTTTTTCTTCTACTTGTTCACCCGAATCACTCAACTGCTCATTGGAGCCTTGGTTAAACAAAAATTCCTCTTCCCTGGGAATATCCTCTACTTCAAATGCTTTTGCCGCATTAATAAGCTCATCGAGATTTTCAATCCGGGTGCGCGCCTTTTCTCCACCTTCTTTTTCATGATGCTGAATTAGTCCGCTTTGTTTAATAATGTATTCCGTTAATTCATAGAGCTGCGCGCCATATACCTGATCTTCCATGGCGTCAATCAGAGACATAAAGCCTGAAACATTCAATACTGCCCGTGGCGGAAGAAGCGATTCCTGCACAACTTTTATAGCGGCCTGCCACATGGAACAGCCTTCTGCCCTGGCCAACTGTCGAATACTATCGAGGGTTTTCGCACCCAGCCCTCTTACCGGCGTGTTGATCACTCGCTCAAAGGCTGCATCATCATTACGGCTGGCCACCAGGCGCATATAGGCCAATGCGTTGCGGATTTCCAGGCGCTCATAAAAGCGAAAACCGCCGTAAATTCGGTAGGGCATGGATACCCTGAGCAGGGCTTCTTCAAGTTCCCGGGATTGTGCATTTGAACGATACAAAATGGCTGCTTCGGAATGCTTGTTGCCGGAATTAACCCACTTTTCTATCTGGCCTGAAATAAACCGCGCTTCATCCTGTTCGTTGAATGCGCTATAAGAAGAAATGCTTTCGCCATCTTTGTCATCAGTCCAGAGCTCCTTGCCCAGCCTGCCCGTATTTTGAGAAATAAGGCTATTTGCCGCATTCAGGATATTAGCCGTAGAGCGATAGTTCTGTTCAAGCTTTACCAAATCTGCGTCAGAAAAGTCTTTGTCAAAATTCTGAATATTCTCTATGCGAGCACCGCGCCAACCATAAATTGACTGGTCATCATCACCGACAACTGTGATAAAGCCGGTTTGTCCTACCAGCATTCGCAACCAGGCATACTGGATAGTATTGGTGTCCTGGAATTCATCGACCAGAATATGTCGGAAACGGTGTTGATAGTATTCCAGTAAAGCTGGCTGCTTTAACCACAATTCATGAGAACGCAGGAGCAATTCGCCGAAATCTACCATACCGCCTCTGTCACAGGCTTCTTCATAAGCGTTATAGATGCGAATCATGATTTGCATGAATTCTTCACCAAAATCTTCCAGGTTTGCTGCGCGAAGCCCTTCGTCTTTTTGCTTATTAATAAACCACTGACACTGCTTGGCCGGATATTTGGATTCATCCACCTCAAGGTTTTTACAGATTCGCTTGACCAGCCTTAACTGATCATCTGAATCAAGGATCTGAAATTTTTCGGGTAAGCCAGCTTCCTGGTGATGAGCACGCAATAAGCGGTGTGCCAAGCCGTGGAAAGTACCGACCCACATGCCACCCGCTGGACGCTCAAGAAGCTCCTCTATTCGCAGGCGCATTTCATTGGCCGCTTTATTGGTGAATGTCACCGCCAGAATGCCATGGGGGGAAACACCCTCCATCTGAATTAACCAGGCAATGCGATGAACCAACACGCGCGTTTTTCCGCTGCCGGCACCGGCCAGCACCAGAAGATTGCCTGGATCGGATGTGACTGCCTTGCGTTGGTTATCGTTGAGAGAGTTGAGAATGTGGGATATATCCATGGCCTACAATTTTAGCAAATGCCATGACATGCAGGTGAAAAACTTCAGCACAAAGCACACAAACCTGTATTGAATTTTACTAATTTGAGATAGAGCACAAATTCTCTAATTTCACCTGGATTTGTATACCTTTTTCAATGCAATAATTTACATTTACCCTTCCAGCCAATTTATACTGATGGTCTATATTGGACTCAACAATTATCCACGATTGTGAGAAACGAGGTCGTTGCTCTGGAAAACTCTAACCTGATCAAGGCAATTACTGAAGCTCTCGGTGAACTCAGAAAATCGGAACGCAAAGTGGCTGATTATGTCCTCAGCGATCCAGCCTCTATCCTGAATATGCGTATTATTGATCTTGCCAACCATTCCCAGGTGAGCGAACCCACTGTAGTACGATTTTGTCGTGCCCTTGGCTATGACGGATTTCAGTCCTTTAAATTACAGCTGGCTCGCTACCTTGGTAGCAGCGGTATATACAGTCAGTTTTCCGTCAGTGAGGCTGATTCCATCGCTGATGTCAGTAAAAAAGTATTTGATTCAACTATTGGCTCCCTAATTGCCGTTCGGGAAGAGCTGGATATTACTGCGCTTGAATCCGCTATCGAGGCGCTAGCAATAGCTGAAAGGGTCGAATTTTACGGCTTTGGGGCATCCGGCTCTGTTGCTATCGATGCACAGCACAAATTCTTCCGTTTACAGGTTACCGCAGCAGCATACACTGATCCGCACATACAGCATATGTCTGCCATATCATTGAAGCGTAATGATGTCGTCGTTGCTATTTCCCAATCTGGTCGTTCCACGGCGCTCATTCAAAGCGTTAAGCTGGCCAGAGAGGCCGGCGCTACGGTTATCGGCCTGGTGCCAGATAATACGCCGGTTGCAGAGCTCTGTGCGATACCCATTCACATCAATGTGGAAGAAAACCAACATGTGTTTTCACCAGTGTCTTCACGTATTGCACACCTGGTAGTGATAGATGTATTAGCCATGGGGGTCGCAAAACTGCGTGGCGGACTACTGCAGGAACACCTGAAGCGCTTGAACAAGAGCCTAAAGTCGCTGCGCTCCAGCAAGCGAAAAATAATTGATTAACAATATTTAAGATTTATTTGAGAAAATTCCCAATAACAGGAACGAGCTTCCAAAGTCCTCAAAAAGGGCGTCGAGCAGGCTGCGTCATGAGCGAAGCAAGGTCGAGGCATTTTATTTTTTTTCAGCGGAGTTTACATTTTGTAAATAAGCATGTTAAAAAAATAAAATAACGAAGAGATTGCGAGCGTAATAGCAGCAACAAAACCCTATTCAACTGTTACTGATTTCGCCAGGTTCCTTGGCTGATCGATATCCGTGCCTTTAATAACCGCAACATGATAGGACAAGAGCTGGAGAGGTATAGTGTAAATAATGGGAGCCAGGAATTCGGAGCA
>JABIPQ010000108.1 GCA_018698975.1 Gammaproteobacteria bacterium
AGCGTACTTCGGCCCGAACTTGTTGCACCATAGACGAATGGCTTCATAACTGACAGTCACGCTCCGCTCAGCCATTAGATCTTCGATATCACGATGGCTGAGGTTGAAACGGTGGTAGAGCCAGACTGCATATTGAATGATTTCGGGTGGGAATCGATGGCGTTTGTACAATTTTGGTTGAGTCATGAGCTGAATACTGGCAGATTGGGAGTTAACTTGTCAGTACCCCTGCAGCTCGTAGGAGATAGTTCCCAGAATCGAAAGCTATTTATCGAAAGCTATTTATAATAATTGTAACCGCTCTTTCAAAGCAAAAGGTAATGGAAATAAGAAAAGACGGGGGACATCCCTTGATGGAATAGTCCTGAAGCTACCTTCGCAGATATTTACTGATCAACCTGCTCGACCATGTATTCAACTGCTTTGATGATTTCCTCATCAGAGAGATCAAGGCGCTCTCCTTTCTTCGGCATCACGCCGGTGCCGCCGGTGAATCCGTTCAAGACATGATCGATCAGTGTGTCCATGCCCTGGGCAATGCGCGGGGTCCAGGCATCAGTATCGCCAAGTGCCGGTGCGCCGCCGACGCCGGGTGGGTAGTGGCAGGCGATGCAGACGTTGTTGTAGACCTGCTGACCGGTCAGCGCCGGGGTCAGGGCTTCAGCGCTTGAAACAGGCGCAGGCGGTTCTCCCGAAGCGGCAAGCGCGAGCGGCGCGACAGCCACGCCAATAAGAAAGGCGAGAATGCGCATGAAACGGCTGAAAGAATGATGGTCTGGGTGGTGCATGCTGCTGGTCCTGGATTTTGAGCGTCGAGATTATAACGTATCAAGATCGGACGGACTATGGAGCAGACGCATCAGCAGGGCTTTGGCGATCTGCTGCCGGGTCAGGCTTACGCATCATTAGTTAGCTTCCACCTTTTCTACAAATGACAAGAAATAGGGAAGCTTATTTACAGGATTGCCTTATATAGGCTATATGTTGGACAATCCTGCTATTCTGTAATTTCCCAAATACGGAAATTTTCAAAAATAATTTCGAGATCAGGGGTCTAATTCCATGCGAATACACAGTCGTTTCTTTCTTCTATTATTGCTTGTTACAGCCTGCTTTACCGCCCAGGCTCAGGAAGGTTCTTCGGCGGTCCAGGGCGGGATGTGGTCTGATTCATCTACCTGGTCTGGTGGGGCAGTTCCCCGGGCGGGTGCGGTAGTTACCATTGGCGCGGGCATAGACGTTGTTCTCGATGTCAGTCCACCGGCGCTGAATGGGATTAACCTGAACGGCACGCTTACCTTTGCCGATAATAAGGAACTGGAGCTCACCACCGAGTGGATCCTGAACCGCGGCAAGCTGGAGATTGGCACTGAAAGCGATCCCTACACGGGTAACGCCACCATCACGCTGACTGACAATAACCCAGGCGAAAACATCAATGGCATGGGTGACCGTGGCATCCTGATGGCGCCCGGCGTGCTGAGTCTGTACGGTGACCGGGAAAACGCCTGGACCAAGTTGGCGGAAACCGCCGAGGCCGGCAGTACCCGCATTAACGTGCTCGATGCCAGCAGTTGGCGAGTGGGTGACGAAATTGTTCTTGCCTCAACGGATTTCAATCCCCGGCAGGCCGAGAGACGCCACATTACACGCATCAGGCGCAACCGCATTACCCTGGATGAGCCACTCGAATATATGCATTTCGGTGAAATCACCTATGGCGTGGATGAGCGCGGTGAAGTCGGCATGCTGACGCGCAATATCAAGGTTCAGGCTTCAGCTGATGCCGATGAAAACTACTTCGGCGGGCATATGATGGCTATGGCCGGGAGTAGCATGAAAGTGTCCGGCATTGAGCTGACTCGCATGGGCCAACACATGCAGCTCGCGCGCTACCCGATTCACTGGCATATCAACGGTGATGTGACTGGGCAATACATTCAGAACTCAGCGATTCACGACACCTACAGTCGCTGCGTGACCATTCATGGCACGGATAACCTGCGCGTCGAAAACAATGTCACTTACAACACCGTGGGGCACTGCTTTTTCATGGAAGACGGTGTGGAAACGGGTAACCAGATCATTAAAAACCTGGGGATACAAACCAAGTGTCATCCAACACTGCCGTGCCAACCGACAGGCCTTTTTCTGCCTATTCAAAATACGGATGGCCAGAGCGCCGATCATATCCTGCTACCCTCGGACAACACCGCAGCAACATTCTGGATCACCAATCCTGATAACATCTACAGGGATAATGTGGCTGCGGGTTCTGATTCCACAGGTTACTGGATGGCCTTTCCAACGAATGGCATAGGCGCGTTCCTTGGCACTGAGAGAGGCGAAAATACCTGGCCCGGACGCTCCAGACTGCGGGAGTTCAGCGGCAATACTGCTCACTCCAATTTCGATGGCCTGATGCTAGACCGTGGCCCAAGACCCGACAACACCTTTGGTATCGCAGGTCCCAACCTGATCAGTCGCGCTGATCCAGCTGACGAGAACAGCGAGATAGTGGTGGCACAATTTGACAATTTCACCGCTTACAAAAACAGCAATAACGCTATCTGGGGTCGCGGTGAGATGCACCTTTACACCAATTTAAAACTGGCCGACAACGCCATCGGCTTCACCCATGCCTCTGGTTCTCCCGGTGCTGCGCCCTACACCTCACGGGTCGTCGACTCGCTGTTCGTGGGAGAGAGCGACAACATCGGCAACCCCACCAGGCCCGAGGAAATCGCTTACGGGCGGAGCCTGCCTGCCGCTGCCCCGGATTTCCCGATCCGCGGCTACGAGTATTATGATTTTCACCATGAAGTGGAAAATGTCACGTTCGTGAACTACGAGGCTAACGATCTTCGCGATGCGGGCGCGCTCTCTTACTTGCTGTTCACCAGCTTCGGCATGAGCACCTCGAATTGGGTCAAGGGCATTGAATTAGTCAACGCCAAGGCGGTCAGCTTCCCGCCCATCCAAAGCCGCTGGGCGGCTGATCTAGGGCGTAGTTCCGCCTATAAGAGTGCGGCGTTCCAGGACCTGGACGGCTCGGTCAGCGGAATTCCCGGTGCTTATATAGTCATCGACAACGGCATTGCAGCCGATGAAGAAACCTGCCAGATGAAGCAAGCCTGGAATGCTGCAGTGTGTGAGGGGGACATGGGCCGCCTTAGCATTTCTGGTAATTTCGGCGGGTTCCAGAATAGCCCCATTACCGAGCCGATCATCCTCGAACGCAATATGAAGCGCTTCGAATATGTCGGACAAACCACCATCGGTAGTGGCGCGGAAGTAAGTGTTGAAACAGCCAGGGAGTCGCTGTCCCTGACCCTGTCGGAAATGGACAATGGCTCCTTCGTGATTTTCCAGCTTCCGGAATTCACCACTGCGGATAATGGTAAAGAACAAAACAGCCTGACTGCTCTTAAAGGCGCCAGTGAGACCTCATACTTCCGCGATGACAATGCCTTGTGGGTCAAGCTTGTGGCTGTGGATTTTGAAGCTCCAGCTGCCCCCGCAGGTCCCTTTAATCCCTTTGCTGCTGGTGGTCCTACTGGTCCCTGTAGTGGAATCTGTATCGACGTCAGCCGATAAATTCAGCTCCGCTGATTGAACAAAGCCCTCGGTGCAAGCCGGGGGCTTTTTTGTTGGCGGCCTTGCCTTAAATGAGGGTCAGAGTAAGAATTTCAGAAAGAGGTGATTTTACTCTGACCTTAAATTTTATTCCGGGTACTGGCAGAAGAAAGTAACGCCGCCATCTAACGTAGTCCATCGAATATCATTTGCAGGGTATTCAGCAGCATCTGCAAGACATGCTTCCTTATCTGACGAGGATTCACATGACCCGTTGTTTTCAATAGGAAGAAAATCGCCATGGCGAAGATGCGCTTGAACCGAAGGCTCACTCACAGTGATATTAATGACACCACTATTACCACTTACATGGCACACGTCCACTTTGGTATTGCCGTTGCCATTGTCCTGGGCATAGGCGTATAAGCCGGAAAATGGCATGACTGAAGTCAAAATCAACGTCATCATAACTCTGGGTTTTAAAAAGTTTTTTACAGCCTTTTTTATTAATACATATTTGCTCATGAAACCTTCCTCGTGAAAAATTATTCAGTTCACAAGGGTCATTTCAAGATGCATGCCAATTTACTGGATATTTATGAAAAAAATAACTCATTGGTTTATATGAATATTATTTTTCTCGAGAGTGGAGATAAGGTTGTAAAATGCGATAATTTGCAAAATGCATTTGCAATATGAGATTACGGCCCCTGTTTAATCCCAATAATAATTTGGGGTCAGAGTAATATTCCAAAAGATGTGAGTTTGTACTCTGACCCTAAATATTTCTCAGCCGATAAATTCAACCTCTCTGAATGGGCAAAGCCCTCGGTGCAAGCCGGGGGCTTTTTCATTTCTGGTGTAGGATTTTTGCTGAAATTTCATGCTATTCTCTCTGGCCGTAATAAAAACAATGACAGGGGGTCAAATTCCATGCGCATTCACAACCATTCGTTCCTTCTTTCTTTTCTGGTTTCGGCCTGTTTTACCGTCAGTGTCCAGGCGCAGGAAGCGGTCAGTAGCGGACTCTGGTCTGATTCATCCACCTGGTCAGGTGGTGCAGTACCCCAGGAAGGTAAGGTAGTCACTATTGGCGCGGGCATGGAAGTTGTCCTCGATGTCAGTCCACCGGCGCTGAATGGTATTAACCTGAACGGCATCCTCATCTTTGCCGATGATGAGGAACTCGAACTCACCACAGAGTGGATCCTGAATCGCGGCAAGCTGGAGATTGGCACTGAAAGCGACCCCTACACGGGTAAGGCAACCATTACGTTGACTGACAATGTCCAGAACGAAAACATCAATGGCATGGGCGATCGCGGGATCATGAATGTGCTCGGGACCTTGAGCCTGCATGGTGATCGCGAAAATTCCTGGACCAAGCTGACTGAAACGGCCGAGGCCGGCAGCACTCGTATTGAAGTGCTTGATGCCAGCGGCTGGCGCGTTGGTGACGAGATCGTCCTGGCGTCAACGGATTTTAATCCCCGGCAGGCTGAGACGCGCCAGATCTCTCGCATCAGGGGCAACAGAATCACGCTTGATGAGCCCCTCGACTACATGCACTTCGGTGAAATTACCTTCGACGTTGATGAACGCGGCGAAGTCGGTGTGCTGACACGCAATATTAAAGTGCAGGCTTCCGCCGATGCCGAAGGCACATATTTCGGCGGGCATATCATGGCGATGGACGGGAGCACAATGACAGTGTCCGGCATAGAGTTGACTCGAATGGGTCAGCACCTGGAACTCGCCCGCTATCCGATCCACTGGCATATCAACGGCGATGTGACAGGGCAATACATCAAAAACTCCGCAATTCACAACACCTATAACCGCTGCGTGACCATTCATGGCACGAACAATCTGCGAGTAGAAAACAATGTCACCTACAACACCGTGGGACACTGCTTCTTTATGGAAGACGGTATTGAGACAGGGAACCAGGTTGTTAATAACCTGGGCATCCAGACCAAATGTCATCCAACCCTGGCCTGTGATCCGACCAATCTAGGCGTACCCGGAGAACGGGGTGGCCCCGAAAGTCAGCGTTCCAGCAATGCCCTGCTACCATCGGACAATACCGCGGCAACGTTCTGGATCACTAATCCGTCCAATGATTACATTGGCAATGTGGCTGCCGGTTCCGACTCGACAGGCTTCTGGATGTCATTACCTGAGCACCCGGTAGGTGCGTTCGAAGGCACTGAGATCAGTCAGATAACCTGGCCACGTCGAATGCCGCAAGGGGAGTTCAGGGGCAACGTCGCCCACTCAAACTTCGATGGCCTGATGTTCGACCGAAATATTGTGCCCGATAACACCTTCGGAGTTACCGGCAGCTCACATATTGCCCGTGAAAATCCCGCTAACCCGAACAGCCCGTCGATCGAATCGGTCGTCGAGGATTTTACCGGCTACAAGAACCGCAATGGTGGCATCTGGAGCCGCGGTGAGATGAAGGTATTTAAGAACCTTAAGCTGGCCGACAACGCTATTGGCTATACCCATGCGTCTGGCTCGGCTGGTCGTGATTCCTTTACATCCAAGGTTATAGACTCACTGTTTGTAGGCGAAACCGACAATATCGGCAACCCCATGACAGACGAAGAAATTGCTTACGGCCGCAGCATGCCGAAAAAAATCGCGGACTACCCAATTCGTGGCTATGAGTTCTACGATTACCAGCATCTGGTGGAGAATACGACCTTTGTGAATTACACGGACAACGACACGCGCGGTGCCGGAGCGCTCTCTTACCTGATGTATACCAGCTTCGGAATGCATACCGAGAACGCCGTCAAGGGCCTGGAATTCATCAACGCCAAGCCAGTGCATTTCCCGCCGGTTGTGCAGAAATGGGCCTCCGATTTTGGCAGGCGTAACGCCTGGCGGGGCGCGACGATCCACGATCTGGACGGCTCGGTCGGTGGTATCCCCGATGCCTACATTGTCCTGGACAATGGCATCGCCTCCGACGAGGAAGCCTGTGAACTCAAGCCATCCTGGGGCGCTGCCGTATGCCGGGGTGACATGGGTCGCTTCAGCGTCGGCGTTAATGTTGGTTTCGGCAATGGCCCAATTACTGATCCGGTTATGCTCAGCCGTAACGGCAGGCGCTTTGAATATACCGGGGTAGCCACGATTCGCAGCGGCGCCGAGGTAAGAGTGGAAACAGCCAGGCAGTCCTTGTCGCTTTCCCTGAGAGAGATGGACGAAGACGGCTGGGTGATCTTTGAACTTCCCGGGTTCACCACCACTGCCGGCGGCACGCAGCAAAGCAGTCTGGATGCACTGCGCAATGCCACTAACACTGCGTACTACAAGGATGACGACACCCTTTGGGTCAAGCTTGTGGTTGACGATACGGCCAATGAAGGCCCTGTTCTCGAACAGGTTGGCCGCTTGGTTGCTCAAGCCAACCTCGACGTCAGCAGGTAAATTCAGCCCCGCTGCATGAATAAAAAAACCCCGGCGTAAGCCGGGGTTTTTTGTTGGTGAAAGCCCAGGACCCTTTACTCAAAGCTGAAAATGTCTTCCTCTTGCGGCTGTTCCATGCCTGTTTCCCAGTATTTCTGCCAGATGTGCGCCCAGGGACGCCCGTACATGTCCGGCACCTCGAAGTCGATCACTTCACCAGGCGAGGCCGGCGTCGGGGCGCCTTCGACCGGATAAATTGACTGCACGCATTCGATGAAAGGCTGCGGGTTACCTTCCTCGAATCCGCTGAGCCTGACGATATTACGAATAATGCGCACCGGTTCCACCAGCACTTCGGGGTCATAAAGAATCGACTCATGATTGAGGCCAAGGAAGGTGCCGTTGTCGTCCCGGTTCGCCGTGTAGATCTCGATGGTCTGCATGCGGTTTGAGTGCTCGAATGCCGCGTGGCTGGCCCAGCCCTGGATGTTCGAAGTCCAGGTGATCAAAGCATCACCGTCCCAGAAACCGATGGTCTCCCCATACCAACGCGGTACGTCGGCGCCCAGTCGGGGTATCTCGCCATCCATATTGAATTCACGGCCGATGTGGATATTGGTAATGAAGTTGCGCGCAACACCGGCCAGGATCTGCACCATGTTCGGGGTCACCATGATTGATTGCTCCCAGAGCGCGGACTCGTGCCAGCGCCTCATGAACCCTTCCGGCCAGCAGTATTGGGACGGCCACTGCGGCGCATTCGTGTGGCCATGGTGATATGCCTCCTGCACCATGCGCTGCCGGGATTCCGGCGTTAGCAGGGACAGGATAGTCGGAATTTGCACATGCCGCATGCGCAGCCAGTACTGGTTGTCGGAGAGCGCAGGATGCTGGTAACGCCCCGTCCACTCGCCCGGTACGCTTGCGTAAGTGTGTTCGGTGGGACCGCCACGGCCGCGCGTCTCCTCAAGCAATGCCTGGTAATGTTGCTGCGCGGTTTTGAACGGGTAGGGGCTTACGATTGATTCGCGCGGGTAGTCGCGGTCGCAATAACCCCATGGCGCAGAAGTCGGCGGATTCTCGCCAATCAATTCATCTTCGCCCCAGAAATCCTCAAGCGCGGCGGAGCTGTTACAGCGAAAGTAGCGCGGATCACTCCACAGTTCACTGTCCTTATAAAAGTCAGTCGTGGTGAACAGATCTACTTCGAGCGGGTCGATACCGGACGGCGACTCACCGTCGCGCGCTGAACCGACGAAACCGGTTTCCAGGTCGCGCCGCGGATCAAATGGAATCTGTGTACGGTAGGCCGGATTGCCGAGTCCCTGGCGCAGCGTCGCACCGGTCATGTGATACTCATTCAAGTCGGCAGTGAGCGGCCACGCCCGTCCGATGCTTTCAAAATCGATCTGCGCGACACTCTGCGCGAGTGTGGAGCTCATCGAGAATGTCATCAACGCAGACATGGTCAGCCGCAGGGCATTGTTTTTCATGGTTGGCTTTCCTTATCGTGTGTGTTCGTAATTGTTCAAAGAGGTCAGAGTAACTTGATTTTAGTGTCCCCGACCACCTAAATTCAGTCTTCATAACTGGTTTTAATCTGCTAAGCAGTAAATTGCCATGAGCTATGGCATGAACAAAATTTAGGGGCAGATAAAAAATTTGCCGACTCAATACTTCTCGTTCATTAATAGATAATTTTACTCTGACCCCAATTATTCCCTTCATTTAACAGGTATAAATGAATATGTTATAAAAGCGACATATAGCTAGAAAAATATAAGATTGAAACTTATTTTATGAATTAATTTTGGTACAAAAATGATGCAAGTTAAATTTTCCTGCAGGCCATGTGTGAGTAATTCGCTGCTTTTATTTCTGTGTATTTTTTCCTTGAACATAAATGCCCATCATTCTCATGCAAGCCTGAATCCCAACGATATACGGACTCATCGAGGTGTCGTGGAAGAATTTGGCTGGGGCATGCCTCATGTCTATATCAAAGCAAGCGCGCCTAATTCAAGTGGAGAAATTGTTGTTTACAATATTGAGTTATTGCATCCCCCGGGAATGTTGCAACGTGGCTGGGATAAGGATTCTCTGAAAAAGGGGGATCAGATAACCTGGGAGGGTACCACTGACTATAACCCCAATCGCTATTATTCCGGTTTGAATTGGGCTGAAAAAGCTGACGGCACGCGATTATCAATGACTGCTCAGTCTATGGAGGTCGCACCTTCAAATGATTTTACAGGTCTTTGGATGCGAGACCTTCGCGGTGGAAGACCATTTTACGCACCTCCTGAAGACTGGCCTTATTCAGAGCTTGGCAAAGAAATGATCACCAGTTTTGATGAAAACAATAATCCTCAAGTGTCCTGTATAAATCCAGGCATACCCAAAGCGACAATATTGCCGTACCCCATGGAAATTACACGACCGAATACGGACACTTTTGTTTTTACTTACGAATTGCGAGAGCACCAAAGAACGATTGTTTTAAATCAACCAAAAACCCCGGGGGCCGCTTCGGTTTTAGGTAGCTCAGTTGCTCGAATGGAAGGTGATACGCTGGTCATTGAGACAGATAACTTTAAAGCGGATAGATGGGGTATACATACAGGCGTAGATTCCAGTGATCAGAAACAACTGCTTGAGAGAGTTTCGCTTTCAGAAGATGGTAAATCTCTGGATATTATGATGGTTGTAACTGATCCGGTATATTTAACTGAACCAGTTATTATCGATTACCACATGAAGAAAATGCCTGACAGGCAGTTGATTCAGTCACCTTGCACATTGGAAAGCGCACGATTTTTTCTGGACGCCGGGTTTTAGTTGGAAAAAACTATCCTATTGAGTGGTGTTGGTATTCTTCGGGAATAAAAACCCCACCTGAATGCTTTCTGGTATTCAATAGCGCTTTTGAATATGTAACTCAGGCTTATTGAGAATAATCACCCTCGATGGCATAAAATTGCCAAAACTCTCCCTGTGTATCATTCATCTGGCCAGCGATCTGGATATTGTCAGCTGACAATATCGGAGGATCTGACAGGGATTTTGAAAAAGACACCTTTACCAACATGCGGGTATCACTGACTGTAGGCAGGATATACCGGAAATTGCCAGCATCCCAGTCGTCTGCATTCGCAGCGATGGTTTTTTTGTCAGGAAACTTGCGGCCACGCCAGCGAGAATTCTGGTGCCGAAACTATTTTTTTTAAAATTTTCGACGATTCATAATGGTCAGACAGGGTAATGTTATTGATAATTAAAAAACTACTAATCATATAACGACAATACAAAAGCAATATCCAATTCATTAATACCAATACCTGAAATTCTTTCAATAGATTCCAAAAATTCAAGGGCCAGCTTTGCTAAAAAGGTCTTTTAAAATGATTAACCAGACTGATCCTCATAGAATCTGGCTGCTTTGGCCAGCAATTTATCAAATTGCTTTAATTCAGCTTGAGTAAACTGGGTAGTTAAATCTTCATTATGCAAATACCTTTTCTGCAGGTATCGTTCAGCAATCTTTTTTCCCTTGGCAGTGAGCTTAAGCCATTTTAAACGCTTATCTTTCTCATCTCTTACCGACTTCAGGTACCCTTTGGTTACCAGGCTTTTCATATACCGGCTGGTGTTACCTGGATCAACCCGGGAAGTATGTTTGACTATGTCTGATTGACTACTTCTGCCCAAGGTATAATGAAGACTCAGCATTCTCAATTGTGGAATATTTAAATCATCTGTTGGATTTAAAGTACGTTGATTGAAATGACTGATTTCACGGGATAAAGCGACCAGGCGAAAAGTCAGAAGCTTTCTTAAATCGAGATCTTTTGACATATATTGCTTTCCTGAAAATTTCGGGGAGGAGCTATTCGAACTAAAAACTGAAACTATTTATTTTCTTTAAGAATATCAGCCCAAATAAAGATCTTAAAAACACCCGGTTTTGTATTAAAAAACTTTTGCCTATAAATCAAAAGGCCCGCCAAAAGACGAGCCAATTGAAACCTGAATTACACTTTAGAAAGAATAATTGAAATCAACACCAATCATTCGAGGCGCGCCAACGTTAACCAGCGTAATTCCTGGAGGTGCATTACCCCGAGGGTTCTGATCACCAACGCTAGGATCCGAATCAACATAAGCAGGATGATTTACGGGTTTGTAATTGAAACCACTGCCCGCTGTCGAACCAGCCCATGCTGCACCACCAGTTATATATTCTTCATCTGTGCAGTTATTGCAAAATAACGAAGCTTCCCAGTTTCCTTCCGGTGAAATATAAGCAAGACGTGCAGTGACAAGGTCATAAGAGGGAATCGTCAAAGTAGTAGAATCCTGACCACTGCTTTGCTGATCATCCTTATACGAATAATTTACTGAGCTGATCAGGCTGCCACCCATGGCAAGATCCCAGTTATGACGCAGTCCCGCAGTAAAAGAATTCTCCGGAGCACGGCTGAATGGCGAATCGGTTTCTACACCAGCAAATTGGCTATAAGAATCCCATTCTGCATCAAGACCGCCATACCCTACATTGAATCTCAGGTTGTCAGTTAGCAATGCAATAGCTTCTATTTCAATTCCGGAAATAGTGGCATCACCAACATTGATGGTACAACGCCTGTTACAACGATCATCAGCAGTTACTGTTAACTGTTTATCCGAATAATCCATTTCGAAAACGGTTATGTTCGCTCTAATTCGTCCGTCCTCAGACTGTAGACGTGCACCCAATTCGTAGTTCCAGAGTTCTTCTTGATCAAAAGGAGTATTGATATCTGCTACGGTGTCATTAGTGCCGCCGGATTTGAAACCTTTTGTAGCCGCGGCATAAAACATCATGTTGTCACGTGCCTGCCATTCCAGTGCTATACGTGGCGTAAGCGTTGTGAAAGTATCGCTTCCGCTGACGGTTCCTTCAGCTGCAGTACCAACAATACTGCTTCCGTTGAGGAAGCATGGGCTGGCTTCTGTGCAACCACCGTAAGTGTCTCCATCGGCATTCGGATAAATTACATTGGGGCCACCGCGTGGATCAATATCAGGATAATTGCTATTAACGTCCGCGCCATTGGGATCAATAGCCCATATCTCGAAGAGCCGCTGGTCCAGTGCAGAATCAAAAACACCCTGGTTAAAGGTACTAAAGTTTTTCTTGTCTTTAACCGAGCGAACGCCCAGAGTGAGAGTCAGGGAGTCGTTTATCATCCAATCTCCCTGCGCGAAAATACCGGTGCTCTCTGTAACCTGCGCTCTTGTACCGCGAAACTCCAACCAGCCTAACTTGTTTGCGTTACGATAATCTCTGTTGGCGAGTTGCCTTAATGTAGGTTCTTCCTCTGAGATATACGCGCCTACTACATAATTTAATTGGTCATCAAAAGCCGTGCCATTAAGCTGAATTTCCTGAGACCAGAAATCACTGTTATCCAGAGTCTTGCTATCAAAGAACGACTCTGCAAATGGACTGTCATCAGACTCTCGATTTTCTAACGTTTCCATATCTCGATAGCCAGTAATCGCTTTGAAATTCATGGTTTCTGAAATATCGTAGCTGATGGCCATGGTAAAACCGGTGCTTTCCGAGTCTGTACTACCGATAGGTCCAGCACCTGAAATTTGATAAAGGTCGCGTGGAATAGTTGGTGCATAATGCTCCGGCGTTCCGGCTGGGAACAGGGTGTTATAAGCCGCAATGTTTGAAATGCCACCGGTAAATATTGGTGGCGTGGTATCCCCCTCAATGCCCGGAGTGGCTGGGTCATCGAAGCCCCCATTGTTACCGAAGTAGTCTATTAATTTACTGGCGCCACCATTAGAGGAGGAGTCAGTGTAATCAATGCCAACATCTACAGTCAGTTGGTCATTTGGCTGGTAGCGTAGTTTTGCCGAGAAAAAATCCGTGTCATCAGCACCCAGCCCAACACCATCTGAAATTCGGTCTAACCAGCCATCTCGCTCCATATGCGAATAAGACACACGAGCAGCAAGCGTATCGGAGAGAGGAATGTTAATGGCTGTTCTTAAGTTAGCACGGGAGTATTCACCGAAACCGCCCTTAACATAACCACTTATTCCCGCATCAACATCTGGCTTGATGGTGGTATAAACAATGGCGCCGCCGGTGGAGTTTTTACCGAACAGCGTACCCTGCGGTCCACGCAATACTTCCACGGCCTGCACATCAAGCAAACGCAGGAAGTTGGTAATAGGGCGGCCGTAGTAGACTTCATCAATATAAATACCTACTGCCGGGTCAAGAACGGGTGAGATTCGAGCTTCATTGACGCCGCGAATGGAGAACTGTGCGCCTACATTAGCGCGGCCAGTGCCGTCGCCAATACTTACATTGGGTATAAAATCAGCCATTTGCTGTGGATCTGTCACGCCAAGACGGTCAAGTTCTTCAGGATTGAAGCTTGTTACAGCGACAGGTACAGACTGAAGGTCTTCAGCTCTGCGTTGTGCAGTCACAGTTATTTCTTCAAGTGTGGACTGTGCATATGCTGTTGATGCCGATATTCCACTTATAAAAACTGCTAATGCAGATTTATATAATTGTTTTTTCATTACTAGTCCCCTGATTATTTTGTTCAATTATTGTATTTACAACTTTCTCGCTAGCAAGCATAACGCTCTTTTATACAATTGAATAGACGATCTTGTCTAAATAATATAATCTTGTATGTAAATTAGTTGTAATTACATGCATAAATTTTGAGAAATGCTATGAATAAATCAATCACATCCCTTTTTCTTCTTTGCGCCATACTGGCTAGTCAATTCAGTTTGGCCCATCATTCTGCTGTTATTTTTGATGGCTCATCAACCGTCACTAAAACTGGTCTGGTAACGCAATTTATAATGAGAAACCCTCATATGATCCTGACTATGGATATAGAAAATGATGAAGGTGTAATTGAAGAATGGAAAATTGAGGGACAGAGTATTGCTGGTATGCAAGCAATGGGATTCACCCGGAATTCTGTCGCGGAAGGTGACAATATTACAGTCAAGATGTACCCATTAAGATCTGGCAAACCGGGTGGCTTGATTGAAGGAATGATTGGAGCTGATGGCGTGGCCTATAATATGGAGGCCCCGGCTGAAACCCAACGCCTTGTTTACCCGGCTTTGCTGGCATGGACACCTCCGCCAGAAGGTGAAACCTGGCAGGAGCGTGAAGAGAAAACCAGGCCAAGTAATCTACCTATAGTTTCTGATGGACTTGCTGCTGGCGATAGTACTGCTACAGGCTTGATGCCCGGTGCTCTTGATCCTGAAAATCTGGCGAAGGAGCGACCACCAGCGGCTTTCGATTTAACCGGTGTCTGGCAGTTTCGTGCTGAAGATAATTGGCGCGCTAATTATGGGTCATTCGAATTCAAACCAAAGCCAAAATTGACAGCCAAAGC
Organism: Gammaproteobacteria bacterium; assembly: GCA_018698975.1. Classification (GTDB taxonomy): domain Bacteria; phylum Pseudomonadota; class Gammaproteobacteria; order Pseudomonadales; family Pseudohongiellaceae; genus Eutrophocola. The sequence continues at coordinate 14,436 of JABIPQ010000108.1, forward strand.
CCAGGCCTATTTGGATCAATACATTGAAGCCAGTGAAAAAGGTGAGCGTTTCGGTGACCCAACCGCTTTATGCTACCCCCCAGGTATGCCTCGTTTTATGACGCGTTACGGCTCCTTGATGATGATTCAACATCCAACAGCTATTTTTATGGTGTCTCGACTGAACAATGATTACCGCGTAATTTTTCTGGATGGTAGAGACCGTTTGCCTGATAACGCTGTTGATCGTAACTGGCATGGTGAATCATTGGGACATTGGGAAGGAGATACTTTGGTGGTCGAAACAACTGGCTTCATCGGAGAGAATCATTTGATTCAGGCAGGAATCCAGGCCGGGACGCAGCTAAAAATTGTTGAACGTTATCGGATGATAAATGATGGCAATACTCTGGCAATTGAATTTACTTTCACTGACCCTGAACACTGGGAAGGGGAATGGAAGCACGTAAAATTTCGAGACAGAGTTCTTAGATCTGATGTCAGAGAAGCAAACTGTATCTATACAGACAATCAATCCTTGCCTGGAATGGATTGATAATTTACACATCATGCAACACCTCTGGTATCAGAAACCGGGGGTGTTGAGTGATAAGTTTAATTTTTGTATATAGCTAAACTTTGTAAGCCGTAACAAGAGAGTAATAACCATAGGATCGCTGACAGCTTACATTTTTAAAACCTGCCTTTACTAACATTGATTCTAATTCAGCCAATGTGTATTGCTGCCCTTTTGTTCCCTGAGTCATGAAAAAGGAAAAAGCAGCTGCCGGGTAAGGGCCATCGCCGTCTTCCTCAAAAAGTATCTCCTGCAAGCAAATGCGGCCGCCAGGCTCCAGTGCGTCATAACTTTTTTGTGCCAGTTCCTCGCAGGTTTCTGTGCTCCAATCATGAAAGATATTGGAAAAAAAGTGTGCGTTGTATCCTTCTGGCCAGTCTTCTCTGAACATATCGACTGCTTTGGTGTCAGCCCGATCTGAAACGCCGGCTTTTTCTATATAGCCCTTCGCTACTTCACAAACCGCGGAAAGTTCCATGATAGTACAACGTAATTCAGGATAGTGATTGGCCAGTGCCGTTGCATAGCAACCTGAACCGCCACCAATATCAAGAAGTTTTGTTACACCGGCAAAATCACATGTATTGGCTAATCCTACTGCACTGGTAATGGAATGGCAGTGCATGAAGTCGGTTACAGTTTTTGCCAGTTCAGGATCCATCTGTCCGGATTCCCAGCCGTCGGCTGAGCCTCTTGCTTCGACTGTTTCGCCATCTCTGATATTTTCCAGAATCATTTTATAATTAGGCAGTGTTTCTGCCCGTCGACTAAAGAAGGGTCCCCAATAATAAGGACTATCCTTCAGCATATAGGCACGGGACAAGTTGTTAAGCTGGTATTCCCCTTTATGCTTATCAAGCAAACCTTGTACTTTGAGCATTGGCAGTAGCGCTTTCATACCGCGTTGTGAATAACCCAGTTTATTTGAGATTGCTTCAACACTTGCAGGTTCTGTCAAGCCTTCAAAAACCTCAAGTTCCAGTGCTACGGTAATCGCCTGAGAGTTGAAAACACTAAGCATGGCATTCCAGATTGGTGTGTCGTCTATGGCTGGTAATTCAGGATTCATGATTTTTCTTAAAGCTCCAATGTTTCTTGATAAAGTTAAATTTTCTTATAGTCATTATAGAGTGCATGAAATTATATTGTAATTTCAATATGGACTTCCCAGCCTTTGCTAGACACCAAATAGCGTTAAAATCTAACTCTATGAGGAGTGTTTATGAGCAGCAAACGATTCACAGAAGAATTCAAGAAAGAAGCCGTAAAACAAGTCACTGACCGAGGGTATTCGGTAGCC
>JABIPQ010000109.1 GCA_018698975.1 Gammaproteobacteria bacterium
AACTGCCCTTGATGTTCTCAAGGCAACCTTGCCGGTGGGTACGCTAAGCGGCGCTCCTAAAGTCCGGGCGATGGAAATCATTGATGAATTTGAACCGGTTAAACGCGGAGTGTACGGTGGCGCTATGGGATATTTATCCTGGAATGGCAATCTGGATATGGCTATTGCTATCCGCACGGCGGTAATCAAGGATGACATACTATATATCCAGGCCGGTGCAGGCATTGTTGCGGATTCCGTGCCTGAACTTGAGTGGAAGGAAACGATGAACAAGGCCAGAGCAATGTTTCATGCCGTGAAATTGGCTGAAGAGGGTTTATAGGGCTACCTATGTTATTGATGATCGACAATTACGATTCCTTTACCTACAACCTGGTGCAGTACTTTGGTGAGTTGGGTGCAGATATCCGTGTGCATCGAAATGATGAAATATCCCTGGCAGAAATAGAAACAATAGCGCCTGCGCATATCGTGATTTCACCAGGTCCCTGTACACCCACTGAAGCGGGTATTTCGGTTTCTGTTATCAAGCACTTTGCTGGCAAGGTTCCAATTCTGGGTGTTTGCCTTGGACATCAGAGTATTGGTGAAGCCTTTGGCGGCAAAATCGTACGCGCTAAACATGTAATGCATGGAAAAATTTCAGCGATTCACCATGAAGGGAAAGGCGTTTTTAAAGATATTGAAAATCCATTCAATGCGACGCGCTATCATTCTCTGGTGATTGAAAAAGAGTCGCTACCGGATTGTCTGGAGCTCACTTCCTGGACAGAAAATGCAGACGGCTCGTTGGAAGAAATTATGGGTGTGCGTCACAAAACTTTGCCCGTAGAAGGGGTACAGTTTCATCCTGAATCGATCCTTAGTGAGCATGGCCACAAAATGCTCAGGAATTTTCTAAACGCTTGAGTGCGCAATGTAAATTGAATTATGAACCAAGCAACCATTCTCAAAAAAATACTGGATCGAAAAGCCCAGGAGGTCAGTGAAAGAAAGGCTGTCAATTCTCTTGCCGATCTTGAAGCACAAATGCAATCAGCGCAGCCATGCCGGGGCTTTACACAAGCGCTGATGGATAGAATCAAAAACAAGCGTCCTGCTGTTATCGCTGAAATCAAGAAGGCTTCACCAAGCAAAGGGCTGATCAGAGAGGATTTTAATCCGGGTGCAATAGCCGCCAGCTATGCAGAAAATGGTGCTGCCTGTCTGTCGGTGCTTACGGATCGGGATTTTTTCCAGGGCGATGAAGCATACCTGCAGCAAGCCAGTGCGGCTTGCAAGATCCCGATATTACGCAAGGATTTCATGGTAGATCCCTGGCAGATTGCAGAATCCCGTGCTATCGGGTCTGACTGCATTCTGCTAATTGTTGCCGCACTCGCAGCTGAGCAGCTCAAGGAATTGGCAGGCTGTGCAAGACAGTACGACCTGGATTTCCTGGTAGAAGTCCATAACCAGGAAGAACTGGAATTGGCCCTCTCTCTGGATGCTGAACTCATTGGCATCAATAATCGTGATTTACACACCTTCAAAACCAGTCTGGGAATTACCTATGATCTATTGCCAAATATCCCTGAGGGGGTAGCAGTGGTGACCGAGAGTGGTATTCATATCCGCGAAGATGTTGAAGAAATGTTGAGCCATGGTGTTTATGGATTTTTGGTGGGTGAATCTTTCATGCGCGCAGCCGAGCCCGGAGAAAAACTCAAGGAGCTGTTCTTCAATGGCTAAGCCTGGTGAGACTGGCATCAAAAGAATTATTTCTGCCACGCATAATTCTATCAAGGGCTTCAAAGCCTGCTGGCAGCATGAAGCTGCATTTCGTCAGGAAGCTTACCTGTGCATTATCCTGGTACCGCTGGGTTTGATTCTTGGTGAGAACGGCATAGAGAAATCGTTACTGGTTGGGGTGTGTTTACTGGTCCTGGTTGTTGAAATCCTGAATTCAGGTATTGAGGCGGTTGTAGATCGAATCAGTCATGAACATCATGAGCTTTCCGGTCGGGCTAAAGATATGGGATCGGCTGCAGTTTTTGTCAGTCTTGTTATGGTTGGTATAGTCTGGGCACTGGTTTTATTCTTTTAGGTTTTAATTTTATTCAGGTTTTCGATCTTCACCCCACCTTTCATTATTCCCTTTGTAATTAATCAGAATCATGCTTTTCCAGGCCGAACTGCGTTCGGCACGGCGGACATCGCTTCGCTCTTCCGCCCTACATGCTACATTGATTTTCGGAGCCCGTAGGGCGGAAGAGCGAAGCGATATCCGCCAATGGAAGGCGCAGCCTTCCCAACAAAGCTAATATTTTGCTAGCCTAGCGAGAGAAGGTCGGGCGAGGAAAAAGGTTTTTCGAGCGAGGCGTTTACTTTAAGTAAATAATGAGTCTCGGAAATATTTTTTTAAGAAGCATGGGCGAGTGGAGTAGCTACAGAGTTCTATCGTGTTCCATAAACAACTATAGTTTTACCGTGGACTTCAATCAATCCTCGTTCTTCGAGATCTTTCAATACTCTACCGGCCATCTCTCTGGAGCAGCTAACAATTCTGCCCAGTTCCTGACGGGTGATCTTGATCTGCATACCTTCGGGGTGAGTCATGGCATCGGGTTCTTTGCTCAACTCCAGCAAGGTGGAAGCGATACGGCCGGTAACATCGAGAAAGCTGAGGTCAGCAACTTTTTTGGTGGTATTGCGTAAGCGGTGGGCCATCTGCTCACCGATGGTGTACAGAATTTCAGGATGGCTTTTAGTGTAATCGCTGAAATTGGAATAGGAGACTTCGGCCAGTTCACATTCGGTTTTGGTACGCACACAGGCACTGCGTGCTTCCTTGTTTTCAAACAGCCCCATTTCACCGAAAAAATCACCTGGATTCAGGTAGGCAATAACGGCTTCTTTGCCTTCTTCATCTTCGAGAATTACCGATACCGAACCGGTTACGATGTAGTAGAGCGTTTCACACTTATCACCTTCATGGATGATAGTGGTTTTGTTCGGGTATTTTCGACGATGGGAATGACTTAAAAAGTTTTCCAAATCTGTAATGTGTGGAGTGATTGCCATCAGTACCATTCGATTCTGCCTCAATACTTTACCTACACTTCACAATGTGTAGCATACTTTAGCAAGCTGTTCTATTTTTATGGGTAAAAACTCTTTTTGATCAGTTTTTAGTTGATATAGATCGCAGGGGTGCACAGTTTTGTATCAAGACTGGGATCAATGAGTGTGGGATAATACCGGACCTTTAATCGGGTATTTTGAAACCGAGGATTACTATGAAAGCAACAATTACCTGGCAGGAAGAAGCCATGTTTGAAGGGGTATCCGGCAGTGGGCACAAGGTCATAATGGATGGCCCTGAAAGCGCTGGTGGCAAAAATCGTGGTGCCCGTCCCATGGAAATGCTGTTGTTAGGCGTAGGCACATGCTCAGCATTTGACGTAGTAAATATATTAAAAAAATCTCGTCAGGATGTGACTGATTGTATCACTGAGGTGGACGCTCAAAGGGCGGATGCGGTGCCAGCTGTGTTTGAAAAAATCCATCTGAGCTTTAAGGTTTCAGGGAATAATCTTGATCCAGCAAAAGTGAAGCGTGCGGTTGATTTATCTGCAGAAAAATATTGTTCCGCTTCTATTATGTTGAGTCGTGCTGGTGTCGAGATGAGCCATGATTTCATCATAGAGGAAAGCGCCACACAGGATTGAGTTTTGTTAATGAGAGATAAATCTCATTACTGAAAAAAGAAGTTTGATTGAATTAACTAGAGAAGATAACTGATCATGACTATATTCCTGGAAAACCTTTTGACTCAAGCCCGTAAATTTACACCTGTATTTATGCTCAGCGTGTTGGTCGGTTGTGCCTCTACATCTGGCACTCTGGATGAACGCAGAGGTGCTGTTCAGGAAATGAAACGGGAAGTGCTGGCTGATTTGTATGAAATCAAACCGGATGTCAGAAGTCAGATCAGTGAGGCATCGGCTTATGCAGTATTCAGTAACGCCAATGTAAACCTTATCTTTGCCAGTTTTGGTGGAGGCTATGGCATTCTTACTGACAATGATTCTCGTGAAGACACCTATATGAAAATGGGTGAAGTGGGTATAGGTCTTGGTGCCGGTGTTAAGGATTTTCGCATAGTCATGGTGTTTCACACCGATGAAGCGCTCGAGCGTTTCAATGAATACGGTCTGGCTTTTGGGGCTCAGGCAGATGCTGCTGCAGTGGCCAGTAATCAAGGGGGCGCAGTGGGCGGTGAGGTAACGGTAGATAATGTTACTGTTTACCAGATGACTGAAACTGGACTGGCATTGCAGGCTACGATCAAGGGCACCCGTTTCTGGCAGGATGAAGAATTAAACTAAGGGCAGGGCCTATGGATCTGGCCTAGATATGATAGGTGGTCTGCTTCATGACCGAGGCCATCAATGACATGGCTGTTTTAATGGGCGCTGGTAATTCAGCCGCCCCCGCCGCTTCGGCATTCAGGGCATGCAAATTTTCATCGTCGACCATCTGGGTCAAAATGGCCTGGCTTTTATCATCATGGCTGGATATTTCAGAAAGATGTTCCTGCAGATGGATGCATACCTGCTTTTCAGTCTCTGCTACAAAACCCAGACTCCAGCGGTCTCCAGCCAAACCGGCAGCCGCACCAATTCCAAACGACAGGCCATACCAGACAGGGTTTAACAGGCTGGGTTGTGAGTCAAGTTCGTTCAGGCGTTCTTCGCACCAGCTCAAATGATCAATTTCTTCATCAGCGGCATCCTGCATGCTGCTGCGAACATCCGGTAATTTTGCTGTCAGTGCCTGTCCCTGGTAGAGGGCCTGGGCACACACTTCTCCGGTGTGATTAATACGCATCAAACCGGCAGTATGTTTCTTTTCAGAATCATCCAGATCAGTTTCAGGACATGCATTGGCAGGGTTTGCCCTTTTTGCATGGACGCTGCCAGGTATCAGGGTTTTTAAGGCCTGGTCGAAATTCAGGATTAGATTGTCGATTGTGTTCATAGTTTATGGATTTTAGCAGAATGGTAGTTGCAAGTCTCAAGTTACAAGTTACAAGTGAAAAGTATGTAGGAGGGGTTTCAACCCCGAATGAATGCAAAGATATTGTAGAAAGATAAAAGATAAAAGATAAAAGGATAAAGGTGGGCGGGTTCAGGTGAACCTCTAGGTTGGTATAAGGGCATAGCCCGTCATCCGACATGGCGCCTGAAAGGCGCCGCTTGAGACTTGAGACTTGTAACTTGCGAACAAGCGCTAGCGCGCCTGCGCTTCTCGCGCTACCGCCCGATAGCCAATATCCTTCCGGTAGTAAACTGCATCCCAATCAATCTGGCTGACGAGTTGGTAGGCTCGGGCTTGGGCCTGAGTAACAGTATCACCCAGCGCTGTTGCACATAGGACGCGTCCACCATTGGTGACAATGCCGTTATTGTGGAGAGTTGTGCCGGCATGGAATATTTTACTGTGGGGAGAATCGCTGTCTGCATCCAGACCACTAATGACTTTGCCTTTGGCGTAGCTGTCGGGGTATCCGCCAGCGGCCAGAACGACCCCTAGCGCAGCGCGATCATCAAATTCTATGGTGGTATTGCCCAGGGTTTTATTCAGGGCGGCCTGGCATAACTCCACCAGATCAGATTGCAAACGCATCATGATTGGCTGGGCTTCAGGGTCACCGAAACGGCAATTGTATTCCACAACTTTGGGACAGCCGTCCGCCGCTATCATCAAGCCGGCATAGAGAAACCCGGTGTAGGTGTTTCCTTCTGCGGCCATACCGCGCACAGTTGGCAGGATCACTTCTTTCATGACGCGATCATGGATTTCAGGGGTGACCACCGGGGCCGGAGAGTAGGCCCCCATACCACCAGTGTTCGGGCCGAGATCACCGTCATCGCGCGCCTTATGGTCCTGGGAAGTAGCAAAAGGCAGTGCATGACTGCCATCTACCAGGGCTATAAAGCTGGCTTCTTCGCCCTGCATAAATTCTTCAATTACCACCAGGTGACCGGCTTCACCAAAACTGTTGCCGGAAAGCATATCCCTGATGGTGATTTCCGCTTCTTCCCGGGTCTGGGCAATGATGACGCCTTTACCGGCAGCCAGGCCATCAGCCTTGATGACAATAGGGATTCCCTGTTCTTTTACGTAGGCAATCGCTGGCTCAACTTCGGTAAATTTCTGATAGGCGGCACTGGGAATATTGTGACGGGCAAGAAAGTCCTTGGTAAACGCTTTTGAACCTTCCAGTTGTGCAGCACCTTTACTTGGGCCGAAACATTCGAGATTTTGTGCCTGGAAATAATCCACGATACCGTCAACCAATGGGGCTTCCGGACCAATAATGGTCAGACCAACGCTATTGTCTTTCGCAAAATCAGTCAGCGCGGCAAAATCGGTAATATCAAGAGCTATATTTTTAACACCAGGTTCACGAGCAGAACCAGCGTTGCCCGGCACAACAAATACGCTGTCGACCTGATTGGATTGAGAGCACTTCCAGGCCAGGGCATGTTCGCGTCCGCCTGAGCCGATGATCATTATGTTCATTTGTTACCTTCACTTTGAGGGGGAATTCGGGGGGCATTTTTCTTTCCTGACAGGTACAAGGCACAAGATACAAGGTACAAGAGGAAAGCCGGTAGTTTGAGGATAAGCTTCATCATTGATTACAAATTATAGAAAAAAGTTTTGACAGAATTAAATCCAGGATTAAAATTTTTGTACCTTGTACCTTGTACCTTGTACCTTGTACCTTGTACCTTGTACCTTGTACCTTGTACCTTGCACCTCATCAATGTCTAAAGTGCCGCATCCCGGTAAACACCATGGCCAACCGGGCTTTATCTGCAGCGGCTATGACATCCTCATCGCGCATTGCGCCACCCGGCTGAATTACTGCAGTGATACCTGCTTCAGCGGCTGCTTCTATGCCGTCAGGGAAGGGGAAAAAGGCATCCGAAGCCATTACCGAGCCGGGGACCTCAAGGCCTTCATCTGCGGCTTTGATACCGGCAATTTTTGCGCTATAGATACGACTCATCTGGCCGGCGCCTATTCCAATAGTTTGTCCGGCCTTCACATAAACAATGGCGTTGGATTTAACAAACTTCACCACTTTCCAGGCGAATATCAGGTCCTGAATTTCTTCTACGCTGGGTTGTCGCTGTGTCACTATTTTCAGATCAGATTCGGTAATAATGCCTAGGTCAGTATTTTGTACCAGCAGGCCGCCGTTAACCCGTTTCAGGTCATGGGAGGGTGCCGGGGATTGTGGCCATTCGCCGCATACCAACAAGCGCAGGTTTTCCTTGCTTGCCAAAACCCTTGCTGAATCTTCGGAGGCTGCAGGGGCAATAACCACTTCGGCAAATTGTCGTTCTACAATTGCCTTTGCCGTTTCGGCATCAAGATTACGGTTAAAAGCAATGATGCCGCCAAAGGCAGAGGTTGGATCTGTCTGATAGGCTTTTTCATAGGCTTCCAGTATCGAGCTGCCACTGGCAACACCACAGGGGTTAGCATGTTTGACAATAACGCAGGCAGGTTCTGAAAAGCTCTTCACGCATTCCAGCGCCGCATCGGTATCGTTAATATTGTTAAAGGATAATTCCTTACCCTGTAATTGCCTGGCCGTGGAAATTGAGCTTTCCCTGTTTCCGGACTGGACATAGAAAGCAGCCTGCTGATGAGGGTTTTCACCATAGCGCATTTCCTGTTTTTTGATGAACTGGGTGTTATAGGTGCGGGGGAACTCTATGGTGCCTGCCTGTTCAGTTCGGGTGCCCAGATAGTTGGCAATTGCGCCATCGTACTGAGCGGTATGTTCAAAGGTTGCTACGGCCAAATCAAAACGTGTTTCTGCACTGATACTGCCATCATTATTCTGGAGCTCGGCAAGCACACGGGAATAATCTTCTGGATTAACCACAACGCTGACCCAGGCATGATTTTTGGCTGCCGCTCTGAGCATGGTTGGACCACCGATATCAATATTTTCAATAGCGGTAGGAAGATCACAATCAGGCTTGGCTACTGTTTCCTGGAAAGGATATAGATTAACCACCACCATATCGATTGGTGGTATATCGTGTTGCGCCATAACCTCATCATCCTGGCCGCGTCGGGCAAGGATGCCGCCATGCACTTTTGGATGCAGGGTTTTCACCCGGCCATCCATCATTTCCGGAAAGCCGGTGTAGGCAGAAATTTCAGTGACAGGAATACCTTCACTACTTAATAATTTATAGGTACCCCCTGTAGAGAGTAGTTCAATACCCAGTTCATTCAAGGCTCGGGCAAACTCGGTGATACCAGATTTATCAGAAACGCTAATAAGCGCTCGGCTTACGGGGGATGCATTTTGCGCAGTCATTGCGGTTGGTCTTCTTTAGCAGAGGTTAGGGAAAATAGTGATTAATTAATGATTTTTCAGCCCTAAAAAAAGGCTATAAATAATGGGTAATCAGGCCTTAATTAAGCATGTCGTACTTCTTTAATTTCTTTCGTAATGTACCACGATTCAGTCCCAACATGGCAGACGCTTTGCTCTGATTACTGCGGGTATGCTGCATCACACGCTCAAGTAATGGTGCTTCAACTTCCGACAGAACCAGCTCATACAGATCGCTGATATGTTCCTTGTCTACCTTGTCAAAATAGTCGTTCAGAGATGATGTGACACACTCTCTGAGAGTCTGTTTTTGAGTGGGCATGTAGTCGTTATGTATATCACTTACCAGATCACTGTCATCTGTTTTGCCGAATTGAAAATTATCCTGGTCGTTCGAGTGATTACTCATGCTGCCAGTTCCTTTTGTTGTTTTACTCTTGAATGGATCAAGAGTTGGAATATCGACTCAATGTTGTCGAGCTGGGCATTGCATTCCTGAAGACTGTTAAAAAGCTTTCTAAAGGTAAGAATCATACTGTCAAACTCAGGCCCGGAACAGTCAATGTCTGGTGTCTCGCTGAGATTGCTCAAGTACCAGGCAACATGTTTGCGGGCAAAAAATACGCCCTTAACAGGCCCATAGAAGCTATGAATGTTGCGTACATGGCCTGTCATGATATCCCTGACTTCAGCCAGTGTGGGGGCTGGCATCTGTGATCCCAGCTCCAGATAATGGGTAATGGCATTAAAAATCCAGGGGCGGCCCTGAGCAGCCCTGCCAATCATCAGACCATCGGCCCGGGTATGTTTAAGTACATGGGCTGCCTGTTCGGGGCTGGCAATATCACCGTTGGCAAAGACAGGAATTGATATTGCGTCTTTGATGGCGGCTATAGTGTCGTATTCCACGTCTCCTTTGAAGGCGCATGCACGAGTTCTGCCATGAACGGCAAGTGACTGTATACCGCAATCTTCAGCGAGCCTGGCAATGTCTACCCCGTTGCGGTTCTGAGTATCCCATCCTGTACGTATCTTCAGGCTTACCGGGATATCAACTGATGTAACGACTGCATTAAGAATAGTTTCAACCAGTGAGGGGTGTTGTAACAGTGCTGAGCCTGCGGAGCGCTTGAGTACTTTTTTGGCCGGGCAGCCCATATTGATATCTATGATCTGTGCACCCTGTTCGGCATTCATGCGGGCGGCTTCTGCCATCATGGCCGGGTCTGAACCGGCAATCTGGACTACTCTGGGTTCCTGCTCGCCATCATGACAGCGTCGCAGTCTGCTCTTTTCCTGGTTCCACAGCTTGATATTGGAAGTGATCATTTCGGAGGGGGTCAATGCTGCACCGTGGCTTCGACACAGATGACGAAAAGGTTGGTCAGTCACACCTGCCATGGGGGCAAGGACTACACGTGAATTCAATGAAAAGGGACCAATTTTTATCACTGACCAGGCTCTACCGATTTTTCCGAGCGGATAATAGTACTCGATTTTACAGTCAGTTTCTAAGTAAAAAGGTCTTTAATTGCCTAAGTACAATATGCTGAATGGGGGCTTTTGCAAAAGCTGTGAATGAAGATGCTCACGGGTTTCTGAACAGCAGTGAATAGCCTGTTGAGTCTTCCCCGGGGTCTACCAACTCCAGATTGACCTGGATTGAGGAGTGAGCTGGCATATGAGTAAAGAGATGCATTTGAGCGGGCAAATACTCTTCAGGGGTAAAGACCCTGTTAGCAATAATATTACCGTTAATGTTGGTGAAGTTAAGCTCCACCAGAGGAAAGCGTTGTTCACGGTCAGCGTCATTGCGAAAAATGAAATCTACCTGCAAGGCATCTTCAACGTCAGGGTGGGAACGAATGATCAGTTCTTCAGTGATTAATGCCGACAAATCCACGCGTGTCCTGTCAGGACAGTCAGCATAATTGCAAAGCGGCCCGGTGATCAGGTCAAAACGTTCATCCTGGGAAAGCTCGCTCAGGTTAAGCCATAGAAATTGCCCCGCCAGAGTAATAAGCAAGGCAATGCTCAACAGCCCCAATGCCACTTTTTTGACGTTTTTCAAGGGATCAAAGAGTTTTGTCAGTTCGACAGGTTGCTCATCAATAGCCTCCAGGTTTTCCGCTGCCAGCGGTCCCAGAGAATCCTCATCAGTTAATGCTGAGAGATTACTGTGAATGATTGATTTTTCATCCACAGCGGCATTGATACTGGTGTTCTCTTCAGCGTCATGTTCAAAATGGGGGGCCGGGTGGCGCAGCGGCTGGAGCCAGTCCAGCGTTTGATTCTCCGTAAGAATGGGAATATTTTCATGGGCAACCAGATCAGGTGAGAGAGCCGGGGCAGTGGTTTCTATTTCTGCTTCAGGCTCATCTGGTTCTTCCTTTGAGTCTTTTGCTGAAATATCTTCTTCAGTTTCTGGCACGTTTAGCGAATGATCATCTCCGATGGGGAACGAGGAAACATACTGAGTTTCTTCGGGCTCGACATTGATCTGATCAATGTCAGCCTGATTTTCTGATTCAATTTTTTCGGCTTCGGCTTCGGCTTCAGGTGTGTCATCCTCGTTGGCAGAATCCTTGAAATCATCAGGAAGATTACAGTCCATGGATAATTTCTGTACTGTATAACCATAAGGATTCAGGAAAGTAGCAAATTCAGGCTGCTCTTCTGGTGCTGCCACTGATTCTTTGCCAGTCTCCACTGCATCCTGTTTTTCATCCTCCTGCTCTGAGGTTTCCGTATTATCTTCCTCAGCGCTTGCGTCCGGATCATCAAAGTTTTCCCAGGAGGCCGGAGGTGCAGACTCTTTGCTTTCAGTTTGTTCCTCCTGGGAGAAGGAGGACTCTATTGGCAAGTCTTCTTTCTGGTCGTCCTCTTCTTTCAGCTCCTGGAAATTCTTGTCAAAGCTGGCAATACTTTCTTCATCACTGTTTTCAGTCGGGCTGGTAGTGATTTCTGGCATATCCAGCAGGTCGGGCTCAGTGAATTGTTCTGACTCTTCTGGTTCTATAGATTCTATAGGCTGAAAAGAGTCTTCAGGCTCTAAAAATTCTTCAGCTTCATCTGCAGTGAGACAAGGGCTGAAGAACGGAGTGACTTTTTCAGAAGAAAAATCAGGTTCTTCCTCCGGGGTGTCTTCAATGAGTGTTGCTTCGGGCAAGTCAGCATCCAATGGTGTGCCTGGATCGTCATCAGCTTTATCCTTCAGCACGATTCTGTTCTTGCCAGCGAGAAAGACATCCCGACAGGCACCGCATCTGACCACACCATTCGCAGCCTGCATTTGCTCTTCGCTGACCTTGAAGGAGGTCTGGCAAAAAGGGCATTGGGTCAGAAATTTAGCCATCAAAGATCACATGTGAGATCAGGTAAAGTAGATGTCTGCAATTCTAACCCGGCATCACAAAAATTAGTGACTAGAATTACGCGTACCTGAGAGTCTGGTCCAATCCCCCTGAAAAACCGGATCATCAACGGTGAACCAGTTTCCATAGGCCGCCATGACTTCTTCAGCCTGCTCGCGCAGGATTCCGGAAAGTAATATTTTGCCTTCAGGCAAGACCATAGCGGCCAGGTATTCAGCGAGGCTCACCAGGGGGCCTGCCAGAATATTGGCCAGAACGATGTCCACCTGGTGCACTTGAGCGCTACTCAGCGCATTCGCGAAATCACCCGGCAAATAAAGTGGAAAGCGATCACGGTCGAGGCTGTTTTTTTCACAGTTATCACCACTGGCCTGGAGTGCCTGGGGATCATTGTCTACGCCATATACTTTTTGTGCGCCCAATAAAAATGCTGCTATGCCGAGGATGCCTGAGCCACAACCGTAATCAATAAGGGTTTTGTTCGACAGGTCATTTTGTGCCAGCCATTCCAGGCACAGTGCGGTAGTGGGGTGGGTGCCAGTGCCAAAAGCCAGGCCGGGATCGAGTTCCATGATCACGCCCTGATTTGATTCGGCGGGGCGCATCCCTGTTGGGCAGACCCACAAGCGCTCGGCAAAACACATGGGTTTGAAATCATCCAGCCAGGCTCTTTCCCAGTCCTGGTCTTGCAGAAGGAGCAAGGTGCAGGGAGCAAGGTGCAAGGAAGCAAGCTTTGTGTTCAGGTCTTGTTTCAGAGTTTCGCGGGGTGAGTCACCGGGGAAAAGGCCTACCACTGTGACCAGATCCCAGATTGGGGTTTCGCCGGGTCCTGGTTCAAAAATTGGCTGGTCTTCTGAATCTATGAGTGTGACGGAAAGGGCGCCGCCATCCAGCAGGAGTTGCTCAACGGCAGCAGCCTGTTTGGCGTTTACCGGGATCTGTACTTGCAGCCAGGAGATAGGCTTGCTCCTTCCTTTTAAACTATTTTCTAAACAGGCAAGCTCTTGTGTCAGACGCAATGTTTTGACGAACGAGGCTTAGCGGTTTTTTAATTTTTCTTCCAGGTAGTGGATATTGGCACCACCTTTTCTAAAACCTTCGTCTTTCATGATGTCTACTTGCAAAGGGATATTGGTGACAATGCCGTCGACCAGCATTTCTCCCAAGGCATTTTGCATCCTGCCAATGGCGACATCGCGCGTTGGGCCATAACTGATCAGCTTTGCAATCAGGGAGTCGTAGTGTGGGGGAACGGTGTATCCACTGTAGATATGAGAATCTACACGTATGCCATTACCACCAGGAGAATGGAACAGATTCACCTTGCCCGGGCTGGGCATGAACGTTTCCGGGTGTTCGGCATTAATACGGCATTCTATGGCGTGACCGGTAATGGTGATGTCTTCCTGTTTCACAGAAAGCTCGAGGCCAGCGGCGATACGCAATTGCTCCCTGACAATATCAATTCCGGTGACTCGTTCGGTGACAGGATGCTCCACCTGCAAACGAGTATTCATTTCGATGAAATAAAATTCACCATCTTCGTAGAGGAATTCCAGGGTGCCGGCGCCACGGTATTTTATTTCCTCACAGGCGCTGATACAGGTTTTCATGATGCGCGCTCTGGTTTCATCATCAATACCTGGCGCAGGAGCTTCTTCGACAACTTTCTGATGACGGCGCTGCATGGAGCAGTCACGATCACCAAGACAGATAGCGTTGCCTCTGCCATCACCGATAACCTGAATTTCGACGTGACGCGGATTCCCCAGAAATTTTTCAAGATAGACCACGTCGCTGCCAAAGTAGGATTTCGCTTCAGTTTTAGTTACCTGGATGGATTTAATTAATTCACCGGCATTTTGCACGACACGCATACCACGACCACCGCCACCGGCTGCCGCTTTGATCATTACCGGATAGCCAATCTTTGCGGCAAGGGCAAGAATTTCTTTTTCATCAGTACCCAGAGGGCCATTGGATCCAGGCACCGTAGGAACGCCTGTTTTGCGCATGACTTCAATGGCAGACACCTTGTCCCCCATGGAACGAATAGTCGCGGGAGTCGGGCCAATAAATATAAAGCCGCATTGTTCTACCTGTTCCGCAAATTCAGCATTTTCAGAAAGAAAGCCATAACCAGGGTGTACTGCATCAGCATTGGTGAGTTCCATGGCGCTAATGAGTGCCGGAACATTAAGGTAACTGTCTGTGGAGGAAGGAGGGCCAATACACACGGATTCATCCGATAACATGACATGCATCAGGTCACGGTCTGCAGTGGAATGAACCGCTACAGTCTTGATGCCCATTTCTTTGCAGGCTCTGAGCACGCGCAAGGCGATTTCACCGCGGTTTGCTATTAATACTTTCTTCAGCATGAGATTCGCTTCAGTTTAAGATCAGAAAATTTATAAGTTCGGTTTTGGCGAGCAGAAATAATTAAACGATACTCACCAGAGGTTGATCAAATTCAACCGGCTCACCATCTTCAACAAGAATGGCTTCTACAGTCCCGGCTTTGTCTGCTTCGATCTGATTCATCATTTTCATGGCTTCAATGATGCAGATGACATCGCCGACTTTTACCTGTTTTCCCACTTCAATGAAGGCAGGAGAGGTGGGTGAGGGAGAGCGGTAATAAGTGCCAACCATGGGAGACTTAATGACATCCCCCATATGTTGTGTAGCGGCGCTTTCCTGTGCGGGGGCCTCACTTGCTGGTGCAGCAGCAGCCAGCGGAGCGGCTGCAGGCGCCGGTGCCTGTATGTATTGGGGAGCAGACATGGTCTGTGGGGAGTTTCTGCTTATTCTTACGGATTCTTCCCCTTCCTTTATTTCAATTTCCGCAACATCCGAAGATTCGAGTAATTCAATTAGCTTTTTGACTTTTCTGATATCCATTGTTTTTCTCTTTCTCTCTTAATCTCTGGTTGCTTACCCTGTTAACAGGACTTTGGCTTTAAACAGCTTGTTAGCTACAAATTATTTACTAAAGAGCGACGCCCGTGTCGCTATTTACTCATTATTAATTCCCTATTAATGCTTATTGGTTATAATCCGCGCGATCGACTATCCAATTCGAGACAGGGCTGCCTGCAGGGCCAATTCATATCCCTGCGGACCCAGTCCTACAATGCTTCCGACGGCAATATCACTTAAAAAGGAATGCTTTCGAAACTCCTCGCGAGCATGTACATTCGACAGATGGATTTCGATAAAAGGAATTTCCACAGCCAGTAAAGCATCCCTCAGAGCGACGCTGGTATGGGTGAAGGCAGCCGGGTTAATCAGAATGAAATCGACACCTTCTTTTTTTGCCGAGTGAACCCGATCGACAATTTCTGCTTCAGCATTACTTTGTAGAAATTGAATTTTATGGCCACCGGCCTCACACAGGGTGGAGAGGGAGCGATTAATATCTTCCAGAGTGAATGAGCCGTAAATTTCAGGCTCTCTGGTGCCGAGCAGGTTCAGGTTCGGGCCATTTATTACCAGGATCGCTGCCATTGTGTCACCGTACGCATAGAAGAACGAATATTTGAACTATTACAAAGCCTTAGGGTAGTGCTTTTGTTCACAGAGCGCCGGTTAAAAACCGAAATTATGTGAGATATGCTTTGTTTCCAGTATTTTTTGCCGACGATGCCCGCAAGATCGGCACATTTAAT
Source organism: Gammaproteobacteria bacterium (assembly GCA_018698975.1). Taxonomy (GTDB): domain Bacteria; phylum Pseudomonadota; class Gammaproteobacteria; order Pseudomonadales; family Pseudohongiellaceae; genus Eutrophocola. The sequence continues at coordinate 15,459 of JABIPQ010000109.1, forward strand.
TAAAATTGATAATCTGCGCAGATTATAATTGTTTTAAGATGTAAAACTAGCACTTTTTATGGCTTTTTTGTCTATTTCGATGATTTTGCCCTCATTTATCGCTATTTAACTACAAATTAACATGTTAGCAGTCAAACATTTATCCTTGCTTCTAATTTTCAGTACTCTGACCTTGAGCCCCTTATATGGCCAGGATCAACAGTCGGCAGAAATTATTATTGCAGGCGCTGATAATGAACTCTCCTCTAATATCAGGAATTATCTGCGTATTGGTGCTGAATCCTGTGATACCCCATTATCCCGACTCAACCGCCTGGCCCCTCAGGTGCGCACTAATATCCGTGATGCTGCCAATGCTCTGGGCTACTACCGAAGTACCTTCACGCTGGGCTTTAGCGAGGTGGAAAATTGATGGCAATTGCTTGTGACTATCACTCCCCGAGACAGAATTCCGGTAAATAATGTAAGTATTCACATCTCTGGAAGCATAGAGGATCAAGAGTATTTTCAGTCAATTTTAGCAGAAAATCCGGCTTTGCATGGCGCGCCCTTGCACCATGGCGAATATGAGTCCATAAAAAGCACCTTAAGTGCCAGAGCGGTGGAAAATGGCTATTTCACGGCGCGCTTCCTGCGTTCGGAAATACAGATAGACTTGTCGGCCTATGAGGCCGGGATAAGCATCGATTTTGAGCCAGGGGCTCGCTATAGCTTCGGTGAAATCACCATTGAACCCGTACCTGGATTTTCTACCGAGTTTATAAACTCCCTGGTGATTCTGAAATCCGGAGAGCCTTATAGCAGTGAACGCTTGCTCAGCCAGCGCAATAATCTGGATGAAAGTCGCTATTTTCGTCAGGTTAATGTGTCACCTCAATTGTCCCAGGCCAATCAAGAGGCGGTGCCAGTAATTATTTCGCTTGTCCCGCGAGCACGCAACGCCTGGTCAACGGGGATTGGATTCACCACAGACACCGGTCCCAGAGTCAGGGCGGCTTATGAAAACCGGTATATCAACACTATTGGTCATCATCTGAACAGTGATTTGGCCTTATCGCCGGTCAGGTCCCAGATCAATGTGGGCTATGTCATTCCTCTGAGTGATCCTGTCAAGGAAAGTGTAAGTATCGGTACCGGCTATGTCACAGAAAGTACCGACACCTTTGATAGTGATAGATTCAAAATTGAAACAGCCTACCGACGGGAATCTGATTCTGGCTGGCTGGAAACCTATTCTATTGATTTTCTCCGGGATGATTTCACCATTGATCTGCAGCAGGATATTGTCACCCTGACGATGCTGGGTTTCAGTTTGTCCAAGACACAGGCAGATGATCTGATTTTTCCCTCAAAGGGTTGGCATTTATTCGGACAAGTCAGAGGGGCAAGTGATGCCATTGTTTCTGATACCACTTTTGTGCAGTTTTACGGTAGTGCCAAAGGCATTATCAACTTCGGTCCGGGGCGCTTTCTGGGTAAATTGGAGCTCGGTTCTACCTGGATAGAGGATCCTGTCGATCTCCCCGCCTCGGTGCGATTCTTTGCTGGCGGTGATCAGAGCCTCAGAGGTTATAAATACCGCTCCCTGGGACCAGTGAACGCAAATAATGAAGTCATTGGTGGTGAACATTTGCTCACTGGCAGTGTTGAATATGATTTCCCGGTAAAAAATAACTGGCGCGGCGCTGTTTTCTTTGATGGCGGTAATGCTTTTTCCAATCAGGAATTTGACTGGAAACAAAGCGTTGGTGTTGGCATGCGTTGGCTCTCGCCCATAGGTCCAATACGAGTTGATCTTGCACATGCGATGAGCGATGACGGAGGAATGCGTTTACATATAACTATGGGGCCTGATCTATGACACCTGGCACTATAATAAAAAGTCTGAAATCGATATCTATTACTGCGGTAAAAAGCCTGGTATTTCTGGTTGGTCTGGTACTGTCTCTGGTGCTTCTTGCTGTAGGCACAGAAGGCGGATCCAACTGGACTATAAAGCGAATACTGAATGTGGCTTCTGACAATAGTTCCTACCGTTTCTCCCTGGAAGCGTTAAATGGCACGCTGCTGGATGAACTTACCTTCACTAATTTTTCTGTCACTGCTGATGATCCTGCAGGCATAACAGCCACTATGGAAAATCTGGTGCTGGCCTGGAATCCCCTGGCCTTGTTTGATGAGACGCTAAGAATCAGAAATTTGCAGGTAAGACAGTTGGTGATTGATCTGGGGCAAAGCCCTGCACAGGACGCAGACTCAGATGTAGAAATCGATGACTTGCTGGAGACGCTTTTTTCATCGCCATATTCTGTACTGATTGAGCAGTCTGACATTAGCAATATTACCCTCAGGGGAGAAGAAAACAGGCGTATTGCCCGAATTACCATGTCCGGTAGTCTGGATCAGGCGGGCCTGGAAATTTCAGGCAGCATTAATCTGGATGACGATAATGGCATCTCCACCCGCTTGCATCTGGCTTCAGCAGAGTACGCTGTGGACGGTAACTTGAGCTGGAATACCTTGCTTGCAGGGACTGCAGCCAATGGCACTATGAATATCAGTGGCAGCCTGGCAGAAATTAATCTTCAGCATAAGCTTATGGCTCCCGTGCTGGTTGAAACCAGTGGTCTTGTGACACCCGGTTTGTTTAGTGGTAATTCTCTTGCCATAGATTTACGCCATCAAGTAAGCGCTGTTAGCGGGACAGCTTTGTCGCTCCCGGCACTGGAGTTCCTGGAAGACCTCGCGGGTGTAATCACCACACGCGGAAGCCTGGAACAACTGGATGTACTCGGTGAGCTGGAAGCCCAGGTGCTGGATTTCGGATTGTTAATTGCCGAGCTTAATGTGACTTATCAAGCCCAACTTATTCAAATAAACCAGCTTGCACTGGACAGTGAAAAACTGACTATTGCGGCGTCAGGAAATTACACCCTGGCCTCTGAAAACTCACTTTCCAGTTCATTATCGCTTAACTGGAATCTGGATAACTTTACAGATGGCGACTTACTTCAGGATCTGGAACTGGTCTCTCTTGCCGGTAACGGCAGTGTCAATATAGACATAACAGATGAGCTGATGATGACGATGGTTTCTATTGATGACTTGGCCGGTGATATCAATAGTTTTCCTCTGACCGGTTCGGGTGATCTTGCCTTATCCAACGGTCAGCTTGAACAGCTGAATATAAATCTTGAAGCGGGGGGCAATGTTCTGGCCTTAAATGGCTCATTAAGTCCTGAGCTGAATCTTGACTGGAGACTGCAGGCACCGGCGCTCAGCAGATTGCTCTTCTCACTTGATGGCATGCTTAACGGTGAAGGCCGGTTAAGCGGTTCAACTGAATTGCCACGTATCAATGGCTCCTTGAGCGGGTCGGATATTTCTTACCGTAATGAATCGATCCAGTTGCAATTGGATGCGCTGGAAGCACAAGCCCGCTATGACGGCAGTGACAACCAGATTGAATTAAATTTCGCCAACCTGGCGTGGGGCGAAGGAAGTAACACCCTGGTATTTTCCGGTGGTGAACTGTTTGTGTCAGGTACCTTGCCTGAGCATGTAATTTCTATGGAAACTCAGTCCTCTTTATTCAGCTTGCAGGCACGTGCATCCGGGGGAGTTCAGAATGACATCTGGAATGGCGTAATCTCCGCTATGGGTTTGCAATCTGATTTTGGTGACTGGCAGCTAAGCCAGCCGTTAGAAATAATAGCCTCCAATGAGCAGGCCAGCTTTTCGCAACACTGCTGGGCAATGACAACATTTTCGCTTTGTGGCCAGGGAAATTGGGAAAGCGCTGCGGGTCTTTCAGGAGAAGTTTTCATTGATAATTTTCCTCTGTCTTACATTAATAATAGTCAGCTTATTAAGGATGCAAACCTAAATTCAATCAGTGAAGTGCTGGCTAGCCGACCGGAAGGGCTGGAAAAATTAATGGCAGAATTTGCAATCTCCTTGCCGGCCAATAGTTTTATTGACGGCAGAACCGATGTGCAATCTTCATTCTCTGGGCTGGGTGGCAATTGGGCATCAACACAATTGAATTTTATTTTTTCACCGCGGGATCTGATGCTGGGTGTGGTAATTCCTGTTACCGAGGATGAGGAATCCCTGACGCCAAAAGTAGAGAGTTATGGCCTTGATGAAGTACAACTGGACTTAAGCCGTGATAGTGGGCAATGGTTGCTGGAATCTGCATTTCAGGTTTATGTTCCGGAATCCGGCGGTCTGGATTTTCAGGGTACATTTAGTGGTCAGGCTTCTCTCAATGATAATGAAATATTGGCCGGTCAGTTTGAACTTGATTTCAACAATATTGCCTGGCTGGAAGCACTGGTGCCAAACCTTCTCAATCCGGCAGGAGAGTTGCAGGCTAGTGGGCAGATTGCGGGCAACCTTACCCGGCCGTTGCTGACATTTGATTCGAACTTCAGTAATGGCAGTTTTGAGTTGCCCGAATTTGGCTTGTCATTGGAAGAGATAAATCTCGTCTTGCACAGTGAGCAGGACAATCAGATTACTATTAGCGGTGATGCATCCTCTGGCGATGGTCAGGTGAGTTTTGACAGCTTGTTAAGCAGGCCCTTTATTAGTACTCGTACTTTGCGCCTTGAAGTAACAGGAGAGAATTTCGAGATTCTTAATAGCCCGGGTACTCAAGTGGCTGTCAATCCGGATCTGCTTGTTACCTTCACCGACAATGTTCTGGACATAAGCGGTGCGCTGGTGATGCAGAAGTTTGATCTCGATATTAGTAGCAATATGGCGCTGCTAGGCAATGGCTTTGTCAGTCTTTCAAGGGATGTTGTGGTGGTAAATATTCCTCCAGAACTTGAAGGATCTGTGCAGGCAAATAATGAGGGTCTGCTTGGGCGTATCCCGGTAACCATGGATGTGATGCTGGGGCTTGGCGAGGAGGTACGTTTTCGAGGCTTTGGTCTGGACCTGAATCTGAACGGCGATTTATTACTGGAACAAAGTATTGATCGTCCCTTGCTTGCCTATGGCGAGCTTGAAATTCCCACTGGTAATTACTCAATGTATGGACAGCGTTTGTTGATTGAAAACGGCAAACTGTTGTTTCTGGGAAACCCGCTAAATCCGGCGCTTGATATCAGAGCGTTGCGCAATACCACCAATGCCCAGGTAGGTTTACAAATGAGCGGCACCATGAACAGTTTGCAGGGGCAATTGTTCTCCACTCCTGCGTTGCCTGAAAGTGAAATTCTTTCTTTGCTGGTCACCGGCCGTTCCTTTCAGAATATTGGCAACCAGGATGGTGACAATATGCTGGGGGCAATTGCCAATCTTGGACTGGAAAAAGGCCAGGGACTAACAAACAGTGTAAGAAATGGCCTTGGTCTTGATACCGTAGAAATCAAGACCAGCGCTGATTACCGAGACAGCGCTTTGGGATTAGGCAAGTTCATCAGACCCAATTTATTCATGCGCTATGACATCGGATTATTCGACCGCGAAAATTCTCTGACCCTCGAATATATTCTAAGCGAGCGCTTGAAAATGGAAGTAGAAACCGGGGTTAGTCAGAGTGTGGATTTGACTTATACGGTTGAGAAATAGTTACAAGTTACAAGTGGAAAGGATGTAGGCCGGAAGAGCGCAGCGATATCCGGCAAGGCGTCTGCAAGACGCCTGCTTGAGACTTGAGACTTTTCGGCGGATATCGCTGCGCTCTTCCGCCCTACATTCTTGTTATTATTCCGGAAGGGTTAGTTCAATTTCTCTTTTCTGCATCGGATAGCAATATAAATCTTCCGCACAACCCTGGTATTGGAGGGTAAAGGCCACTTTGTTGTTTTCCATGGCAAGAGAGGTCAGGGGAAAACGATGCAGGAGTCTGTCGAAGTAAACTTTAACTTCGCCAAAAAACTCATCGCTATGCACAGCGCCTGTGGGTAATTCACCGATTGTTATTGAATTGCCATGGGTGTCTGAGGCAGAGATACTTTTTCTGTAAAGGTAGTAGCCTTCTTTTATTTCCCAGTACAACACAAGCGTATCGGGAGCTTCTATTATGGCATTCATGGAAAATGCTTCATCCGCGGGCAGAACAGTACTGCGAATGATAGGTAATTTTGTTGAGGAAGAATCAAGCAGGGAGTCTTGCGCTGCTGCAGGTAAACAAAGAGTGACACCTGCAGCCAGAGCAATTGACAAGACAGAGTTTAAAAGCAGTTTCATCGTATGGTGCCTATTTCCTTTCAGCTCTGTCCAGCTTCTGTCATTCGAAGTTTACGGAATAAATAATCCTGTTATTTCTGCAAACGTTCAAATACCAGCGTGGCGTTGGTGCCGCCGAAACCAAAGCTGTTGGACATGATGGTGTTTAAGGTCACATCGTCCTGACGTTCTCTGACCACCGGAACACCTGCTATCGCTTCATCCAGGTTCTCGATATTGGCCGATTCACAAATAAAGTTATTCTCCATCATCAGCAAGCTATAGATAGCTTCCTGAACGCCGGCAGCCCCTAATGAGTGGCCCGACAGTGATTTGGTAGAGTTGATCGCGGGTATATTGTCACCAAACATTTCTTTTACTGCTCCGATCTCGGTGACATCACCAACCGGTGTACTGGTGCCATGGGCATTAATGTAATCAACGGAATTGTTGGCAGTAGCCATGGCCATCTGCATGCAGCGCACGGCACCTTCTCCGGAAGGGGCGACCATGTCATAGCCGTCAGAGGTGGCACCATAGCCTGTGATTTCTGCATAAATCTTTGCGCCACGAGCAAGCGCATGTTCGAGTTCTTCTACTACCAGCACGCCACCGCCACCGGCAATAACAAAACCATCGCGATCGGCGTCATAGGCGCGGGAAGCTTTGCCTGGAGTGCCATTATATTTAGTAGAAAGTGCACCCATGGCATCAAACATACAGCTTAGTGACCAGTGCTCAGCTTCTGCACCACCGGCAAACAAGATGTCCTGTTTGCCCAGCTGGATAAGCTCCAGCGCATTACCAATACAGTGCGCACTGGTGGAACAGGCTGAAGAGATGGAGTAGTTGACGCCTTTGATCTTGAAAGGCGTTGCCAGACAGGCTGATACTGTGCTGCCCATGGTTCGTGTGACACGATAAGGACCGACTCTTTTAAGGCCTTTTTCGCGCAGGATGTCTGCGGCCTCGACCATATCTTCAGTTGAGGAACCACCAGCGCCCATAATAATACCGGAGCGGATGTTGGAGACATCGGTTTCGTCGAGGCCAGCATCTTTGATAGCTTGTTCCATCGCGATATAGCCAAAACCGGCGGCATCGCCCATGAAGCGTAAGGCTTTACGATCGATATGGTCGGACAAGTCAATGTCGATAGCGCCAGCAACATGGCTGCGCATGCCCATTTCTTCATAGTCAGGGCGGAAACTTATCCCGCTCCGTGCCTGTTGCAGTGAATCAAGTACGCTTGCTTTATCCAGACCCAGACAGGATACGATGCCCATGCCCGTTACGACGGCTCGTCGCATAGTAATGCCTCTTAAATTGGTTCCTGAAAAGCCCTGACAGGAAAATTTCAGGTGTCTAGTTCAGGTATTTGGTATTAAAGAATTATCCGGCTTGCGTCCATTCACTAACCCAGTGTTTCATCTGGTTTGAACAAGCCTACTTTCAAGCCTTTCGCAGTATAAATGACCTTGTCATCAACTGAAACCTTACCATCGGCAATGCCCATGATGAGCTTACGCTCAATCAGGCGTTTGATATCCAGTTCGTAAGTGACTTTCTGGTTTTGCGGGAGAATTTCGCCAGTAAATTTTACTTCTCCACAACCCAGAGCACGTCCTTTGCCAGGATTACCCCGCCAGCCCAGATAGAAACCTACAAGTTGCCACATGGCATCAAGCCCAAGGCAGCCAGGCATGACAGGATCACCTTTGAAGTGGCAATCAAAAAACCACAGCTCAGGATTAATATCCAATTCTGCAATGATATGCCCCTTACCTTCACTGCCGCCGTCGGAATTGATTTCCAAAATCCGGTCAAACATAAGCATATTGTCGGTCGGCAGTTTGGCATTTCCCGGGCCAAACATGTCGCCATGACCACAGGCGATTAATTCATCTTTGTTGTATTGGTTTTGTGCTGTAAAAAATTCTGAAGACATCTGTGATTACCGGACTGGTCCGGATTCCCTGCGAAAAACACCATTATAGAGATATCTCCGCGGAAACCCTAGAGTCTATTACGGCTAAATTGATTCCGGACAAACCGGGGATTCGAAGGTGGGTGGCGCCTGCGGCGTTTACAGCCACTGATTAATCCGTTCTTTTCAGGGTTTGCAGGACAGGCAGCGCAGTTAAAAAAAGGGGTGCTGACCCTGATTATTTGCCTGGAAAGTCTTTATAATCCTTGTTCCCTGAAACAGGAGTAGGCAAGGATAGCCGATAACGGCTTGCTTGCTGTAAAAAATACAAAAAGAAAAATCTTTTCGCGAATAGCCATCAGGCAGGGTGAGGAAGACCAATGATAAGACCGGTAATTATGTGCGGCGGAGTCGGATCCAGATTATGGCCCGTGTCACGCAAGTTATATCCTAAACAGTTTGTGTCTTTTCAGGCGGATTCTCCATCGCTATTCCAGCAAAGCATTCAGCGCCTGCAAGGACTTGCTGATGTCGGGCCTGCCATTGTGGTGTGTAACCAGGAGCATCGTTTTCTGGTAGCTGAACAACTGCGTAATATTGATCTGGACTATGCTCTGGAAGACGTCACCATTATCCTCGAGCCCGAAGGCAAAAATACCGCACCGGCTGTTGCACTGGCTGCATTGGCCGCTGCAGAAGACGCAGAAAATCCTACCTTGCTGGTACTGGCAGCAGACCATTTGATCGATGATATCCCGGCATTCCATAAAGTAATTGCTGAAGGGGCAATTCAGGCTGCCGAAAAGGCGCTGGTTACCTTCGGCATCTTGCCTGATCAGCCTGAAACCGGCTATGGTTATATTCGCCGTGGAGAAGCCATAAAGCAGGGCTTTGCCATAGAAAGTTTTGTGGAGAAACCGGATCTGGAAACCGCTCGGGGCTATCTTGAAAGCGGGGAGTATTACTGGAATAGTGGCATGTTTATGTTTACCAGCCAGGTTTACCTTGATGCGCTGGCCAGCCATGCACCAGAAATTCTCAAGGTGTGTAGTCAGGCCTGGGAAAAATGCAAAGCGGATCTGGACTTTAAACGCATCCCGAAAGATATATTCAGTCGCTGCCCGGCGGATTCCATTGATTATGCGGTGATGGAAAACACCAGCGCTGGCGTAGTGGTTCCTCTGCATGCGGGATGGAATGATCTGGGTGCCTGGTCTGCCTTATGGGAGCACGGTGAAGCGGATGAAAATGGCAATGTAAATCGTGGTGATGTAATTCTTAAAAATGTCAGTAATTCCTATATTCATGCCGAGTCCCGCCTGGTCGCCATGATAGGTATTGAAGATGCTGTGGTGGTTGAAACAGCAGACGTTATCCTGGTGTCAGCCAAAGACAGAGTTCAGGAAGTGAAGGATATTGTGGATGTCATCAAAAGTGCCGGTCGGCCTGAAAGTGACAGCCATGTGCAAGTTTTCAGGCCCTGGGGCTCTTACGAGGGGCTTGCTGAAGGCAATGGTTTTCAGGTCAAGCGCATCAAGGTAAATCCTGGTGCTGCACTTTCGCTACAAATGCATCACAAGCGAGCAGAGCACTGGATTGTGGTGCAAGGCACTGCTTTAGTAACGGTAGGCGAAAAGGAATTTACCCTGGAACAAAATCAATCCACCTATATCCCGATTGAGACCAAGCATCGTCTGGAAAACCCCGCCGCCGGTGAGCTGATTCTGATAGAAGTGCAGTGTGGTGATTATCTGGGAGAAGACGATATCGTTCGCTATGATGATATTTATGGGCGGGTGCAGACTTAGATCATTAGTTGCAAGGTACAAGGTACAAGGTACAAGGTAGAAGTGGAAAGTAGGCCGGAAGAGCGCAGCGATGTCCGGCATGGCGAACGAAGTTTGCCCGAGAATTCACGCAAAGCTGAAAGAAGAAGAAAAAAGGAAAAAGGAAAAAGGATAAAGGATAAAGGTGAGCAGGCTCAGGTGAGCTTTAATGTTTACCCCCTTTATCCTTTATCCTTCTATATAAGAAACAGAAACTATAATTTTTTGATAATTTAAAAAAGAAAATATGTCTGACTCTATGATTAAAAAATGTTTATTTCCTGCAGCCGGCTACCAAATCCATGCCCAAGGAAATGATGCCCATCGTTAATAAGCCCTTGATCCAATATGGTGTTGAAGAAGCCATGGCGGCGGGGATGGATAACATGGCGATTATTACCGGACGCGGCAAGCGCGCTCTGGCTGATCATTTTGATATAAATTACGAACTGGAACATCAGATTGCCGGTACCGACAAGGAAGGGCTACTGGAGCAGATTCGTTATGTCATCGAAAACTGCACCTTTTCCTATACCCGTCAGATTGAAATGAAAGGCCTGGGCCATGCCATCCTTACCGGTGAGACTTTAATCGGTGACCAGCCCTTTGCCGTGGTGCTGGCTGATGACCTTTGTTATTCTCCAGATCAGGGCGTGTTGTCGCAAATGGTTGAGCTCTACAAAAAACACAAGTGTAGCATTGTTGCCATTGAAGAAGTGCCGAAAAATGAAACCGACAAATATGGTGTTATTGCCGGTGAAGAAATAGAGCCCGGATTAATTAAAATAACTGACATGGTAGAGAAGCCTGATCCCAGTGAGGCGCCAAGCAACCTGGCCATCATTGGCCGCTATATTTTAACGCCGGATATTTTTGACATCATTCGTGACACAGCACCGGGCAGAAATAATGAAGTTCAGATTACCGATGCGCTATTAACGCAAGCTATCCATGGTAATGGTGTGCTGGGGTATAAATTTAAAGGGCGCCGTTTTGATTGCGGTTCGGTGCCGGGCTTTATGGAAGCCAGCCAATATTATTTTGAAAATAATTTGTATTAATTTATCCATAGATTTTCAAAATAGTTTTTCAACATAAATGGAGCAGTATTCCTTGCGTGAAATAACCTGTTTTAAAGCCTACGACGTGCGTGGTCGTATTCCTGATCAGTTAAATGAAGAGATTGCCTATCGTATTGGTCAGGCTTATGCGGCATTCATCAAACCCAAGGAAGTGGTAGTGGGTTTTGATATTCGCCTGAGTAGCAAATCGCTGTGCGAAGCCTTGATACGCGGTCTCACCGACTCAGGTGTGGATGTGTCGAATATCGGCCAGTGTGGTACCGAGGAGATTTACTTTGCCACCAGCTTTCTTGGCGTGGATGGAGGCATTGTTGTGACTGCCAGCCACAACCCAAAAGATTACAACGGTATCAAGTTTGTGCGGGAAAACTCCAAACCGGTCAGTGCTGATACCGGGCTTGTAGAAATTCGTCAGCTGGCAGAGAAAAATGAATTTGATATGGCGTCAAAGAAGGGTCGCGTCTCACAAGTTGATGTGAAAGAAGATTATATAAAACACCTGCTTTCCTATATTGATATCAATAATTTAGAACCGCTTACAGTGCTATGTAATGCAGGGAATGGCGGCGCGGGCCCTGTTGTCGATTTACTGGAACCTCATTTGCCGTTTGAGTTTATAAAAATGCATCATGAGCCTGATGGCAACTTCCCCAACGGAATTCCCAATCCTCTGTTACCGGAAAATCGTCAACCCACTAAAGATGCATTACTAAAAAATAATGCCGATGTGGCTATTGCCTGGGATGGTGATTTTGACCGCTGTTTCTTCTTCGACGAAAAAGGCGGCTTTATTGAGGGCTATTATATTGTTGGCTTGTTGGCAGAAGCTTTTTTGAAGAAGAGTCCGGGTAGCAAAATCATTCACGATCCACGACTGGTCTGGAATACGCAGGAGCTGGTTGCAGCCAATGGTGGCGAAGCGGTGCTGAGTAAATCTGGCCACGCTTTTATCAAGGAAAAAATGCGTGAAGTGGATGCTGTGTATGGCGGTGAAATGAGCGCCCACCATTATTTCCGCGACTTTTTCTACTGCGACAGCGGTATGGTGCCCTGGTTGCTGGTGCTGGAAATAATGTGTACTTCGGGCAAACCATTGTCGCAGCTGGTAGAAGAATGCATCGCCCGTTTCCCGGCCAGTGGCGAGATCAATCGCGAAGTGGCTGATGCCAAAGCCGTTATCGAAAAAGTGTTGGCACACTATAAAGATGATGCTATTGATGTTGATTACACAGATGGGGTTAGCGTGAGTTTTGACCACTGGCGTTTCAATCTGCGCATGTCCAATACCGAACCGGTGGTGCGATTGAATGTTGAATCGCGTGGGGATATTGCATTGATGGAGCAAAAGACAGAAGAGATTTTGGCCTTGATGGAATAGTTACAAGGTACAAGTTGAAAGTATGTAGGAGGGGTTTCAACCCCGAATGAATTCAAAGATATAAGTAGAAAGTTCCTTGGTTCCGTAAGTACCTACATGTAAAAATCATAAATTAATCAGAAGGCTGTATTTTTTATTCTTTATGGGATAAACAGGTCGGATAAGCGCAGCGTCATCCGACGAAGAACGCTCAGCCAAATCAGATCATTTTTTCCGTGTAAGTTTGTAGGACGTCATCCGTGACGCACCCGAAGTATAAATAGTCCCGTCACTTTCTACTCCCAATCCGTGGGCGCGCAGTGCATAGGCGGTATCCAGTAATACTCCATCTTTGACGATGCTGACTGTGCCTTCGTTTACATCGCTGATGTACATCGTGTCATCGTCCATTATTTCAATACCGCCGCGTGATGGGTAAGGCCAGCTTTCAATATACTCACCTTCGGGGCTCCACACTTGCACGCGAAAATTTTCACTGTCATTGATGATAATGCGATTGCGCGAATCCAGAGCAACACCATGCACTGCCTGGAACTGTCCCGGGCCGGTGCCTTTTTCACCACCAATAATGCGTTTAAAACTACCGTCCCCTGAAAAATGCACAACCCGGGAGTTCACATAGCCGTCTGACACATAAATATCATCATTATCAGCAATGAATACATGATTGGGCTGGTTGAATTTATCACTTGAAGCGTTATCCCCGGCTTCATCCAATATGCCCAGCGTCATCAGCAGCTCGCCCTCAGTACTGAATTTGTGAATCACATGCCTGGCAGAATCGCTGATCCAGGAATTTCCTTCATCATCAAGAGTAATGCTGTGGGCACTGCCAATTTCGAAATCGCTGCTCCAGGATTTCACAAAGCTGCCATCGCGGTTAAATATTCGTACATAGGGCGGCGTGCGCACCAATACAACAACCTGACCCTTGCCATTTGTTGTTATCCAGGAGGTAGAGCCATCCCATGCGCCACCTGGCACCTGTGCCCAGTTGCCATCGACCAGGTAATTTTGCTCGGGATTCTGGTTCGCGGCATCTTCACGCTGGGCCATGGTCAGGGAAGTGCACAGCATTAAAGTCAGGGCGGAAATCAATAGTCGGATCATGGTGCTTGTCCTGTTATTGGCAGCAAGAAAGACATGAGTATATAAGTATGGGGGTGAGGATGTAATACTCAGATGCACATTTCAACTCAGGCTGGATAATGTCCCGCAGGGTTCATATACTGCATTGGCTGTTGCTAATAATAACAACGCTGATTACCTTCAGAGAAATGAATGACGAAAACATGTAGGGCGGAAGAAGGCCGCAGGCCGATATCCGCCGGGCGAAGCTAGTGGAAGGCTTACTAGACAAGATTAAAACAACAACCCAAACCAGAGATAAACCTAATGACAAAAAAAATACTGTTAACAAGTACCAAATTGGCCGGCTTTGCGCTGGTCCTTGCGCAAGCCTTCTTGCTCTCCAATGTGGCCATGGCAGCACAGAGCAACACCCCATTGCCCGCCTGTGGTCCACGCGGTCAGCTTCCTGCCGAAGTTGCTTCCAATGTAGATGCCAATGCGCGCTGCTTTGAACTGCGTATGTATACCGCTGATCCGGAACGGGATGGCGTTGATAATTTCGAAGGAGGCATTGACGCCTTACACCAACGCTTTCGCGAAGAAGAAGTTGCTCTATTCGAGAAGCATGGTGCAGAAATTATAGGTGTCTGGCAGGATCTTGAGAGACCCAACACGCTGATCTGGATGTTGGCTTATCGCGATCGTGCCCACCGTGAAGAAGTATGGGCTGGCTTCGGGGCCGATCCCGCCTGGACAGCGCTGCGCCTGAAATACAACGTGCCATTGTTGCGTCCGCAGGTATTCCTGATGAGCAATACAGACTATTCCAACCTGAAGTAGAAATTTTTGTAAGACGAAAGAAGGGCCTAGGGCGGAAGAAGGGCGCAGCCCGATATCCGCCGGGCGAAGCTATACAGAGAGAATTATGAACGACAAAAAATATAACCCCGGCAGACATTTTCTGCAAATCCCTGGTCCATCCAATGTGCCTGATAGAGTACTGCAGGCGATGGCCTTTCCCACAGTGGATCACCGTGGCCCGGATTTTCCAGAGCTGACATTTCGGCTCATGGAAAAGCTTGCCGCACTGTTTAAAACCAAAGCGCCGGTGATTATCTTTCCCGCTTCTGGAACTGGCGGTTGGGAATCGTCTTTATTAAATACATTATCACCAGGTGACAAGGTGCTGGCTTTTGAAACCGGTCACTTTGCCACCCTGTGGAAAAATGTGGCGGAGAAGCTGGGACTGGAAATTGATTTTGTGCCCGGCGATTGGCGTCATGGTATCGATCCCGGCACTGTGGAAGAAAAGCTGAAAGCAGATACACATCACACCATCAAAGCGGTGCTGGCCGTGCATACCGAAACCTCTACCGGTATCAACAGTCGCATCAGTGAGATTCGTAAAGCGATTGATGTTGCGGATCATCCCGCGCTGTTTATGGTGGATGCTGTGTCTTCTCTGGCTTGTTCGGATTACAGACATGATGAATGGGGCGTTGATGTCACCATTAGCGCCTCGCAAAAGGGGCTGATGTTACCTCCGGGCCTGTGCTTCAACGCAGTCAGCGAAAAAGCGCTGACCTGCAGCAAGACCTCAACAGCGCATCATTCCTACTGGCGCTGGCAGGAAATGCTGGACAACAATGCCCGCGGTTACTTTCCCTATACACCAGGCACCAATTTACTTTATGGCCTGGATGAAGCGTTAAACATGCTGAGTGAAGAAGGTCTGGATAATGTTCTGGCGCGCCATGCCCGCCTGGCTAAAGCCACGCGTGTGGCGGTGGCTGCCTGGGGCCTGGAAAATCTGTGTCTCAATGATGATGAGTTTTCCAATTCAACTACCGCAGTAATGATGCCTGATGGCCTTGATGCCGATGAGCTACGTTTAACTATTCTGGATCGCTTTAATATGTCACTGGGTATGGGCCTGGGTAAAGTGAAAGGAAAAGTTTTCCGCATCGGACATATTGGCGACTTCAATGACCTGATGATGGCCGGCACCTTGAGTGGAGTGGAAATGGGATTGGGTATTGCCGGTGTGCCGCACAATAAAGGTGGCGTGCAGGCGGCCTTGGAGTTTTTGGCTCAAGAGCGTTGAAAGGTACAAGGTACAAGTTAAAAGTGAAAAGAGTGTAGGGCGGAAGAAGGCCGCAGGCCGATATCCGCCATGGCGATTGAAAATCGCCTGAAGGCGACCAAAGACCAAAAGAAAAAAATACCTGTCATACAAAGAGGCAATCATGAAAACAACAATCAGCTTGGCATTACTATTAGGATTTTCATTCGTCGCATCTGCACAACAGCCGTCATCTACTTTTGATCGTGGTAATTTACTACAGGCGAGGCTGGATCCCCGCTTTGCTGATGTCATTGCTGGCTGCAACATTGCTCCGCCGTCTATTCAATTTGGTGAAGGGCCAGATGACAGTTCATCACCACCGATGCCAAGCCTGCCCGCCGCATCATCTATTCCAGGTGTTATTCAGGGCGGCAAAGTCTGGCAAGTGGTATGGCGTTGGCATGGCAATAATGCTGACGGCCCCATTGCTGGTGAAAATGGCACCATGCAATTCGCCAACAATGATGCTGGCAATGTCATGGAACTGGATCCTGAAACCGGGCTGGCCCGCATTATTCATGATGACATTAATGTTGCCGGTGCGGTTTCGCGCAGCAAGAACGGTGCACTATATGTTGCTACCCGCGGTATCGGCACCGGCATCGAGCAACTGGAGCCGGAACGAAAAATACTCACCAATACCTTCAACGGCGAGCCATTGGAATGCGTCGGCGGGGTCATGAATGACCTCACCGTGGATGCCAAAGGCGGCGTTTATTTTTCCATCTCCGGCACCGGTGTGTTTTATGCAGATGCGCAGGGCAATACCAGCACCTACGGGGATGTTCCGGGTGCCAACGGCATTATCCTCAGCGCCGATGAACAAACACTCTATGCCACCAATGGCGGCACCGTGGTGGCCTTTGATGTTGAGGCAGACGGGTCTTTAACCAAGCAACGTGACTTTGGTCAGTTGCAAGGTGGTCAGGGTGGTGATGGTTCTGCCATAGACAGCGAAGGCCGTTTGTATGTGGCGACCGGTCGCTCTGCCGATGTATTTGCACCCGATGGCACCTTTTTGGGTTCTATCCCGGGTCCCGAGGGCATGCATGGTGTAGCTTTTGGTGGGAAAGATAAAAAGACGCTTTACGGCATCGTCTTTTACGGCTCATGGGGAACCCAGGCTGCGCGTAATGCTATTGTTGCTATTGACACTATTGCGCAGGGTTATATGGGACGCGAAAAGTAAAAGGCAGTCACAAGTCGCAAGTCGTAAGCAGGACAAATAGGCCGGAAGCGCGCAGCGATGTCCGGCATGAAGGCACAAAATACAAGGTACAAGTGAAAAGTAGGGCGAAAGAAGGTCGCAGGCCGATATCCGCCAAAGCGATAGCAAATCGCCCTGGCTAAAATAAATAACACCAAGGGGTTTTGTTTTGGATCCATCCACAGCGGTCAATATGAATGCAGCGGTCTCCCTCGGTGGTTTTGCTGTTTTAATTTTTCTTCTGCTTTTTCTCATCGCAAAATGGAAATGGCATGTGTTTTTTGCTCTGCTGATTCCCATTATGTTGTTCGGCATTCTGCCGGGGGTTCAACAAAATAATTTCATTGATGCTTTTGAAACCGGTTTTGGTAATACCCTTGGCGGTATCGGCGTGGTCATCGTGCTGGGCTCCATCATTGCCGAGGCGTTAAAGCATACTGGCGCGATTCAGGTGATCACCAAATCCATGGTGAACCTGGTGGGCTCCAAACGTATGCCGCTGGCGCTGACCCTGACAGGTTTCATTATCGGTATCGCGATTTTTTCCGATGTCGCCTTTGTTATTCTCAATCCGCTGGTGCATTCCTCTGCGCGCGCCATGAGTGTGGGGATCGCGGTAATGTCCACCGGTTTGGTGGGTGCGCTGCAGTTAACTCATGCCATCGTTCCGCCTACCCCCGGACCACTGGCTGCCGCAGCGCTGCTTGGCGCCGACATTGGCAAAACCATTATTTTTGGTTCCGTTGCCTGTCTGCTGGGTAGCTTGAGTTGTTGGGCCTGGGGAGTGTATGTTGCCGGACCGCGCATCAAGACCATGGGCTCCGAAGAATTTAAAGATATCGATTTTTCTGCAGATGACACGCGGCAATTACCCAGCACCCTGAGTTCCTATACACCAATCGTCATTCCCATCGTGCTGATTGGCATGCAAAGTGTGGTGGCGTTGACCTTTCCTGACGGACATATTCTGAAAACAATCTTCACTTATCTGGGCTGGCCGGTGGTGGCGCTGTCCATCGGTGTCTGGCTGGCCTATCGCAATATCACCAACGAAGCGGACCGCACCAATGCCAAAGACAAGTGGGTAGAGGAAGGCCTGCGCACCTCGGCAATGATTCTGGTGGTCACAGGTCTGGGCGGTAGTCTGAGTGCTATTCTGCGTGGCACTCCGGCAGTAGATTTTATTGCCGGCGCCTTTGCTGATTATGGTTTGCCCACAATCCTGTTGCCATTTGCCCTGGGCATTATCGGCAATATGATCACCGGTTCCACCACAGTGGGGGTGATCACGGCTGCCTCATTGTCTGCCCCCATGCTTGGCACTTTGGGCCTGTCGCCGGAAGCGGCAATGCTGTCCGGCGCCAGTGGCTCGGTAATTATCAAGTATGTGAACTCCAGTTATTTCTGGATATGCACCTCCCTTACCAAACTTAGTGTAGCCGATGCCGTGTTCAGCTATGGCGGTGCCACCCTGGTGGGTGGCCTGGTATCCTTTGCCACGGTGTGTGTGCTGTGGTCAGTGGGATTGATTTAGAATCAACGCTGAAAGCGGAAAGCGAAAAGTGAAAAGTGAAAAGTGAAAAGTGAAAAAGTACAAATTAAATTTAAAACTCACTCTGAGCATACTAATCAATTCTGCATCAAGTAAGGTTGATCTGGAATCAGCCCGAGATTGATACTGGATTTATCAAATTAAATGCCGCTAATAGCAAAATCCAGTGACTGCAGAATGTTTTCCCTGAAGTGAGATAGTGACTCTATTGGTTTTGTTAAAAGCTTCGCTGGCACAGGTGAAATCTGTGGCGTAATAATTAGTAATAGCTTTTCGTCCCGATAGGTAATCTCGGGTGTTAGTTTATCCATCGCATGATAATTAAATAATGCTGCATTACCAAGTGGCAGCACGATGCGTGTCGCTATTTCAGAAAGAAATGCACTTTGAATATTGACCAGTTAAGGATAAAGTTTTCGACTTGTCTTTTATCCGACTTAGGCTGACAGTGCATTTTCATCCTAACATACGTTGTTTAAGTTTCTCATAAGGTGTTTTTCCCATATGCGCAGAATGAGGTCTTAGGAAGTTATAGTAGTCCTCCCACTGGGCGAGTTTTTTCGTAGGTTAACATCGCCGGTATATTCAAGAATCTGGTAGAACTCACGCTGATCTGTTAGGTGGGATCGCTCCACTTTTCCATTTAATCGCGGTGTTGCCGGTTTGATGTAAACATGCAACATATCCAGGTCGGCGATATGCCAATGGAATTTAGTTTGGAATTCATGACCATTATCAGTGCGTATCGTTTTTATTCTGAAAGGAAATTTATCAACCACATAATTGATAAAATCAATTGAGCTGGATTGAGTATGCTGCTGATAGATCTTAAGCGCTCTGATGCGTGTGCAGTCATCAATGGCCGTATACTGAAACCGTTTGATGCGCCTTCCTAGTTTATCCTTAAAAAATAGAAACTTAACATCTACTTGAACGTGATGCCCAGGCACTCTTTTCTCGTAGCGTTTAAACTTGTTACGGGATCGTTTTTTTATATTTTCAGGGAGTCGATTCAGTTTATTTCTGACTAAAACGTTGTAACAACCATTACGAGATAACTTGATATTGTGGTAGCGCTGAAGATGCCACACGATCATATCTGGTCCAAAATGATAGGTAGATCTCAAGTAAACTACTTTCTCTTCTATGGCTTTGGGGACACGTAATTTATGATTTTCCGGGCAAGGTCGACTATCAATTAGGCCTTTTTCTCCACGGGATTCATAAGCTCGCTTCCATGTATAAAATGTTTCCCGACATATCCCAAAATAACGGCATGTCTTGGCAATGTTGCCGATCTCTTTTGCATGATTTAATACTTTTAACTTTCTGGATATATCGTGCTCTGCTCTCCGGTTCATTGTTCTCGACTCCTATATAGATAAATAACAGTATAAACTGTCTACCTAAGTCGAGATTTTTATAGCTTGAGTTAATAATTAAAAAATAAACAGGAAAATAAAAATGGCGCATAAAATAAATTGGTTTGATATTCCGGTTACAGACATGGAGCGAGCCGTTGGTTTTTATACCAATGTATTGGATTTGGGTATCGCGGAAGAATTTCCAGGGGTGTCGGTATTCTCCCATGAAGAAGATGAAGTGGCGGGTTGTCTATTTACCAGTGAGGATGCCAAGCCTTCTACCAACGGCATTCTTGTATATTTCAATGTCGACGGCCGACTGCAGGAAGCGGTGGATATGGTGGAAGATTTTGGCGGCAATATTGAACAGGGTGCCCACGAAATAGGCAATTTTGGCCAACGCGCATTGGTTATCGACAGTGAAGGCAATCGTATTGCCTTGCATTCGGTATAGAAAAACAAAAAAAGGATTGATATTTTTCAGCGAATGAACAGAATAAGACAAACATTCTAAAACAGACTCAATCCGGCACAAGCAGTATACATCAACCCATAGGCCGGAAGAGTGCAGCGATGTCTGGCAAAAACGACGCAAATAAAAATTAATCAAGTGATCAGGGAGAACCCCATGTCCAACAAAGAAAGACGCACAGTCCCCCGCGAAGCAGTTCAGCTTTACGACGAGTTCATCCACGGCGAAATCGATCGCCGCTCTTTCCTCAATGGCCTGAAAAAGTTTGCCGTCGCCGGTCTGACGACCAGCGCCATTGCAGATGCACTGATGCCAGACTATGCCATGGGGCAGCAGGTCTCCCGCGATGATGAACGTATCCGCGCCGAATATGTCCCCCTGCCTTCTCCTGAAGGACATGGATATATTCGAGGATATTTGGTACGACCCTTCAGCGCCGACAGCCGCTCTGCACAATCAACCCCACTACCGGGTATTGTTGTGGTTCATGAAAACCGCGGCCTTAATCCCCACACCGAAGACGTAGCAAGACGCCTGGCACTACAAAATTTTATGACCTTCGCACCAGACGTACTCACCTCGGTAGGTGGCTACCCCGGTGACGACTATCAAGGCGGACAATTGTTCAGTCAGCTCGATGGTGACAAACGTTTCGAAGATATAGTCGCCGCAGCCCTGTGGCTGAAAAATCGCGAGGATTGCACCGGCAAGATCGGTATTACCGGGTTCTGCTACGGTGGTGGCGTCTCCAATCAAATGGCCGTTCGCCTGGGTTCCGACCTTGCTGCAGCGGTGCCTTTCTATGGTGGTGCAGCACCCCTGGACCAGGTGTCAAACATCAAGGCAGCGATACAGGTTCAGCACGGTGGACTCGACGCACGCCTGGTCGGCGCATGGCCTGCCTACCAGCAAGCACTGGCAGCCGCCGGCGTTACCCATGAAGGACATATTCATGAGAATTCTGTGCACGGTTTCTTTAATGATGCCACTCCGGAACGCTACAACGAAGTGGAAGCGACGCTAGCCTGGGAGCAGATGGTGGGATGGTTTAATACTCACCTCAGGGCTTAAGAAAAATGAACAGGGTGAATATCACAGCCATGGCGTGTGGGCTGGCCTTCTTTGCTGTCGCGCCCCTTTCGGCGCTGGCGCACCATGGTTTTGGTCGTTTCGATCCGAATACGGAGATTCAACTGGAAGGCACCCTCACCAAGCTCGAATTTGTGAATCCCCATTCCTATGTCTATTTTGAAGCAGTTGAGCCTGATGGAAGTGTCCGGGAAATGGGCTGTGAGATGCGTGCCGCCACCGTGCTGCGCCGTTCAGGCTGGTCGCCCGAACTCTTTATCAAGGGGGCGCACATCGTCGTTTCTGGCAATCCACATCGCGACGATCCCTCATCCTGTTATGTAGAAACATTGGCCATCGGCGCGGCGCCGATGCTTGAACGTTACCAGCAGCTGAATGAAGATGACTCGGCAGCGCAAGCAGTGCATGACTTACGTTTGTCCGATGGCACACCCAATATCTTTGGTGACTGGGCGCAGGAGCAATACCTGATGGCCCAGCCAAAGGTAGTGGGTGCACGCGGTGTGCTGGTACCAAAAAGCATGGTGGCAGGGGTCGAGTCTGGCGAGATTAATCCCTCGGACGCACCGAATGCCGGCTGGGGTGCCCGGCCCGTGACGTTGACCACAGCGGGTGAAGCGGCAGCAGACGTGTTGCGTAACCAGCCCCCGGAAGAAAACCCGCGCATGACTTGCCAGATTACCAGCATCCTTTTCGACTGGGTTTTTGACGGTCCCATCAATCGCATAAGCCGGGAAGAAGACCGGATAATCATGGCATATGGCCGCGACCTGACCCGCACCATCCATATGGCCCTGGCAGAGCATCCCGGCAATATTGCAGCTAGCCGTGGCGGCCATTCAATCGGCCACTGGCAAGGCGACACCCTTATTGTCGATAGCATTGGCTTTCTGCCGGGCAGACTTGTCGGCAATGTTCCGCACAGTGATGGGCTGCATATCGTTGAACGTTTTTCTCTCGACACTGCCAGCATGGCATTGAAACGTGAATACACTGCTGAAGATCCCGTTTATTTTGAGGATCAGTACAAGGGAGCGGATATCGTGATGTTGGCAGATGCACCGTTTGCTGTTGATCAGTGCAAAGAGCTTGCCTACGAGTACACCACCGGGGCGGAAGAAAGAGAATAATTAAATTAAGAGAGTAAGGGATGATTTTTTTCTATGCACCAAAAGCCTGTTCATTTGCCTCCCATCTTGCCCTGGAGCATGTGGGGGCAAAGTATGAAGCGCATCGCCTGGATTTTTCCAAAAACCAGCAAAGAGAAGATGAATACCTGAACATGAACCCTAAAGGCCGGGTGCCTGCACTGCTGACTGACCAGGGGCTCATTACGGAAAACATCGCCATTCTGGCATTTATTGCACAAAGCTATCCGGAAGCGAAATTGGCTCCGGTAGATGACCCATTCCAGTTTTCCCGGGTGCAGGCCTTTAATAGTTATTTGTCCTCGACAGTGCATGTGGCGCATGCTCATAACTATAGAGGTTATCGCTGGGTCAATGCAGACGATACCCACTCGATAGAAGCGATGAAGGCAAAAGTACCCGCCACTATGACAGAGTGCTTTCAAATAATTGAAGACACTATGATTGAGGGGCCCTGGGTGATGGGGGAGAACTACACTATTTGTGATATGTATTTATTTACTATTTGCCAATGGCTGGAAGGCGACGGGGTTGATATTAATCTGTTTCCTAAAGTGGCTAATCATTTTCAGCGTATGAATGAAGATGCTGTAGTACAACGGGTTAAGGCGAAGGAACTTGTGTAATCAAGTAAGTAAAACTTTGTTTGTCCCTGAGTATTTAATTGACCAATCGTTTGGATGTGAAATTAGTCATTCGGTAAGGAATGAGTTGTGAAACTTGAAAAGTGGGCCCTCATTGCAGAGGTTTTAGGTGGTGTTGCTATTCTGATATCACTGGTGGTCCGGTTGTTTTTATTTGCTACCTGGAATTTGCTTTTATATTTACTCGAGGAGTTTAGCATAGGAATGAAAGGGGTCGGAATGAAAGGGGTAAGAGTAACTTGATTCCGGCATTACTTTTATACTTTTCCGATTTCCTGTAAGAATCAAAGGGGTCAGAGCCATTTGATTATCAAACCTAATAGCGCTTGAATATCGTCGTTTAACCCTGCAGTAATTTCAGCGCGTTCTGCAGTTCCTGCAAACCTGAAGGGCGCACAACACGACCCACTTCCTTGCCCTCCAATAATAAAATCAGTGTCGGCCATAATTTGACTCTATAGCTGCGGCCTAGTCGCTTGCCCTTGCCATCTTGTACGCGGATGTGGGCAATGGTACTGGAGGCCATTGCTTCGCTAATCAATGGGGCCGCCGCCTGGCAGATACCACAGCTGTTGCTGCCGAACTCCAGAATCAAAGGGCCTGGCGTAGCATCGAGGGTATCGCGTTCGTGAGCAGTGTCGGAATAAGGTACTAACATGGAAGCCTCACTATATTTACAAAGATATTTAAGGTCAGAGTAAAGACCATTTCTCGATTTACATTTACTTGTTAGTGAATCGTAAATTTTACTCTGACCCCAAATATTTATCCTGGCTTTGATACAATCGATAGCACAATACGCTTAGCCTTGGAAAATCACATTTGAGCCTGGATCTTGACCACCGCAAACAATGGCCGGATGAACTTCAGGTCTTATTGAAAAAATTCCCGCGCAACAGCTGGAAGAAACAATCTTCTTCTCTGTCCCGGTTCTGGCTCGATAAACACGATGAGTTTCGTTATCAGGCCCGGTTACTGAATGACATTACTCTCAAGTATCGCGAGCAGAAGGTGGATGGGCCTGAATTTGTTAAACGACTGGGCCCACCTCTGCAGATGTTCCTGTCCCACTTGCACGGTCATCATTCCATCGAAGATGATCATTATTTCCCCAGATTCAAGGCTTCCGACAAGCGTCTGGCACCAGGGTTTGATGTGTTGGAGACGGATCACTATTTATTGCACGAGGGCATGAGTGAGATCACTGAAACGTTCAATGCTTTTGCTGAAAGTATTCGTTCTTCTAAAAAAAACAGTGTTCATCAACGCGCCGGGGATCGCTACCTGGCCAGCGCTGATTTGTTTTTTAAGCGCATGCTGCAGCATCTGGCAGATGAAGAAGATTTGATTATTCCCCTGATGCTGGAGCAGGGGCAGTAAAATTAATAATCAAAGACCTCAGTGGCAATTGATTAATCTCTATTCATTAATCCGTTCGAAAACCCAGCGCCCGGAAACCTGTACTTCCTGAACGGAAGGGGCCATGCCGGGGTTATCGTTATTGAAGATATACGGCTGACTCCAGGTACAAGAGGCGCAGATAAACGAGTTCTCTGATTGTGGGATGAGCTCTTCTCTGGCCTCGCCATTTCTGCTGAGAAACAATGCACCATCTTCCAGCGTGACGACCACCGTGGTCAGGTATTCTAGCCAGATTCCCTCATAGGTGCCGACATAGCGAGCGAGAATATCCGAGTCCAGATCAATCGCTGATGCCCTGGCATCGGCTACCTTGTCGCCTGTCCAGTGTTTGACGCCGCCTTCGGTGGCTTCGTTGCAGACGATTTCCAGAATCACATCGTCTGCGGCCAATACCATGTCGACAACGGTATGCAGGGGTTCATCAAAGGTGTCGGGATCATCAAAAGTGATGTCCACTTCCATATGCCCGAAATCCATCCGCCGGTAGCGTTCAGTGACGCGAAGCTTTTCCGTATGCTCAAGCCCCCAGGCATGCATCCAGGTCTTGTTGTTATAGCCGTTACTTTCTACTACCAGGGTATCACCCTCCCAGCGACCTACTGAATAGCCCATCCAGATTGGTAACGGATCGGCTTCAAGTTCACGGCCGTCGGTGAACACCTGACGCGAAGTCAGGTCGCCATAGATCATTGCGACCACCGATGGACTCTGGACTATTTGCCTGAGACTGCCGCCGCCTGAGGGACCACCGGTAATGAAGGCGGGCCCGCCTGGCATGCACTGCATCTGGGGGCCGTCGCGATAGTAATTGCGCTCGTGAGTAGCCATGGTTTCACGTGCCCACGCTTGTACTTTCGAGTCGTCATTCAAGTCACCTCGTACCTGGCCCGCGCGCCACAGGCCGGTCAGTTCAGGACGACCAGCAGCAGTGCGTGGCAGGGGGGCAAATAGATCCGGCGAACCATCAGCATTACGCGGAATACCGGGCGTTGGCACTCCAAGCCACTGGGCAGCCAGAAGGGTAGAGAATGTCAGGAGTACAAGGGCTGAAAATAATTGTTTCATTGGGTCTTCCTTCTAATTATTGGCGGGCAGTGTTCGCACTTTTTTATAACTACAGCGGCGTTCGACTGCGCTCCCGGCCTTCTCTGCCACTGCGTGCAACACTTTCCCAGAGTAGCTCGCCAGTGTCAGTAATCGTCACTGAGGCCCCGTTGGCTGTGTTGGTACCGTTTCTTGCGCCATATCCCAGGACGCTCAATACTTCGCCTACCTGTACTTTGTTTCGTCCCCAACCTAGGCGCAGTAAATCGTTAATACCGACCAGCTCGACTGCCCATTCCTGAATATTTTCATCGTCGTCTGTCACTTCCATAAAGATCCAGGCATGGGGGTTGGTCCATTCCAGTCTCGTCACAGGACCGGTTAAAGTCACTGGCTTATTGATATCGAATTCGGAAGCGAAGGCGTGATGGGGTGCAGCAGGGGCGGCCATTAGCAAACAGGCCATACTGATACAAGTCAGGAACAGAGATTTCATAGTTGGTATATCCTCTACGTATGTATGGAAAGCATAATCTCCTTCTCCCGGCTAGTCGAGTCTGGGATCAAAGTGATGATTCAAAAGAGGTATAGCTATTTGATTTTTTATACTGATTATTTAAAATCAAGGAAATCGGAAACAGATCGCATTTCCCCATTAATCAATTTTTTTATTGCTCGCTTTTCCATGAAAAATATAAGCTCTGATATATCAAATTCATCCATGATTAATATTGTTTGGTATGTATCTATATCACTGGTGTTATCGTTGATGATCAGCTTCGCTGTGGCTGCTGAACAGGCGCCTGAACCATTCATAGAAGCATCCATAGAACCGATAGAACTAGCGGCAGACGAGCAAGCCACACAAACGCAAGCTGCTCGCGAAAGACCTATTGAAGAAATATCTGTAGTTGGCGAACGCTCAGCCCTGTTCTTGCTTGAAGAGATTAAAAACGCTGAAGTGTTGATGTACGATATTTTTAACGACCTCAACAGTACTGATGATTTTGATGTTAATTGCCGTAATGTTACACATACAGGTACGCTGATTCCAGAATGGGAATGTGATTCAGGTTTCATGACCCGTGAGCGTTTTCAGAATACACAGGATTTTTTGCAGTTTGGATTTATGCCAAAGTCCGATGAAGAGATGTATTGGGAAAATCGGGAAAAAGTGGCAGCGCTAAATGCCGAGATGCTGAGTCTGGCCAAAGAAAATCCAGGGCTGGCCGAGGCCATGCTGGATCTGAATGCGAAAAGGCAAAGACTGGAAGAAATTGAAAGCAGGAAGCGGGAAAAAACGAAAGGCTTTTTCAGCCGGCTGCTGGGTAAAGATTCGGATTAATTCAAAACAACAGTGAGGCGATAAAAACCAGAACAGCCGCACTAGTTCCTACCACCAGCGTTCCCAGTGTATAGACCCGATAGCCGGTTTTAACATCAATGCCGGAAAACTGGGTCATGACCCAGAAACCACTGTCATTGGCATGGGACACGACCAGGGCACCGGCACCGATGGCGGCCACTACCAGTGCCTTGTCCATTTCGGTAGTAAAGCCCATAGCCACCAGCAATGGTGCAACAATGGAAGCGGTGGTTATCAAGGCGACAGTGGACGATCCTTGTGCTGTCTTTATCGCTGCGCACAGGAAAAATGGCAGCCAGATGCCGAGCTTGGCCCCTGATAAGGAGTCAGCCAGGGTATCTGCAATGCCGCTGTTTTGCAGGATGGCGCCAAAAATACCTCCCGCACCGGTAATCAAAATAATATTGGACGCATCCGCCAGAGCCTTGCCCACCCATCCGGTAGTGGCCAGCATTTCCTTGTCCCATTTTTTGGGCAAAAGGAAAGCGAACAACATGCCTATCATCAAGGCAATGATCGGGGAACCGATGAACGAAAAAAACTTTACCAGACCAGAGGGCTCAAGACCTTCAGTCAGAGAAAATTCCATAATGGATTTTCCTACAATGAGCAAAATGGGGATCAGTATCGGCAAGAACGATTTGAAGGCACTGGGCGCCTGCTTCATTTTTTCTGCAATAAGCTCGTCGGTGATTTCCGGGTTCGGATCAATATAGATTCTGGAGGCAATTTTTTTACAATAGACAATGGCAATGATCAGGGACAACATTCCGATCACCAGACCGACCATCATGACCAGTCCCACATCGGCACCGATGATGCCCGCGGCCGCTATGGGTCCAGGCGTGGGTGGAACCAGCACATGAGTAATCAACAGCCCCAGGAATAAAGCAGTAGAAGTTCCCACGATGGAAAGTCCTGCGGCCTTGGTTAAGCTTTTGTTCAAGGGGTTCAGGATGATGAAGCCACTGTCGGCAAACACCGGAATAGAAACGATAAAGCCAACGATGCCCATTGCCTCATGGACACGTTTTTTACCGATGATGCGCAGCACCACGTCGGCTAATTTGTAGGCGCCCCCGGAATGCTCCAGGAAGGCCCCGATAATGACGCCCAGTACAATCACAATGCCGATATTACCCAGGGTTCTGCCAAAGCCGTCATTGACCTGATTAACAATAGTGTCCAGAGCCATGCCGGAAAAGAGGGCGAAAAACAGGGCCGCTGCCAGCAGGGCCAAAAAAGGATGCACTTTCCATTTTACGGTCAGTAAAATGATAAGCAGGACACTCAATAACAGTAAGACAATATTAATCATGGTTTAAATAAATGGGGGTCAGAGTCATATTTTAAGCGACTGATTTAAGTGCTAGTGGTGGCACATCAAACTCAATTCCGGCCCATTCGCTACGCAGGAAATTTCTGATATTTCCGTGATCCACGCCTTCCGGATTTTGCAGTACATCAACTCTGTAATAATCACCAAAACAGTGCAGGGTTTGTGCCCTGTCCAGACTATGTAAGAGGGCAAAGCCAAATACCTTACAGGAACCTTCATTGGTGCCTGCTTCATTGATTCTTTGATGGGCGCCTTCACCACTGGTAAAGCGCGTCGGGGTAAAATCATAGTAGTTATCAATCACCTCAAGCACCTGATTAAAATGAACCGTGTCAGGTGCATCAGCAAGCTGACTTAGTAGCTGGCTTAGCTGGCTGTTATTATTTGTTGTGTTTGTTGAATCAGACATTTGCATCCTCTGTATGAGTTTTGTTTGATATTTCTTTTTCCTGCATGCGTGCGATGGTGTCGGCAAAGGTTTTTTTCGGCACGCGCTGTAACTTGGTCAAGGCTGTATGGGAAACCAAATCAGCATCCAGCTGTTGTTCCAGATCCCTTAGCATTCTGGCCAGAAGGTGGGCTGTCATTTCTGCATCGGCCAGGGCGCGGTGATAGTCTCCTGTTGTTGGTAATGACAAATATCTGACCAGGGTGCCCAGTTTATGATTGGGCATGTCCGGATACATCCTTCTTGCCAGCAGCAGGGAGCAGGCAAATTCTGTACGCCGCCTTAAGCCTGCCCGGGCATATTCTGCATCGAGAAATTTAGCGTCAAAGGACGCATTATGGGCAATGAAGGGTATGTCGCCAACGAAACTCTGCAAGGCCTGCATAACGCTGGGTCCATCGGGTGCATTACGCACCATGCCATTGCTTATGCCGGTCAGCTCCTGAACGAATGCCGGGATCGGTCTGCCGGGATTGATCAGGCTCTGGTAACTGTCGACTATCTCGCCATTGCATAAGATCACTACGCCGACTTCAGTGGCCCGATCACCCATGTCAGGAGATAAACCGGTGGTTTCAAAATCGATGACGGCGAATTTTTTCAAGGGGTGTTATTTCCGACAGACCACGTTTGCGTAAGTAAGGCATGTTCTGAACATGATTGTCTTATTGGATTATTTACAGATTAAAGTCTCTAGCGAGAACTATTTAATATTCTCAGAAAACATTGATGCATGGCTTCCGGGCTGGGTGAATTAGCACAGCTTCGATTACTTTCCCTGAACACGTCCTGGGAATTTAGCCTTGCAATCAGCAGTTTTGTGGTTGCATCGACTTCATCATATTGAGCCAGTAGCTGTTGTGCTTCTGCAGCCCGTACAGATTCTTTTTGATTCCACTGCGCGACATTCTGATTATAGGCTGCTTTGAATTCATTGAGTTGTTGCAGCCGCCGATCAAGTGCGCTTTTCTCAGGCGTTAATTCATCTTCCCATTCCTCGCATGCATTTAATTCATCCACGCTTAATTGCCGGTCACATTCCGCATCATGGCGCTCTATCTCGGCATTGAAGCGTCGAATGTCAGCATTATAGGCATTAACATCCCTGTCATAATTTGCTTTTTCTCTGTCCAATGGCACTTTTTCTCTGTCATGGTTCTGTTTGATGACAAGATTGGCATTAATTGCCGTTTCGGTTTCTCTGGCAAGATCCAGAATAGTAGCAAGTTCATCGAGAAGCCCTTGTGGGGACAGGGTTTCATACTGGGCATTCACTGTCGATGACCATAAGCCAAAGGGCAGTATCAAGGTAAATAATAATTTTCTGGAAACTTTCATTTTTCCCTCAGTGGCTAATAAAAATTGGGGTCAGAACACTATTAATATTAGTGTTCTAACTTCATTTTTCGTTATTTTAATAATGTTCTGACCCCAATTTATTATCCCAGTTTTTTGCCAAAGAAAGATCGTACCAGTCGGGGATTTTATAATCTATGACGGTGCCGGGTCTAAAAGCAGATCTTGCTATGATTAATTGTGCACTCATTGTCTTTTCGCTCAACATTGGCGCGGATTTCTTAAAATAAAAGAATCTATAAATAGCATTCAGTATCATGCAATATTTTGCTGATGGACAATTCCAGAACCACTGATTATGCTTTTTATGGATGTAAATATACCATTGGCTTATGTTTAGCGGGATTTGATTTTAAAAGGAGTGATTTTTGATGAAAACAACACCACTGCGCAGATGGGTAGCCAGCCTCTCATTGATTGCGATAACAGGCCTGGCCTGTTCGGCACAGGCACAGGATATCGCGATCACCAATACGCGTATCATCATTGGTAATGGTGAGGTTATCGAATCAGGAACCCTGGTTGTGCGTGATGGCAGAATCACCGAGGTCACTGCAGGGCAGGCCAACACCCGTGGTTTGCAGTCCATCGATGGCAGCGGAATGACAGCTATGCCCGGTTTCATCGATGCGCATCGCCATATCAATACCGGGCCGGATGAGAAAGCAGAAATGCAGGCGCAACTGGAAGCCGGCTACACCACGATTCTTTCGGGTGGTGGTCCCGCGGACGGTAACCTGATGTTGCGTGAACATATTGAAAGCGGGGAGATCAACGGGCCACGTATCATTCCTTCAGGACGCATCAATCTTGCCGACCATACTCCGGAGTCAGCGCGCGCCGAGGTGCGTAATCTTGCTGACATGGGCATTCAATGGACTGGTGAGATTAGCCTGACGCCTCTGCCCAGGCCAAGCCTGCACGAAATAGAAGTGCTTGAGGCCATTGTCGATGAGGCTCCGAAAGTGGGCGTTACTGTTCAGGTACATGCGGTGAGTACCCAGGCCATGGTGGCAGCAGTTAACGCGGGCGTGCGTCGCCTGGTGCATATCCCCAACAAGAATTTTGTAGATCATGACGCGGTACAACTACTAGCTGATACCAACACCATGAGTCTGGCGACGATTGGTTTCGGTGCGCCAGTGTTTGGTGTGTTCACGGAAGCTAACGAGCCACGCTTTCGTGATGGCAAGGCGTGGCCGGAGTTTATCTCAGGGGCTAATCGTGACGAGCAAGCCCGCGCTGTCGGCACTGAAATTGGTTACACGATTGTTAATGCCCGCACTATATGGGATGGCGATGCCATGCTCGGTTACTGCACAGACACCCGCTATGATCCCCATGCCGGACTTCAACATGAGCTTGAGTCTTATAAAGTGATGTTCTCAATGAAGGACATCATTCAGCTGATGGGGCCAAACACCGCCGCTTATATCAACATGGCTGATGATCTGGGCACCCTTGATCCCGGCAAACTGGCCGATATCGTGCTGGTCCAGGGTAATCCGCTGGAAGGTTTCTGGCACATGCTGGATGCACGTGTTGTGCTTAAAGAGGGCAGGATTGTCGTCGACAAGCGCGGTTAAAAAATGGGGGTCAGAACACTATTTAAAATTTGGGTCATGTGATCTTTATAAAACAATAGTGTTCTGACCCCCATTTTATTTTAGCGCCTGTACCAGAACTCCGCATGGCAGCCCTGGCAGGAATTATTAATTGCTGCACCGGTTTCTATCAAACCCAGTACATCCTTGTTTTCAATAGTTTCCAGTGTGGCCTGCGTAAAAAATTGCATCTGCTGGATATAGGAGCGCCAGATTTCAGGGTCACTTTCTATTAGTGCCTCAATTTCTTCTGATCGGTACATATAGTCTGGATAGTCTGCATCCTGAACAGCATCGTTGATACTGCGACCGGGAATCAGCAGAGCATTACCGGCTTCAACCAGGGTGATGGCGCTGGCGCGTAGTGTTTCCCAGTCTTCATCTGTTTGTGGGGCCACATCTTCCACGACACCCTCTACCGTGGCGACATAACGCACTGCCTGCCACAGTTTCAGGACGTTGGGTTGGACTATCTCGTTCATCAGTGTGTTGACACTGTAGCGGATATCAAAATTTTCAACGGGATCGCTAGCCGATGTTGTTACAGGAGTCGGAGCTATCGAGATTTCCATGCCTGAGGATGCCGGTGCTGAAGCGTCGGGTGCCCCCTGATCCGCCGAGCATGCGACCAGTGCTAAAAATGTGAAACAGGCAAATAAAGTCTTGAAAGTCATGGGCTGTTTTCTTATGACAGTATTGGATGACATAACAATACTACCCTGAGAAGCGCTTGCCTAGACCATCGCCTTTAACGGTGCTTTCTCTATTTACGGATAGACCTTACATGTTTCCCCGGTTATCCTCGGTGGGTTCTTCACCTGTTAATAACAAAAACTATAAATAGAGAGATGATCATGTTGCAAAAACTCAAAAGCATTTTCGTTTTTACACTGGCGACAATTGTTGTCGGGTTTTCCCCTCTTGCTGTCTTCGCTGCTGAACTGATGACGGAGCGCGTACAAGATTATGCCGCTATTCAGACCTTGATAGTCAAATATGCGCACGTTTATGACTCACGCGATGTGGAAGGTTATGTTGGTATCTTTACTGAGGATGCGCAATTTACTTTTACTGGCAACGCTTTGAACGGCCGTGATGAAATCCGGGAATTTATTACCGGGGTTGCTAACTCACCGCCACAGACCATTAAAAGCCACCATGTCATCACTAATACCCTGATCGAGTTTGTCAGCGACTCCGAGGCGCATCATCGGTCTTACTGGGAAATTGTTTCTGGTCCTGCAGGCGGTCCATTCACTGTGGGTAATATTGGAGTTTATGACGATGTTGTCGTCAAACAAAATGGCCAGTGGCTGATTTCGAAGCGCCACATTCCTGATTAAAATTGAGGACGGGGTCTGCCCCTCTACTTAAGGAGAAAATTATGAATAAATTGAATGTGGGACTGATCATTATCAGCAGCGTCGTGCTGGCACTGGTATTTAACGCTTTTCTTCCGCCCAACTTGTTGGGGTCTTCTGAAAATGTTGCCAGTACTGTAGCAGTGACTGAGACCGTAATGGCTGAGCCGGAACTGGATGGCAGGGTACCCTCGTGTGACTTTTGTGAAACTGAGCTTATTGAAGCAGATGAAATCGCTGACTATATTGCCGTGGCGATGGCGACCGGGCTGACTGACCAGCAGATTCGTTCTCTTGATATTGGCAGATCCAATGTGCAGTTAGCGTTGGCTCATCGTGGTCCACTTGCCGAACCCAATCCGCGTTCTGTTGCTGTGCATAACCTGGTTACCGAGGTCTACGTCGTACTGAGTGGCTCCGGTACGAATATTACTGGCCCGGACCTGATTAATGCAGAACCGCGACCCGACGATTATCGTGCTGTGGTCTTCCTCAACGGACCAGGACAGAACGCAGAAGCGGTGCGCAACGGTACTGAAGTGCAGTTGGAAGCAGGCGATGTTTTTGTAATTCCCCCTGGCACCGGTCATCAGTTCACGCGCATTGATGATCACATCACCTACCTGATGGTCCGCATTGATCCGGACAAGGTAGTGCCTTTGTTTGATGCAACAGAGTCAGAAGATTACCTGGCAGAAAATTTGCCTTGAGAAAGAAAAATAGGGGTCAGAACACCTTTTCTATATAAAGAAAGGTATCTCCAAGCCCTTTAAATTGGGTCTTAATATAAGAAACCTGTTCTGACCCCTATTTTTAGTTCAGAGCCATGGCCAATATTTTTGCCACATGCATTGCCTGGCGAGTGGTGGCGGAATCAATCTGGCTGCGGCAGCTGGTGCCGTCAGCGACTAATAATGTGTCTTTACCAGCAGCGCGAATCGCCGGTAACAGGCTCAGTTCTCCCATAGCCTTTGAGGTGTCGTAATGCTCGGCATCGTAACCAAAGGCGCCCGCCATACCACAACAACCTGAATCAATGGTTTCCACGTGCAGTTCAGGAATCAGTGACAGTACGGTTTGCACATCGGACATTACGCCAAAGGCTTTCTGGTGACAGTGGCCGTGCAATAAGGCTTTTTTATTGCTGATGGTTTTCAGATCCAGTTTGAGTTTTCCGCGGTGGTGTTCCCGGGCCAGAAATTCCTCGAACAGCATAGCTGATTCAGATAGCTTCTTTGTATCTTCGCCGGGTAGTAATGAAATGAATTCATCACGCAGGGTGAGCAGACAGGACGGTTCCAGCCCGATGATGGGTAGGCCTTTATCTACAAAAGGTTTCAGGGTTTCCAGAGTACGCGTCATTTCTTCTTTGGCCTGATCGGTAAGACCGGCGCTAAGAAAGGTACGCCCGCAGCACAGGGGACGTTTATTATCCACGGGTTTTGGAATGTGTACCCGATAACCCGCTGCTTCCAGCACCTTTAATGCTGCGCGGGCATTTTCCGGTTCAAAATAGGTGTTAAAGGTATCCACCAGCAGTACCACTTCGGCTTGAGTGGAGGCCGTACTTTCTGCTGTTAACCCCTGGTGTTGAGAAAACACATCACCTCGCCAGGTGGGTAAGGCACGGTGACGCGTGAAACCGAATAGTTTCTCGCTGAGTAAAGGCAGGCCGGGGATCTGGTTGCGCAGGTTAAGTAGCAAGCCGAAATTTTTTGCCCATGGCGCATAGCGGGGCAGGTAGGCAATGAGTTTTTCTTTTAAGGGCAGGCGGCGATGTTGGTAATACTGA
Organism: Gammaproteobacteria bacterium; assembly: GCA_018698975.1. Taxonomy (GTDB): domain Bacteria; phylum Pseudomonadota; class Gammaproteobacteria; order Pseudomonadales; family Pseudohongiellaceae; genus Eutrophocola. Next base: position 50,259 of record JABIPQ010000109.1, read on the forward strand.
TGGAGAAATTCGACTTTCATTTTTGCCATGTCCACGCCCACAGGACATTCACGCTTACAGCCTTTACAGCTGACACATAAGTCCATGGTGTCAAACATTTCCTCTGATAACAGCGCATCCTTACCCAGCTGGCCACTGATGGCCAGGCGCAGGGTGTTGGCACGACCGCGGGTCAGGTGTTTCTCATCATTGGTGACTCTATAGGAAGGACACATATTGCCGGCTTCAGCCTTGCGACAGGCACCGTTGTTATTACACATTTCAATGGCGCCGTTAAAACCGCCCCAGTCTGACCAGTCCATAACGGTATTGATGGCTTGTATTTCATAGTCTGGCTTGTAGCGGAACAAAGTGCGCTCATCGAATTTCGGTGCGCGCACAATCTTTCCAGGATTGAATAGGCCCCCGGGATCGAAGTTGTCTTTTACTTCTTCGAAGTTTTCGACCATGCGTTTACCGAACATGACTTCATGAAATTCGGAACGGGACAGACCATCGCCATGTTCGCCGGAATGGGAGCCCTTGTATGCGCGCACCATTTCCAGACATTCCTCGGCGATGGCGCGCATCTTACTGGCGCCGGTTTCTTCCTTCATATTTAAAATAGGACGCACATGCAGACAGCCCACTGAGGCATGGGCATAAAATGTGCCTTCGGTACCGTGTTTGTAAAAAACTTCGGTGAGGCGACGCGTGTATTCCGCCAGGTCTTTCAGGTCTACTGCGCAGTCTTCAATAAATGACACCGGTTTGCCGTCGCCCTTCATGGACATCATGATATTCAGGCCCTGCTTGCGAACTTCCCACACTGCCTGCTGAAAAGTCAGGTCTGTAGCTTCTACAACAGCATCCACAAAACCCATATCATTCATCAGTGTGACGAGATCGCGCAAACTACTCAGCTGCGCTTCTTCGTTTTCCCCGGAAAACTCCACCAGCAGCAATGCTTCAGGTTCGCCCACGACAAATTGATTTACGGTTGCCTTGAACATTGGAATGTCCCGCGCCAGATTGATCATGGTGCGATCCACCAGTTCCACAGCAGAGGGCTTGAGTTTGACAATATGCTGGGTGGCATCCATGGCGGCGTAAAAGGTGGGGAAGTGACAGATGCCCAGGGTCTTGTGTCTGGGAAGCGGTTGCAGGTTCAAATGAATTTGCTGAAAGAAGGCCAGGGTACCTTCGGAGCCCACCAGCAAGTGGGACATATTGGGGTCCTTGGTAATCAGCGCATCAATATTATAACCACCCACGCGTCTGAGCAGATCGGGGAAGCGTTGAGTGATCTCTTCTTTTTCGCGTTCACCGAGCGTCAGCATTCGCTTTATTAAATCGCTATGGGCTGCGTCATCGGCGAGGGATTGAAAACGCGCGCTACTGCCATCGGCTAACAGGGCATCGATGGCCTGAACATTATGCACCATGTTGCCGTATCGAATGGAGCGCGAACCACAACTGTTGTTGCCGGTCATACCGCCGAGCGTGGCGCGGTTAGCAGTGGAAACATCCACTGGATAAAACAGACCATGGGGTTTGAGAAATTTATTCAAGGGGTCCAGCACCAGGCCGGGTTGAACACTGACCGTGCGCTGATCGGCATTAAAATCGGTGATATTGCGCAGATATTTACTGGTGTCTATGACCAGGGCTTCATTGACGGTCTGCCCATTTTGAGAGGTACCGCCACCACGCGGCAGTACCGGGATGCCGGCATCTTTGGCGATCTGCAGGGTAATCTGCACATCTTCCTCGTTTTTTGGCACCACCACCCCGATTGGCATGATCTGGTAGATGGATGCATCGGTAGAGTAGCGACCCCGACTAAAATCATCAAACAACACCTCGCCTTGTAATTCTTTCTTGAGACGGATGGCGAGAGGGTTTGTATTGGCTTTGGCGTTCAAGAGGATTCCAGTGTTTATTAGTTCGCGGTTGAAACCGCTGCTGCAGAAGGATTAATTATTGTTCCAGTGAAGAGTAAGGGAACAATGAGTGGGGGGCAAGAGACAAGAGGAAAGAGGAAAGCAGGGTGGGTCAGAAGTGGGAGTAGTCCGTCATCAGGCCAGGCGATCATGGATCGCCATGGCCTGGGATATGACCGTTTACTTATTCAGGTTTCAGGGAATACTCAATCTTGAATGTGTAATCATTGTCATCGAGGGCCATCTCGGATTCAGGATAGGGACTGGCATCAAGCAACCTGAAGGTATAATTCTCAGTTTTAACTTCGTCTCCGGCAATAATACCATTTCCTTCCAGTCGCAATTCCATCAGGGTGATTTCGTCAGTTATATGATTGCGCAGTTGTAGTTCGATAATTACCTCACCAGCAACTATGCATTGCACACTTGTCGGGCAGCGGGAATCCTGAATATCCAGCAAGGTCAGAGTATCATTGGTGAATAGAGTGCCAGGGGTGTCAAGCGAAACAGTTACTGTCTGTTCCCCGATCTCATTAACATCTGCTTTTCTCGCGGCCATAATATTGAAATTGCCGGTGTTGTTGTCCAGGGTGATCTCCACATTCTTGTAATAAATAGATCCATTTATAACCACCAGAGGAATGCTCAGGGTCTGATCGCTGGTTGAATAAGTGGCCAGGTCAGCAACTGCAGGGGCGCTCAAGGCCATTAGTAGCAGTGGGAAAACTATTTTCATGGTTTATCTCCTGGTTTTTATTTATCTACTTTTTTATTCTTGCAGTGCAGCTTCATGTCGTGCTTCAAGGGGCATTAATGCAGCCCGTATGGATGCTCCCCAGATCAGGTTGCCCATGGCATTTAGATGCAGGTTGTCATTGATAAAAATATCATCCATCACCGTGCCATCGGCCTTGAGAAATGGATTTGCCACATCAACGTAATGTACCAGAGGGTCAGCGTCAGCAACCATGCGGTAGCCTGAATTGACCAGCTGTGCATTTGCCCAGACGTTCTGGCGCAAGATACTGGGTTTTACCGAAAGTACGTAAATACGTGTTTCCGGCAGAACTGAGTGTATGCGGTTGATGACCAGATGCAACTGGTCGATAACATTTTCTACAGGAACACCGAAAGCAGTATCATTATCCCCTTCATAGATGAGAATCGCCCGAGGTTTGTAATTAAGAGCCACACGCTCCAGATGATACAGTACATCGTTCATCACACTGCCACCAAAGCCTCTGGGAATGACGGTCAGTGGGGCCAGAGCTACAGCAGCCTGATCATTCCATCTCGCGATACTTGAACTGCCAGTCAACAGGATTGCGCCCTGCGGCGGTGGATTCATCTGGTCCTGTTTTTCAAATGCCTGCATATCGGCTTCCCAGCGAGTGGGATCAAGGTTTGTTTGGGCGGCAAGCGGGAGTACTACAAGGCCAAGGGCCAGAAATGCCAGAAACGGAGTAATACTATACCTGAGGGAAATATTCATGATTCAATCCTGTCGTGCTCTAATATTTTAATGCTAACATTTAGAAGCTGAATATAGATGAAACGGTCTGGTAGATAAACCAAAGATAAATCATAGTTAAATGATAGTTAAATGATAGATAAGCCATAGCTGTGATATAAAGCTCCAAATAGCTCTGCTAACAGATGAATAAGTAGTACCGGTTATTGTTGCAGAAATGATGTAAATCAAAACCGTGACGCTAAGCTCACGTTATCATTTTTATGAGAGATAATAATTATTCACAAGCAATTAGTTGACGCAAAGTAGTTACCTGAAGAGGATATAACATGTCTGTTGAACATCATGACCTGCACCACGAATTTCCAGAATTGAATGATAAAATTCATGAAATGAAAATAAGTAATAATCATTTCAGAAAATTATTTGATGAGTATCATCACCTGACAAAAGAAGTCGAAAATATGGAGAACGAAGTTACTCCAGTTACTGTGATGACTGAAGAAGAGGCTAAAATGCGCCGGGTTCATTTGAAAGACGAACTCTATGCCATGCTGATCAAGTAATAAAACATAGTGAAAAAAACCAGCCAATTGGCTGGGTTTTTTTGGAATTCAGTCTTTCAAACTCACTTTAAATTTATTTAATTCTCTTATTGCCAGTTGGAAGGGTCTACAGCGTAATATTTTCTGAGCACCTCAAACAGCTCAGGATGTTCATGATTTAATTCCCGAGGTTTTTCAAAAAAAGTTTCCGTGGCTACAGCAAAAAACTCTGCCGGATTGGTGGCGCCATAATGATCCATCACAGATTTGTGGTGATGGGAAAAGTCTTTATTGAGATCCTTGAACTCTTTTGACAATACTGTTGCCCAGGCAGCGTAGCTATTGCTATGTAGCACCGGGGCGCCATTGGCCGATCCGGATTCACTGTCAAGCTGGTGTGAAAATTCATGCAGGATCACATTATGTCCATCATGGAAATTACTGATGCCTTTTTTAATGTCGTCCCAGGAAAGAATAATTTTGCCGTAGTGCCAGGATTCACCCAGTAAGCCAACAGGCTTGTCGCTGACAGTTCCGTCGTGATTACGTTTGTCATGGCCAGCTCTAAAGGCATAGGGATAAACAAGAATATGGTTGAGTCTGGGGTAAATGCCGGTTTTGCGGTTCAGTAATAAAAGGCAAGCTTGCGCAGCAATAGTAACCCGAATTTCATCATTCATTGTCAGGCCACCAGAGCCATAGAATTTCTTGTTGGCGATAAACAGGCGAATCATGTCTATTAATTGTTGTTGCTCGGAAGAGGGCAGTTTTTCAAAAAATGGCAGTTGTTTGTGAATGGTGGCGAGCCATTGTGAGGGTAATGGTAAGTTCATAATGCGTTTTTCACGCCATGATGAATAGTAAAAACCGAAAAAAATGACCAGAAAAATAAGTCCTAATATAAAAAATTCTGTCATGGTGAGCAGGGCCCTGTGAGGGTTGGGGCTTATTCAAATTTACTTAAATCGGCAGCTTTTCTGGACCACAATTCGGTGATCTTCAGTTTATTACCAGAGCCGAAAAATATCAGAATCATCGCTGTAGCAATGATCGGTAAATGGCCGAAAATTTCAGTCAGGGCTTCACTATACTCTCTGCTGGCAAAAAAGGTGATGTTGGACGCCAGCATAAAACCGGAAACGACGAGGATATTTATTCTGGTTGTTGTGCCAAGCACCAGGATAATGCCAAACACCACTTCCATCACTCCTGCTGAAAACACAAACAACTGGTCAGTAAAACTTTCCATTCCAAGGTTGGCCATAAAATTCCATTGATAGGCGCTGACAAAAAATTCACCCAGTTCCGGATTTAGCAGTTTTTCAGAAAACCCGAGAGTGATTACGGCAATACCGGTGAGTACCCGTAGGGAGGCAATGGAATAGGCTTTAAGCTGTGTTCTGAGTTTCACAGGATGGAAATGAAATAGCTGCAGGCAGCAAGCAATACCAAGAATATTCAGATATTCCAGCGCCGGGACTACGCCATAAACAAACATCACACTAATAAACAAAATTAAAAGCAGGATGGTAGCGGCAAAAATATGGAAATTGGCAATAAATAACAGGCCAATTACTGCTTCTAGCAGAATCAGAAAATCACCCAGGCCTGCACTGGCCTGCAGATGTGGGGCAAAAATAACACCACTATAGGCTGACATTAGCAGAGAAAGACCGGTACAAAGTTTGAGTAAATACATCAGGTATTCCTGACGCACATTTTCAAGCAAGGGCAGGATCGGCAGTTTCGAATCAAGGACTATTGAGAGAACAATCATCAACACTGCCACTACACACCAAATCAATACCGGAGTATCAAGCAATCCGTAGGGAGTAAAAGCAGAAATGATCTCGCCTTCAACAGGAAGAAACCACTTTACGTGGGCGCCACTGGTACTACTGAACAGGAAGCAGCCGATCGTGAGCCAAAAAGCTATAAACAGTTTTTGATTTGGCCACCCCATGCTTATTGCTGGCCCTGTTCGATTTCTTCCCAGCGAGCATAAAGTATTTCCATGGCTTTTTGAGCGGTAGCAAGTTTTTTCATGGTGTCATCAATGGTTTTTTGATCCTGTTCATAAAATTCAGGCTGTGAAATAGCTTCTTCCAATTGTGCCAGTTCTGTTTCTGCCTTTTCAATCTGTTCAGGCAGTTGATCAAGTTCCCTTTGCAGTTTATAGGACAGTTTAACGGGCTGTACTGCTTGTTGGATAGTTGGTTTTAGCTGAGTTTGTTTTTCTGTCTCAGGTTTTTCCTCAATAATTTGTTCAGTATTGAAAGTGCCACCATGGTCTACCCAGTCCTGATAACCCCCGACGTAATGATTCACCACCGCATTGCCTTCAAATACGATTGAACTGGTGACCACGTTATCGAGAAAGGCACGGTCATGACTGACCAGCAGCAAAGTGCCTTCAAATTTCAGCAGAATCTCTTCCAGTAACTCCAGTGTTTCCATATCCAGATCGTTGGTGGGTTCGTCCAGTACCAGGACATTAGCTGGCCTGCTAAACAGGCGTGCGAGAATCAGACGATTCTGTTCGCCGCCTGACAGCGATTTAACTGGCTGTCTGATACGGTCTGGTGAAAACAAAAAATCCTGCAAATAAGAAATGACATGAACATTGCGGCCATTAATTTCAACAAAGTCGCTGCCGGCGGCGAGGTTTTCCTGAACAGTTTTTTCCAGATCAAGTTGTTCGCGAAGTTGGTCAAAATAGGCAATCTCAATTTTGGTTCCGGTTTTAACATCGCCATGATCTGGTTTTAGTTTACCCAGCAGGATTTTCAGCAGTGTTGTTTTACCGGTACCGTTGGGGCCAATAAAGCCAATATGATCGCCACGCATAACATTGATGGAGAAATCTTTAATCAGCGGATTATCTTTATAGCCATGACTGATCCCCAGCGCTTCTACAACAATTTTGCCAGAAGCATCACTTTTGTTCAGAGCCATTTTTGCATTGCCCTGAACATTACGGCGCTCGCTATATTCCCTGCGCATTTTTTCCAGGGCACGAACACGGCCTTCATTACGGGTCCGCCTGGCCTTGATGCCCTGGCGAATCCACACCTCTTCCTTGGCCATTTTACGATCAAACTCATGATGAGTTTTTGCTTCTGCTGCCAATTGCTGGTCGCGGTGTACTAAAAATCCCTGGTAATCATGCTGCCAGTAAACAAGATGTCCACGATCAAGTTCCATGATGCGGTTGGCCACTTTCTGCAGGAAGGTTCGGTCATGGGTAATCAGTACTATGGCGCCGCGAAATTCCATCATGAATTTTTCCAGCCATTCGATAGCGGGTATATCCAGATGGTTAGTCGGCTCATCTAACAAAAGAATATCCGGTTCTACTACCAATGCTCTGGCCAATGCTGCACGTCGGGACCAGCCACCAGAAAGGCTGGACATCAAAGAATCAGTGGGGAGATCCAGCTGGCTAATAACGGTTTCCACTTTTTGCTGAATTTTCCAGCCATCAATGGCATCTATTTCATGCTGAAGTCTTTCCAGCTTTTTCATATCCAGGGAAGCATCGCTCATTGCGGTGAGCTGGTGATAATCGCTTAACAGGCGTCCGACATTATCAAGCCCGCCGGCAATAAATTCATAGACTGTTTCTTCAGCTTGAAAGGGCAGTTCCTGTTCTAAAGTGGCAATACGCAGTCCAGGACTTAGCCAGCGCTCGCCACTGTCCGGTTTAACTTCGCCAAGCAGGATTTTCAGCAGAGATGTTTTGCCAACGCCATTGCGTCCGAGCAGGCCGATAATATCGCCCGAATCTATAGTCATAGCTTCTTTATCGAGCAGCACTTGAGTGCCATAGGCCAGGTGAACTTCTTTCAGGGTGAGCAAGGGCATAGTGGTTAATTACATCTGGTAAAGTTGAATTTCATTCGCAGCGAAAAGCGCGAATAACCTAGATTGGGACACTCTCTACTTGTGGTGGTACTTGCAGATTTTTGAGTTTCAGCTTGAACTCTTTTAGTACAAACAAAACGCTGATTATGGCCTGAACAGCAACGGAAAGAACGGACACATACCAAACCTGATTAATGGTGAAGCCTTCCTGTTTACTGGCCCAGACTGCAAGCACAACAAAAATAAGCAAACGGCTGCCTGAGCTGAACATGGCAGGCTTGGTATTACCCAGGCCCTGGAACATACCGGAACAGGTAAAAATAATACCCTGGGCAACAAAGTTCCAGGAGATGATTTGAAGGAATTCTCCACCAATGGTAACAACCTCTTCTTCATCAGTAAAAAATGCTACCAGTAATTCAGGATGAAATTGAAGCACTACAGTGACTACAACCATGACTATAGAACTTAACAAGATTCCTTTGGAAAAAGTTTGCTTCACACGATCACCATGGCCAGCTCCGAAATTTTGTCCGGCAATAGGACCGATAGCAAAAGCTATCGCCATGGTAGGCATGAAGATTGATTGCATGATGCGCCCGCCAATACTGAAACCCGCCTGGGCTGTTTCGCCAAAATCCTGGATCAGCCAATAGACCATAGCGAAATAGCCAAACATCAATAACATTTCACCGCCAGCGGGCAGGCCGATATTGAGCATTCGACCCCAGATAGGAAATTGTGGTTTCCACAAACTGAAATTAAAGGACACATATTTTTCCAGCTTGATGAAATAGATAATTAGTAATATCACCCCCAGGGTAGTCGAAATAGAGGTGGCCAGTCCTGCGCCCATAACACCCAGAGCAGGGCCTGGACCCCAGCCGGCAATCAATACCGGGGCAAGGATGATGTTTAGAATAATGGTAAGTACCTGAACCACCATGGTTGGCTTCACAATGCCGGTTGCGCGTAATGCGGAGCCCATCCCCATCAGGGCAAATTGCATCGCCATGCCTGGTAAAAACCAGTACAGAAAAGTCACGCCTTCGCTTTGGGCTTCACCAGCGGCAATGGTGCCCATGTAAGCATCACCCAATGTGTAGCCACAGATCAGCGTAATTGCAGCACATAAACCTGCAAGAACCATGGACTGGTTGAAAACCAGGTTAGCCTGATCCTGTTCTTTACGGCCTACTGCCTGTGAGATCAGGGCAACAGAGCTCACTCCCAGAACCTGGCTGAGTGCCATTACCATGAAAAACAGGGTACCTGCAGCGCCGACACCGGCAATCGCTGCATCACCAAGTGCGGACACAAAATAAAGGTCCACAAGCAAATACAGGGTCTGAAATATCATGCCGGCAGCGACAGGCGCGGCCATTGTCAGGATGGTGCGGGGAATAGAACCCTGCGTAAGATCTTTCATGGTAAAGCCTGATACAAAACGGGTTTGAAAGAAAAGCGCGAGTTTACCTGAATTTAAACTACAGGTGTCATTGCAGTAAGCATAGACGCTAAAAAAGCGACAATGTATTCTGCTGGAAACACATTATTTATACAGGACAAAAGATGCTCAATAGCCCTAAAACCCGATTGCTGCTGATTCTGCCTTTTTTGATTGCTGCAACATTATTCCAGTCAGTTATGGCTGCTGAAGATAGTGTAACTGCGCTGGCCGCGAGAATTCAGGTGCTGGAAGACCGGGAAGAAATCCGCAGCCTGCTTCTGGCCTACGGGACTGCCCATGATCATCGTGATTACCGGGCCTTTGCCAACCTGTTTGCCAGGGACGGGGAGTGGGTAAGTGGCATGGGGTCAGCAAAGGGGCCTGATGGAGTATTTAAATTAATGGATGAGATGATTGGCCATAATCCCTTACCGGAGGGATCGGGGACATTTCATATTCTGACCAATGAAAAAATAGATATTGATGGGGACAGGGCGCAGGCACTGACCAAGTGGATATATATAACGCCGGATGCAGAAGGTAATCCTGGTTTGACCATTCTGGGTCATTACAATGACCAATTTATTCGTGAAGACGGGGTCTGGAAATTTCTGCGACGGGAAGCGCCGATGGATTTACCGGCTCAATAAGCAGAGTTTAAAACTATGAAAACATTAATGCGCTTTTTATTGGTTATTTTACTGAGCAATGTTCCGGCTGTGGTTTTCGCTCATCACTCCAATGCAGAATATGACCGCAGCACCGTAACGGAACTGGAAGGAGAAATTACTCGCGTGATCTGGCGCAACCCCCACGTCGGTTTATGGGTAGATGTCACTGATGAGACTGGACAAAGCCTTATCTGGCGCATGGAAGCAGCGGATCTTCTTGGTACCCAGCGCCGCGGTGTTGAGTCAGGAACTTTCTCTGTTGGTCAGCAAGTAAAGATTGCCGGGTATGCCTCTACACGACGTGCGGCTCATATGCTGGTCACCAATGTTCTGCTGCCGGATGACACAGAAGTCCTGTTAACCGGTAATGCCAGAGCGCGCTGGTCAGAAAATATTCTGGGTGGTGGCAACTGGGCAGTGGCGGCTGATGTGGGTAGTGCGTATCAGAGGCTGGGTATTTTTAGAGTCTGGACGCTGGATCGTACCAGTCGGCCGTCTTTTAGTGACAGTCCACCGCTGACAGATTCTGCCAGGCAGGGCTGGGAGCAGTATGACAGCTATGATGATCCCGCGCTGCAATGTGTCCGGCTGGGAATGCCCCGGGTGATGACTGTCACCGGTCCTCATCCCATTGCCTTTGTTGATCGGGGAGCGGTGATTCTTCTACAGGGAGAATATTTTGATGTGGAACGGGAAATTCATATGACGGAAGATGTCATTCCTGCCTCGGCACCACTTAGCCCTCTGGGTTATTCAATAGGTCGTTGGCAAGGAGATACGCTGATTGTAAATACCAGCCGTGTGAATTATCCCTTGTTCGACATCAGCGGGCTTGCCGGCATTCCCCAAAGTACAGCAGTGGCATTTGAAGAACGTTTTACCCTCAGCGAAGATAAAACCCAGCTGCATTACGATATCAGTATCAGTGATCCGGAAATGTTTACAGAAACTGTGCTTGCCGAGGATTATGCTGTGTGGAAATGGCGGCCAGAAATTGAAATCATGCCCTACCAGTGTGAAGTAGATTAAAAGTGGATTGGAAATGAATTTCGTATAAATAAAAAAGGGTGTCAATCGACACCCTTTTTTATTCGTAAACGCCGTCTTTTATTGCGGATTCAAGATTTCTTCCAGCTTTCCCTGTTCCAGCATTTCATTAAAAAACACCGAAGGATCACAGGGCGGGCTTTCCAGTAATTCCCTGGCATCTCCGCGCTGGGAGCCTCGGGTTCTTACCAGTGGTGCTGTGTAATAGTCGTCATAAATAGTCATGGTGCGGTCAATGGACAGCCCATCTTCAGCAATGTTCCATCTTTCCACGATGCGCGTGCCATCACCGCCGCTCATGGGGTAGCCTGAACCATCCAGCCATCCTGCGGCTAAATGCGTGGTTTCAATAACCAGTGTGCGATCTTCCCAATGACCAGCAGAAAAACCCATTGAAGTCAGGGGCTGATCTGCCAGCGGGCCACGGCCATCCATATATACCCAGCGTGGTGTATTGTCCTGCAAATACACGATCAGGTAATGAGTACCGGCATCAAGGACTTGCATCGAGTAGGGAGAACCAAAGATGCGTGGAAGACCAGCAGGTTGGCAGCGCAATACATGGTCATCGCCAAACTCACGGCCTGAATAGATAGCGCGGCTTGCCGAGGTCATTGGCATTGGCTTGGGCTGAAAATCATCAACGGTAGTCTGGAACTTATAGCGATTTGTCCAGAAACCACTGATATCTACTTCATAATCATTAGCGGTAACGGTGTGATCTATAGTGGGGTCAGCGCTGATTTCCGAAGTGGTATTGGAACTGACACAGCGACCCAGCTGCCGACCGCTTTCCAGATTGATACAGGTGGCATAGAGTTTTTTAGCATCACCCCGACCGAGATTGCCAGTGGCAAATACAGTATCCCCAGCCTCAATGGTTTCCTTGGTCCAGTTTTCACGGCGATAGGTGGGCAGATTACCAGGAGGGTGCAAAGACCATTTTTCAATAGTGCCATCAGGCATGGTCATGTCCACGTCATAGCGGATATGCGGGTTGGTCCACCAGACTCTGGTGACAACACCGGAGACCTCTCCTTCTGCTTCCTGAAATTCAGTAGCAAAAGCGTGATGTGCGGACACCTGGCTGGAAAAAGCTGCGAACAGACAGGTTGTGATTAATGGTAGAAGGCTGCTTGTTTTCATTATCAATTCCTCATTCATCGATTAATCAAAGCCTACATTAGTAAGATTGTGGAAGAAAGTACTCTCATTAATTAAAGTGCTTTTGCTGCTTAAACAGGATCAAGAAAATCCCCGGACCTGATGAGCATATTTTCATTGATAGAAAAATTATAAAAATAGGTCCAGGCCGAAATGGTTGTGCCGTCTTGTAAAGCAACTGATTCCTTAATCCGTCTGTATAAATGGGGCTGTTGTGAATTTACCCCACAGCCTTCGTAGTCATCAATGTCAGCAAGTTGTAATTCACTGCCAGTAAATGAATACACTTCGCCCACAACGAGATCAGTGGGTTTTTCTGCAGGCAGTAAGCCCGGGTAATCTGCAATGAGATAGAGCTTACCAGGTATTGTTGCCCTGCTGATCAGGGTGAATTCTGGCGCGATTAACTGGCGATAACTGTCAGAATAGGTGTCACTGCGCAAAGTGCCATAAACAAAAAGATAATCAACAGAGTCGGGCATAATTAAGTGTGTCCTTATTACTCTTGCTTGGTCTAGAATATGAGAAAACAATAAGTAGTAGTATACAAAACTTATGTTGGCAGAATTTAACCTTAATCCTCATTCCGCAGCTGTTCTGCTTCTTACCGTGGTGGCATTGTTCCTTTTCACCCGGGATAAAATTCCACTCGAAACGTCCAGCCTGTTTGTGCTGGCTATTCTTGCCGCAGGCTTCGAATTGTTTCCTTATAGCCGGGATGGGGTAACCCTGCATGCTGTGGATTTCTTTTCCGGCTTTGGCCACGAAGCCCTTGTAGCAGTAACAGCGCTTATGATCATCGGTCATGGTATGGCGCGTACCGGTGCACTTGAACCTGTTGGACGTCTGTTAGCCAGATTCTGGGAAATCTCCCCGCAACTGTCATTTCTGCTTACCCTTGTAGTGGGCGCAGTATTAAGTGCTTTTGTGAATAATGTGCCTATCGTAATACTGCTGCTACCGATCCTGACCAGTGTTTCGCTGAAAACCAATACACCAGCCTCCAGAATTTTGATGCCCATGGGCTTTGCTACATTGATTGGCGGAATGGGGACTACTATTGGCACCTCAACCAATCTGCTGGTGGTCTCTGTAGCGGTCAGCATGGGGATGGAAAGCTTTTCCATGTTTGAATTCCTTGCCCCGGTTGCGATAACGGGTACTTTGGCCATAGCCTATCTTTGGTTGATTGCTCCTCATATCCTGCCGGAAAGAAAATCAGAATTGCAGGATTCATCACCGAGGATTTTCTCTGCAGCACTCTTTATTAATGAAGAAGGTGTGGCGGACGGACTCACCTTAAAAGAAGCTATCGAGAAAACTGACAATGCCATTGACGTATTGTTTATTAAAAGAGCCGGCACGGAATATCTGTCTGTAGCCCACGGCAGTATCAAATTAAAGGCAGGGGACCAATTGCTGGTCAGGGATACACCGGATAATTTGAAGAGTTTCGAAAAAATGCTCGGTGCTGAACTTTACAATAGCGATAACAGGGTGGATGAAGAGCATCCTCTGCAAGCAGAAGGGCAACAACTTGCAGAAGTCATTGTCACCTATGGCTCTCCCATTCTTGGGCGAACTCTGGCTAATTTACGTTTTGCTGACCGCTATCAGTTAGCCACACTGGCGCTGCACAGGGTAGGTTCTAAAAATCGAAAGTTAATGTCCGAGATGGCAAATGTTCCCTTGCAGGTTGGTGACGTATTGTTGGTGCAAGGCGCCAGTGAAAAAATTAGTGAATTAAAGAAAGGGGGCAGAATTCTGGTGCTGGATGGCACTGCAGATATTCCTCACTCCAGGAAAGCACCGCTGGCGCTTGGTATTATGGTGGCGGTAGTGACCTTGGCGGCATTGGGTATTCTTCCCATTGCCATCGGGTCAGTGTGTGGCGTATTGATGCTTACCATTACTGGATGTCTGGGTTGGCGCGATGTGGGTGAAGCGGTGAATACACAAATTGTGTTAATTGTTGCGGCATCCCTTGCGCTTGGAGCAGCGATGGTCGGCACCGGTGCAGCCGATGCCATGGCGACTCAATTTGTCAGTCTCACAGCAGATTCATCAGTGACCTTTCAGCTTAGCGGGCTAATGCTGCTGATGGCGATCCTGACAAATATTGTCTCCAACAATGCTGCTGCTGTTATAGGAACACCTATTGCAATTGGTATTGCCCAGCAACAGGGATTAGCGGTAGAGCCTTTTGTTCTGGCCGTATTGTTTGGTGCCAATATGAGTTATGCCACACCAATGGCTTACAAAACCAACTTGCTGGTGATGACAGTGGGGGGGTATTCATTCAATGATTTTCTTAAAGTGGGGATTCCACTCACAGTACTGATGTGGGTAAGCCTGAGCTTTTTAATTCCGGTGTTCTATCCGGTCTAATCCGGTCTAAAAAGTTGGCCTTCCACAGAGCCTTATTTGACTGATAATTTCTGAACAAGACTCCCGGGTAATATATGTCTCAACCCGGGAGCTCGTTCATTATGTCAAATGGCGTGGATCAGGCCAGACTAAAGCCGTGATGTTTCAGAGGCAGAGATCTGACCCGTGTACCAGTTGCGGCAGCGATAGCATTACAAAATGCCGGCAGGATTGGTGCCTGGCCGGGTTCACCGACTCCCCCCCAGAAACCACCAGTGGCTTCCAGTACGGTATCAATGACTGGCATTTGTGCCATGCGCAGTAATCGGTAGTCATGGAAATTACTTTCCTGCACCTTACCCTGATCGATGTTTATCTCACCCCACATGGCGGCACTGATAGCCCATACCGTCGCTCCTTCGAGTTGCGCAATAACATTGTCAGGATTCACCATGTGGCCGGTATTAATACCCTGCACAATACGGTGAATATTGATCACGCCAGCGTCATTCACTGACAGTTCCACGGCTGCTGCGGTGTAGCTGCCATATGGTTCCGTTGTAGCGATTCCGCGGTAGAGGCCGGCAGCAGGCGTTTCATCCCAGCCGATGGCCTCAGCCACTTTTTCCAGGATATGACGGGACAACTCATCTTCTGCCATGTGCTTCAGGCGGAAGTGAAAGGGATCTTCCCCGGCTGCCACGGCCAGCTCATCAATGAACTGCTCTCTGGCAAAAGGTGTTTGCGACCATCCTACGGTCCGCCAGAAACCCAGTGGTACATGAGTAGGGGTCAGTTTGAAATCCTGGAACTGATCGGGAATGTTATAGGGCAGTTGAGTAAAACCTTCCACTGCCGTGAAATCGACGCCGCCGCGCAGAGGTGCACCACGCATTTGGTTAAGAATCGAACCACTGGCAATCCTGGCTTTCCAGCCAGTGATCATACCGTTAGCATCAAGCCCACCTTTTAATCTGTACATGGCTAATGGTCGGTAGAAATCATGCTGAGTGTCTTCTTCACGAGTCCATAGCATTTTTACTGGTGTGCCATCAGGTAATTCTGCAGCAATCAGTGCGGCAGCGCGTGCGTAATCGCTGGAACCACCGCGGCGGCCAAAACCGCCACCTGCCTGGACCCGATGTGCATAGACGTTTTCTTCTTCTACGCCCAGCGCGTTAACCATCTCTCCGACCAGACCTTCCGGAGACTGGGTGGATGCCCAGATATCTACACGCTCACCAGTAATACGTACTGTGGCGCCCATGGGTTCCATGGGTGAATGGCTTAAAAAAGGCGTGAAATAATCGGCTTCCAGTACCTGTTCAGCATTAGCCAGAGCCTGGTCGGCATCACCTGCATTGTTAGGCATTGGCGCGGCATCGGGCGCCGCCAGACTTTCGTTAAATTGGGCCAGTATGGTTTCATTGCTGACTTCGCCATTGCCCTTGGTGTCCCACTGTATTTCAACTTCCTCCAGGGCCTTGTTGGCGCGCCACCAGTTGTCAGCGACCACTGCAACGGCGATACCGTCGATCGCAACAACATCAATGATGCCTTTGCGTGTGAGGGCTTTAGTGGCATCAAAGGAAATAACGCTGCCGCCAAATACCGGGGAGGTCGCCATAGAGGCGTAGACCATGCCTGGCAATTCCACATCGACACCGTAAACCTGTGAGCCATCAACAGAAGGGGGAATATCCACACGCGGCTTTGACTGACCAATGATGTGCCAGTCTGCCGGGTCTTTCAAAGTAACAGTTTCCGGTACTGCCTGTTCGGCCGCCGCCGCTGCCAAAGCGCCAAACCCGCTTTCGCGGCCGCTGATGGCATGACTGATCACGCCATTGCTGACATTGATTTCACTTGCGGGCACACCCCATTCGCTTGCGGCTGCAGCAACCAGCATGGCGCGGGCTGAAGCACCCGCATTGCGTAAGTATTCCTGGGAATTACGAATAGTCTGACTGCCGACTGTAACCATGGCACCCCAGGCCCGGTCCATACGAAAATGTTCGTTTACATCGACATATTCAATACGCACCTGATCCCAGCTGGCATCAAGTTCGTCTGCGACGATTTGAGGGGCAGAGGTCATACTGCCTTGTCCCATTTCACAACGGGCGTACTTTATTGTCACCGTATCATCGGGATTGATTTGTACCCAGATATTAATGTCATTGCCACTAACCGCATCCTGCGCCTTGGCAGGTAGCTGCAGACCCAGAGCAAAACCACCACTGATGGCAGCACTGGTGAGCATGAACTTGCGACGTGAGGAATTGAATTGTTTATTCATAGTGATCTCCTTACGCCTCGTAGGCTAGTGTGTTTTCGGCAGTATTGCCGGCAACATCGTGAATGGCATCGCGTATGCGTTTATAGGTACCGCAGCGACAAATATTGGTCATGGCCGCATTGATATCTGCATCGGTGGGCCGGGCTTTTTTCTCCAGCAGGGAAACAGCTGCCATGATTTGTCCTGACTGGCAGTATCCGCATTGCGGAACCTGGTGTTTGACCCAGGCTTGCTGCACTGGATGTGACGCATCCAGAGATATGCCTTCAATGGTCGTGATTTCTTTGCCCTGGGCAGCAGATGCAGGATAAGAACAGGACCGGACAGGTTCGCCGTCGATATGGACTGTGCAGGCACCGCACTGGGAGATGCCGCAAGCAAATTTGGTACCCTTGAGATTAAGGATGTCCCGGATAACCCATAACAAGGGCATTTCCGGTTCGACATCAACTTCATGGATTTCGTTGTTAACCCGTAGTTCCATGGTTTATTTCCCCTCTATTGTTAATTAGTGCCTGGCTCAAATTGGACATGTAATAAGTGTTAAAAGTATTAACGCAAAACATTACATCAATGGCTCCGGGAGTTGAAGCAGGAAATCAAAAAACATAGCAGAAAAATCTTAAAAAGCCAGTTTTGCAGAAATGCAGTTGCTTGATAAGCAAAAGTCGCTTGTTTAATTTTTTCAAGCGTAAAAAAATTCAACTTATTGATAATATTGAATTTTATTAATTGAAGCCCCATTAAATGTCCAAAATATAGCATTGTCGCCGGGGAATACTTTTTTTGCGGTGGCGAAGCTGTTAACCCTCAAACCAGGTTCGGGACTTGCTGAATATTGAAGAGGCTCGCGATGGGAGGATTCTGGGGTAAGGCTATTTTAAAGATTTGAAGGTGTGAATTATTATTGCCAATATGTTTGCGGAAAAAAGTGAAGCCTTGATCTCAGCTGTGAGGGCTTTTATTTTTAACTCACTTTACAGTGCTGCCTGTTCTTATAGTTCTGCCTTTACTGATGATGTATATGCCACTGAGAATGATAATGGCAATTCCAAGCCAGGTTACTTTGTCGGGAAATTCATCAAAGAAAAAATAGCCAATGCTGATTGTCCAGATGATGCGTGAATAATCAAACGGCGTGACTTTGGCAGGACTGGCACAATGTACGGCTTTGGTAATGGAAAAAAGTGCAAGTGTGGCAAAAAATGCTACGCCAAATAATAGCGCAAGAGATTTTAGATCAGGGGTAACCCAGTTCTGCCAGGCAGGATATGCCGCCAGAATGATGGTGGCAGGATAGATATAAAAATTAAGTGTTAATGCCGATTCTGTTTTTACCAGCGCTCTGGCAGAAATGCTCAGAAAAGCCGAGGCCAGGGCAAAGCCCAACA
Organism: Gammaproteobacteria bacterium; assembly: GCA_018698975.1. Classification (GTDB taxonomy): domain Bacteria; phylum Pseudomonadota; class Gammaproteobacteria; order Pseudomonadales; family Pseudohongiellaceae; genus Eutrophocola. The sequence continues at coordinate 68,450 of JABIPQ010000109.1, forward strand.
TCACCAGATGAGCGATATGAAAATGACTGGGTGTAGGTCTGACAACAATCAATACGCCAATAAAGCCCAGCAGTATAGCGGTTAACATGCCCTTGCTCATCGGCTCCTTGAGTACGGTAATACTGTATACAGCAACTATGATTGGCGTTGCAAATACCAGGGCGGTTACTTCCCCTAGCGGGATATATTTCAAGCCCACCAGTATGCATACCGTCATGATGAGGCCGGCAAAAGAACGTAAAAAATGTATTTTCGGACGTGATGTCTTGAAATCTCCCTGCTTACCTTTTATTAGAATGGCTGTGGCAATAAGGGTAATGCCGAAAAAACAGCGTAGCCATATTACCTGTGGCAATGGATAGCCTTGGGTCACCAGTTTCGCCATGGCATCTGCTATGGCAAATAAAATGGAGCCCGCCATCATGAACAGGATTCCTTTCCCTAGATGCTGGGCTTGATGTGGTGCACCAGAGACTTTGGAGGCCTTTTTCAGGGAAGGGCTGTTTTCAGTATTTTCGTGAGACATTGAGTTTAAATAATTCTGGTTTTGAATATGCCGGCAGGGCTTTCAGCTGACACTATTTTAATGGGTCTGTTATTACATTGCTCGGGTTTTAATTTGTTTACTGATACAATTTGAGAGGAGATTTTTTTATTATAAGCTTTTTTTATTGCCAAGTATTATCGCTGTAATGACTTTTCAATTTACCTCTCAAATTACACCTAAAACTTTATCCGTGAAATTACTTTTTACAATGGCTTTGCTGTGTCCGACGTTTACCCTGGCTCAGAGTGTGACTGATGATATCCAGGAAATTGTTATCACCGCGGTGAGAGATAGCAGTGTTCTGGTGACCGAAGAAACGCTAGTTGCTCCCCCTGATACTGCTCAGCTTTTGCGCATGATGCCAGGTGCCAACCTGAACAAAAACGGTGAGTTGACGGGTATTGCACAATACCGGGGTATGTATGGAGATCGTATCAATATCAGTGTCAATGGATCCAAAATCAGTTCGGGTGGGCCTAATGCCATGGATGCCCCGCTGCATTATGCACCTGTAGCAATACTTGAGTCCCTGACAGTACATCGTGGTATTACTCCTGTAAGCAGTGGGCAGGAAACCATCGGTGGCAGTATGGACGCTAAAACCTATGGAGGTAAATTTTCCGACTCAGCTGGCTTTGTTTTCAACGGCAGAATTTATTCCGGGCTGCAGTCTGTGAACAAGGGAAATGTTGCCAGTGCTATATTATCAATGGCAAACGATACGCATTTGTTCAGCACATCATTAATGACGGAAAGTGCTGATAATTCTGAGTTCTCCAGTGGAGAAATATTGCCCTCGGAATATGAGCGTGAACGGATTGATCTGGCTTATAGTTTTCAAGGACAAGACCAGGAGTGGAACCTTAGTCTTGCTGTAAATAACACTGGTGATGCGGGCACTCCTGCTTTGCCTATGGATATTCAGTCAATCGACAGCAAGTTGCTACATGTGGATCATCGCTGGGAAGTAGATGCCTTTAATATTCTCTCCTCTTTCTCCTATAACACCATAGAACACTGGATGACTAATTATGATCTGCGACGCCCTCCCCAGGACACTATGATGACGCAAGGTATCATGCGCTATCGTGCCACCTTTGCCGAGAGTGATAACTATGGTTTTTCGCTAAAAATCGAGCAGCCTCTTGATAATGGTTTACGTCGCGTTGGGGTGGACGGGCATTGGAGTGTGCATGATGCAGATATCAGTAATCCTAATGCGATGATGTTTGGTATCAGTAATTTTAATCAGGCTGAAAGGAATATCCTGGGTGTTTTCGTGGAACAGGAAGTTGGTCTGAGTGACGGCATAGGCGTGGAAGCGGGTTTGCGTGTTAATCAGGTGGTCATGGACGCCGGCAAGATTAATGCGGATCTAAATCCTATGGGTCTTACAACAGGCATGCCAGTGATGATGAATAACATGGCGGCAATGCTTGCCAATGGTTTTAACACTCACCAGCTGGATCATGATGATACTAATGTGGATTGGTTCGCCAGACTAAGTGTTGAATCATCAAGCTTTATGGTTTGGTATCTGGGGGCTGCGAGAAAAATGCGCGCGCCTTCTTATCAAGAGCGTTACCTCTGGTTACCAATGGAAGCAACAGGTGGGCTGGCGGATGGAATTACTTATATTGGAAATGCCGCACTTGATTCTGAAACATCTCATGAAGTCGAGGCAGGTTTTGATTATAAGCGTCGGAGTGTTTCTTTTTATCCCAGAGTTTTTTACAAGAAAGTGGATGACTATATTCAAGGCACACCTGCTGCAAATATGGCGGCAAATCAGTTTGCCGTGATGATGGCGAATATGGGTATGGGTTCTGCCGACCCTCTGCAATTTAATAATGTTGATGCAAGACTTTATGGGCTGGATCTGGAATCAAACTTCCAGTTTAATGAAAGTTTATCTTTCCAAGCGAATCTCAGCATGATCAGAGGTGCAAGACAGGATGTTAAGGATAATCTTTACCGGATATCTCCAGACAATTTTTTACTGGCTGCTAACTGGGCAGTAGATAAATGGATGGCGAGTCTTGAGATTATTTCTTATGCAAGTCAAGATCGGGTGTCGGCAACTAATCGAGAGCATACTAATGACGGGTACAGTCTTTTAAATTTTAACACTCGCGTTTATCCGCTGAGCAATCTGGAAATAGGCCTGGGTATCAATAACCTGATGGACCGTGAATATCGGGATCATCTTGCCGGATATAATCGTGCCTTTAATCCTGACATCGAGATGCGTGACAGACTGCCAGGCCTGGGACGAAATTTTTACGGACGCTTGATTTGGAACTTCTAGTTTAATATATAGGACCAATAAAACCAGCCCGAGTAAATAGTTATTTAGTCCTGTTCTGTAAAAACAGTTGATTTGTAATTTTTTATTCTCAGCTCAAAGCTTTTAACAGCTTCTTTTTGCGGCATCATGTATCAGAGTCAAAGTTGTGATTCTGTCGGTGTGCCTAAGCTGAATGGTTTTTCCATAATCCTCGATTCAGCAAGTTTTTTAACATGGCTGTCCTGTCCGATGAGCCATGCTGCTTATTTTTAGTTTACGGTGTTTTTTCTTCCAGACTCAAAAATTCATATTTGAATGACGCCCTTATTTACCCATCGGATCATATGTCCGTTTGTCTGTTTATTTTATTTTGAAAAGTTGACTGGGGTAAGAAAGTTAGCTGTGGTGAGTTAAGCAATGATGTTTTTTCTCAATCGTCTTCATTGTTACCAAGCGACAAATATCAGCCCAGCATTTTTTTCAAAAAATGTCCGGTGTGGCTTTGCTTCATTTTTGCCACCTGCTCAGGGGTGCCTTTTGCAATAATCTGCCCACCGCCATCACCGCCCTCTGGTCCCAGATCCACGATCCAGTCTGCGGTTTTAATGACATCCAGGTTATGTTCGATAACCACGATTGTATTGCCATGATCGCGAAGACGATGCAGTACAGCCAACAGTTGTTTGATGTCATGAAAATGCAATCCGGTAGTAGGCTCATCCAGAATATAGAGGGTCTGGCCAGTATCACGTTTGGAAAGTTCCCGGGACAGTTTTACTCGCTGTGCTTCTCCGCCGGATAAGGTCGTAGCGGACTGGCCCAGTCGAATATAGGACAAACCTACTTCAATGAGAGTTTGCAGCTTGCGGGCTATCTGTGGCACCGGGTCGAAGAATTCACGTGCTTCTTCGATGGTCATGTTCAGCACTTCATGGATATTTTTACCTTTGTACTTCACTTCCAGGGTTTCTCGGTTATAGCGTTTGCCCTTGCAGATGTCGCACATGACATAAACGTCAGGAAGAAAGTGCATTTCCACTTTAACCAGGCCGTCTCCCTGGCAGGCTTCACAGCGGCCGCCTTTGACATTAAAACTGAAGCGTCCGGGTTTATAACCGCGTGAGCGAGATTCCTGGGTCGCGGCAAACAGCTCGCGCACCGGTGTAAAAATGCCTGTGTAGGTTGCCGGGTTGGAACGGGGTGTGCGTCCAATAGGGCTCTGATCAATATCCACAACCTTGTCCAGTTGTTCCAGGCCTTCGAGCTTGTCATGTTTTGCCGCATCCAGGGTGCTTGCGCGATTCAATAATGTTGCTGCAAGCGGGTATAAAGTGTTGTTGATCAGAGTGGACTTTCCGGAACCGGAAACGCCGGTGATGCAGGTCATCAGACCAAGTGGGAGCTCAAGGGTGACCTTTTTCAGATTATTGCCCTGGGCGCCACTTAACACTACCTGTTTGTCTGTGTTGTATTCAACTCGCTGCCTGGGTATTTCAATGCACTCTTTTCCGCTCAGGTATTTTCCGGTGAGAGAGTTTTTATTATTGATGATTTGCTCGACAGTTCCCTGAGCGACAACCTGGCCACCATGGACACCAGCGCCCGGGCCAATGTCAATAACGTGGTCAGCTGCGTAGATAGCTTCTTCATCATGCTCTACAACAATAACTGTATTACCAATGTCCCTGAGATGCTTCAGGGTTTTTAACAGGCGATCATTATCCCGCTGATGTAAACCGATAGAGGGTTCGTCCAGAATATACATAACGCCCACAAGTCCCGCGCCAATCTGGCTGGCCAGGCGAATACGCTGGGCTTCTCCACCCGACAAGGTATCTGCACTACGATTCAGGGTGAGATAGTTAAGTCCCACATCAACAAGAAACTGCAGTCGGTCCAGAATTTCCTTTAGAATTTTTTCAGCAATGCTGGCTTTCTTGCCACGGAATTTCAGCTCCTTGAAATAATCGGCTGCACCGGCAATAGTCATGGTGGTGATGTCGGGCAGGGTTTGTTTGCCAATAAAGACATGCCGCGCATCGCGTCGCAAACGGGTGCCCTCACAATCAGGGCAATGCTGGGAGCTTAAATATTTGGCAAAATCTTCCCTTACCGTGTTTGAGTCGGTTTCCCGATAACGCCGCTCCATATTGGGGAGGATGCCTTCAAAGGTATTGCTGCGGGTGAAGTCATCGCCGCGTTCATTAACGAAGGTAAAATCGATTTTTTCAGAACCGCTACCTTTCAGAATGATTTTCTGGAATTTAGCCGGCAATTTGTTCCAGGGTGTTTCTACAGTGAAGCCATAATGCTCAGCCAGTGAAGTGAGCAACTGGAAATAATAAATATTACGGCGGTCCCAACGGCGTATCGCCCCTTCGGCCAGGCTCAGGTTTCCATCAACGATGACCCGCTTTTCATCAAAGAACTGCTTCACCCCTAAGCCGTCACAGGTTTCACAGGCACCTGCGGGATTGTTGAAGGAAAACAGGCGTGGTTCCAGTTCCGAAATACTATGGCCACACACCGGGCAGGCAAATAATGATGAAAAAATCATGTCATCGGGCGTATCTTTCTTTTTGCTCTTCTCATCTTCCATAAAGCTGGCAATAGCAATACCGCTGGCAATTTGTAGCGCAGTTTCAAAAGACTCAGCCAGACGTTGTTCAATGTCTGGTCTGACTTTGAAGCGGTCAATGACAGCTTCTATGGTGTGTTTCTTGTTTTTCTCAAGCTCTGGTGGATAGTCCAGCTCAGTAACAATGCCATTCACTCTTGCCCGGATAAATCCGCTGGTTTTAAGCTCATTAAATACATGCAGATGTTCCCCTTTGCGATCCCTGACGATGGGAGCCAGCAGCATGATGCGGGTGCCTTCCGGTAAGGCCAGCACCTGATCTACCATCTGGCTGACAGTTTGCGCCTCCAGCTTTTTATGATGATCGGGGCAGTAAGGGTCACCGACTCGAGCAAACAGCAGGCGCAGGTAATCATAGACTTCCGTGATGGTGCCGACTGTTGAGCGCGGATTATGTGAGGTGGACTTCTGTTCGATGGAGATAGCAGGGGACAAGCCTGAGATCTGATCCATATCCGGCTTGTCCATCATGGATAGAAACTGTCTGGCGTATGTGGACAGGGACTCCACATACCGGCGCTGGCCTTCGGCATAAAGGGTGTCAAAGGCAAGTGATGATTTGCCTGATCCGGAGATACCGGTGATCACTACCAACTTGTCGCGCGGAATGGTCAGGTCGATATTTTTCAGGTTGTGGGTGCGAGCCCCCCTGACAATAATTTTATCCATGGACATGTTAAAAGCGGATCCAGTTCCGGATTGAAAAAACAACCGACAATTATACGCAGGAAAGAGAATTATGATCGAATTTTTTCAGAAGCATGCTAGACTTAATGTCATAGTTATTTTTAAATTTCAGGAGAAGATTGTGGCGAGTAGAGGCATAAATAAAGTAATTTTAGTCGGTAATGTGGGCGGAGACCCGGAAACACGTTATATGCCTAATGGTAATGCCGTTACCAATATCACTCTGGCTACAAGTGAAACCTGGAAAGATAAAAATAACGGTGAGCAGCAGGAACGCACAGAATGGCACAGGATTACTTTTTACCAGCGCCTGGCTGAAATTGTTGCCGAATATGTTAAAAAAGGCTCCAAGCTTTATGTGGAAGGGCGCTTGCAAACTCGTTCCTGGGAGCAAGATGGCATCAAACGCTATGCCACGGATATTATCGCTAATGAAATGCAGATGCTGGACAGTCGTGGCGGCAACTCAAATAACAGCGGTGGTGGTTATCAGCCATCCCAGTCCTCGCAGCCTTCTTCACAAGCACCTGCACAGCAAGGCGGTGGTTCAAGCAGTGCACCGCAACAGGCTCCCGCTGATATGGAAAGTTTTGACGACGATATTCCTTTTTAGGCAATTCTCCTCGACACTCTTTTTAGCCTTTAGCTTAGCCTTTAGTCTCTGATATTGATAATAAAATCAGTCATAGACGCTTTATTCATAGAAAGACAATTCTCAATGTTGCCGGACATCTCCCTGTTACGGGGAAAGTCCGGTAAGCTATTCATATGAACACTATTTCAGAATTTCGATAAACCGTGAAGTTATTAATCTTTGGTGCCAATAGTCAGCTTGGCCGGGAGTTGATCCGGTTACTGGACGACGCACAGGTTGAATTTACCGCTCTCGATCCAGAAGATGTTGATGTCTTGAAACCTAAAGATGTGATGAAGGCAGTCAGTCGCATCAATCCTACCCAACTGATCAATGTTTCCACTTACAGCAACCTGCAAAAAGCGGAAATTGATCCTGACGCTGCCAAAATGTGTGATCTGATAAATACAGAAGGGGTCGCAGCCCTGGCACGAGTCTGTAATCAACTCAGTATCCCCATGCTGCATCATTCTTCCAGTTATGTTTTTGACGGGCAAAAGAAAGAAACCTACGAAGAAGATGATGAGACTAATCCCCAGTGCAGTTATGGCAGAAGCAAATGGTATGGTGAGCGCACCCTGAGGGAAGAAGCCGATAAGCATATTATTCTGCGTACCGACTGGTTGTTTAGCGGTCATCGGGATAATTATTTCCGGGCACTTATTAACTCTTGCAAGGAAAACGCGGGCAAAATCAGTGTGGTAGACAATCGCTTTAGCCCAACCTATGCTGCCGATGCGGCGCGGGTGATTTTAGGCATTATTAATCAGGTGGATTGCCATGCCGAAGTATGGGGAACTTATCATTACAACGCCTTGCAGCCTGTTAATCAGGATCAGTTTGTTTTGCATGTACTGGAAGAGGCGGCAGAACTGGATAAGGAGCTGGAAACATTAATGCCTGCACTGGACATTCAATTGCTGCCAGTAGAGAGCCCCTATATTCGCAACTCAGCACTTAACTGTGGGAAAATCATGTCAACCTTTGGTATCAAACAACGCTCTCGCGGCGATGGTGTTACTGGTGTGCTGGAAGGGATTTACGGAGTAAAGAAAGCTGAAAATGAATCTTCAACCAGTGTAAGAGCAGGGCTTAAGAAAAGAACAAGGACGGGCAAAGCAGCCAGCAGTAAGGATGCTGCTAATGGTACGGATATCAATCCAAATGCTACCCAAAAAGTAAAAGCCAAACGGAAGAAAACTTCTCCTAAAAAAAACCCGCAGCAGAAGCAGCGCGCCAAAAAAGCCGCAACGCGAAAATAGTGACCATGGTCTTGATCAGGCGCCGGAAAAAAGTATCCGGCATAAGATTCAACGAATATTTTCCTACTGTGGTACCGGCAATACCAGTCACCCAGGAAAGCAAAATCACTGGTAACCAACTCAGGTAATCAAAGCCGGCAACAAAATAACCCACAGTTTTGAACACAGACATTGCCAATAAGGTCCCGGCAATGGTGGCAACAATACTTTCTTTTCCCAGTTTACTGTTCACCATTAATGACTGTAGCAGGCCCCCGGCACCAGAGACTGTCGAAAGAAAAGTATGAATGATGCCTATCCAGAAATAAGGCTGGGGAATTTTCTCGGCAAGAAATCTGGAGCCCTTGCTGCTCGGTACCCAGCTGAACCACAGCATGACGCTTCCCAGCAATAGCGCAATGGCAACTTCGGAAAGACTGAAATAAATAACGGTTCCCAGTGTGGCCCCTAAAATTGATCCGGGTATGAAAGGAAGGGTGATATTCCAGGCGATATGGCGATGGAACTGGATAGTACGGGTGACCTGGCCGGCAAAAACAAATACGCCATTTAAGGGGATCACTATGCCAATTGGCATGATCTGGGAGCAAGTGGCCAAAATCAGCAAGCCTCCACCCATACCGGCAACGGTGGAGAGATAGGCTCCGCCAAAGACGATAGCGGGGACCAGAAAAATTAAATAATCACTCACGGGGATGGGCCTGGGAAATTAGGCTCGCATTTTACTAGTCGCAAGGTACAAGGTACAAGTTGGAAGTATGTAGGAGGGGTTTCAACCCCGAATGAATTCCAGTTGAAAATTAAACCTCGCAAAGGAATAATTTTTCTTGCCTCTTGCGACTTGTAACTTGTGACTTGTAACTTGCGTCCGTTGTAGAATAGCGCTCTGATTTTGATAAGCGAGATTTTATGTCTTCCGCCCTGATTCCCCTTGAAAAGGCCCTTGATTTTCTGCTTAAAACTGTTAAAGAAAACAGCGAGGTAATCGATGTGGCATTACCTGATGCGCTGGGCTGTGTACTGGCTGCCTCGCAACGGGCGGGCTTTGATGTTCCTGACTTTGATAACAGTGCTATGGACGGTTATGCAGTAAATACGCGTGATACCGTTGCAAGCGCTTGCAGATTGCCTGTTTCCCAGATAATTGCCGCTGGTCATAACGGTACCCCGCTCCAGGCAGGTACAGCGGCCAGAATATTTACCGGGGCCCCCATCCCTGAGGGGACTGATGCCGTGGTGATTCAGGAAAATACCCGCGCGGACAACGATCATGTCGAGATCATGGTGTTGCCTGTTGTGGGTGAGAATATCCGCCTGAAAGGGCATGACATCGAAAAAGACAGTGAAGTATTGCAGGCTGGTCACCGCATGCGACCTCAGGATCTGGGCATGCTCGCATCGTTGGGAATAGCCAGGGTAAAAGTTAAACGACGGCTCAAAGTGGCTATTATCAATACCGGGGACGAAGTCATCCCACCTGGACAAGCTCTTGCTCCCGGACAGATTTATGATTCAAACAGCTTTACCCTGGAAGGCCTTCTCAAGGGAATGGGCCTGGATGTCATTAAAAAAGGCATTGTTGATGACTCTCTGGAGAATACCGAAGTGGCTTTAGCCGCTGCGGCCGAGGAAGCAGATTGCATCATTACTACTGGAGGAGTGTCTGTTGGTGATGAAGATCATGTTAGACAGGCAGTGGAAAATCTGGGTGAGTTGGGACTTTGGAAGCTGGCCATCAAACCGGGAAAACCGTTTTCTTATGGCCATATTCGCAATGGCGATGCAGATGTGCCATTTTTTGGTTTGCCTGGAAACCCTGTCGCGGTGTTTGTCACTTTTACCATGTTGGTCAGGCCCTACTTATTGAAAACCCAGGGGTGCAGATCATTAGCAGCGCCTTCTGTTAGGATTAAAGCAGGGTTTAAAATTGCCAAACCGGCTAGTCGACTGGAATTTATTCGTGTCAGATTGGAGACAGATGATAATGGTGAACAGACTCTGGACGCTTTCGGCAATCAGGGGTCGAGCATTATGACATCGCTTTCCTGGGCAGATGGCTTGGCTGAAATTCCGCTGGGGCAAATAGTAGAAAAAGGGGATTGGCTAAAATTCATTCCTTTCAGGGGGCTTCTTTAGTCTTGCTGATGTTAATTACAATGCTACGCAATATTTTCAAATACAGCTTGCTGCCATGCATTTTTATCCTGGCCTCTTGTACCAGCACGGAATCTGAAACAATAGTTTATTCTGGAAGCGAAGCAGAAGAGCAAACGGTGCCAGCGGAAGAATCGCTTTCTAGTAATGACCCTTTTGTACGCCAGCGTATTCTTGCGGATATGCTTTACGAGGCGCGGGTTGCCTATGAAGATAATCGTCTTATGTCGCCGGCCGGTAATAATGCCTATGCAGGTTTTAGAGCTGTACTGGATTTTGAACCGGACAATGAGGTGGCGCTTCAGGGTTTGCGCGATATTGTTCAGCGCTATGTGGAATTGGCAGATGCTGCAATAAAAATCGGACAATATGAAAATGCAGAAAGCTATCTTGAGCGCGGAGCAAGTTTAGGAGTCAACAGCGGTGTTGTGAGAGATGCCCAAAGGCAGCTTGAGCAAGCACGGGAAATCAAGATGAGTATTTTTCCACTTGATTCAGACGGGCTGGCTGAGCAAAGCCTGGAAACTATGGTCGAGCTTGGAGAGATCGGACAATATATTCGTGACATAGAAGCCACCTTTTTAATTAATGCCCGCACAGACGAAGAAGGACGCTGGATTTATAAGATCATGCGTGAAGCTGTCGGTGGTTACCGCTTAAGAGGTAATATAGGCGTAGCTAATGAGCCCAGCATCCAGGTGCTTATCCCAAAATCCTGAGCCACCTGTAAAATTAGCGCCACCATTTTTGAGAATTATTAAATGAAAAAGTTTTTTATCTTGTGCATTGGCCTTTTTATCAGTCAGGCCATTGCAGCCGCCCAGACAGAGCAAATTGAAGTAACTAATGCCTATGTCCGTGGTTTGCCTCCCGGGGTGGAGAATACCGCTGCGTATATGACACTTCATAACACGGGCAGTGAAGACCTGGTATTAACAGGGGGTGAGGCCGATTTTGCCGAAAGTGTTTCCATCCATGCCAGTGAAAACAATAATGGCATGATGAGTATGGTGCATAAAATGAATCTGACAATCCCCGCTGGTGAGCAGGTAGTCTTGGAATCTGGTGGCCTGCATCTGATGCTTTCCGGTCTGAAAGGGCCTCTGGTTAATGAAGAAGTGTCACTGACCCTGAAATTTCAGGAAGGCATGACGCTGACTCTGCGCCTGCCAGTGATTAGTGTACTGGATGAATAAACGGGCAAATATTATTTGTCATCATTCAAAGGGCTGGGATTATTATTTACCGTGGGTCCCAGATTCACAGGATATTTGATCTTGGCATAAGTCATTGTCGCATAAGAGAGAATAAATCCGAGCACTGCGCCCCAGTAACCCTGAATTAAAAAGGTCTGAATTAATCCCGCGATAGCAAAAGTCATTGGACCCCAAATCCACCAGCGTCTTTTCTCAAAGCGTGCAATTTGTGCCATGCTGATACTGAATAGCAAAGTCAGCATTAATTGAGATCACCTGTCTGTTTTTGTATCACTTTCATTTTAATCTGCTATATCCGCGAGTGTAGTCGGAGCAATCAGGCAAATCTACAGTTTCTCCTTTTGAAAATTCATGTTGATACAGGTACTCTGATTTTCGCATAGTTGGATTAATAGTCTGGATTCAGAGTTCTGTATGACCCTCATCACCCGAAGTTTTCCACTGCTGGCTATTGTGGCTGCAGCGACAGGTTTTTATCTGCCGCAACTGTTTTCTCCCCTGGCGAATTTTATCGTTCCACTGCTGACTCTCATCATGTTTGCCATGGGGCTGACGCTGAGTTTGTCCAGTTTTAAAGATGTTATCGCCAGACCTTACAGAATAGCGCTGGGAACTCTTTTACAATTTTTACTGATGCCTTTTCTGGCCTATACCCTTGTACATTTACTACCAATTTCAGGTGAGCTGGCAGTGGGTCTGATCCTGGTGGGCTGTTGCCCGGGTGGCACAGCATCCAATGTGGTGTGCTATCTGGCTAAAGGAGATCTTGCGCTTTCAATATCACTGACCATGGTTTCAACCTTGTTGTCAGTAGTCGCAACACCTTTTTTAACCTGGCTTTATCTTGGCCAGGCGATCGACGTACCAATCATGGAGATGATGTTCAGTATTCTGCAAATGGTCATTGTGCCGGTTTTAACTGGCTTGATTCTAAATACTTACTTCGGGGAAAAACTTGCCAGGCTGGCACCTGTGCTGCCAGCGATTTCGGTGATTGCCATTGTGCTTATCATCGGCATTGTGGTGGCACTAAACAGCAGCAATCTGGCAGTGATCAGTGGGGTGGTTGTTATCGCGGTTATATTGCATAACTTTTGCGGTATTGGCAGTGCCTATGGCTTATGTAAATTACTTAAATATGATGAAAGCACCTGCAGAACTATTGCCATAGAAGTAGGAATGCAGAACTCAGGCCTGGGCGTCGCTCTGGCCACACAATTTTATAGTACTGCGGCTGCATTGCCGGGGGCAGTATTTAGTTTATGGCACAACCTGTCAGGTTCGTTATTGGCGAGTGTGTGGGGAAGGAAGCAAATTTAAGACCTGTAGGCCGGAAGAGCGCAGTGATGTCCGGCATCATTCTTAAAAGCTAAAAGTTAAATGCGGCGAGCAGAAAATGAAAGTAGAAAAAGACCATGGCAATGTTTTGGCAGATATCCCGAGCCAGATTCCTCAGGAGCTGGAACAGGTGTTTCTGGAAAATGACAATGTGCTTATCAAACGTATTGTCTCCAAAGGGCAAAAAAGCCCAGCATCAGAGTGGTATGAGCAGTCAGACAATGAATGGGTGCTGGTGCTGCAAGGCGAAGCAATTCTGGAATTTGAAAATGGTGAAGACTTGCATATGCAGCAGGGCGCTTTTTGTTTTATTCCCGCACAGCAAAAGCACCGGGTAAAATGGACAGCAGAGGATGAAGTCACCATCTGGCTGGCTATCCATTTTACTGTTCAGGATCAGAACTTGAATAGAGATAAGGAAGAGCAGCAATGAAGGTCTGGATTGATGCGGATGCCTGTCCGGTTGTTATTAAGGAAATTCTATTCAAGGCGGCCAGGCGCACTGGCATACAACTCACCCTGGTGGCCAATCAGTCGATGCAAACGCCTCCGGATAAAAATATCACCTCATTACAAGTGCCTCAGGGTTTTGATGTGGCGGATGATGAAATAGTAAAGCTTGTGGAAGCGGGTGATCTGGTCATCACCTCTGATATTCCTCTGGCCTCCGAAGTGATTGAAAAAGGCGGGCAGGCACTGAGTCCCAGGGGTGAGCTTTTTACCCCTAACAATATCGGGGGACGCCTGAATATGAGGGACTTTATGGACACCATGCGCAGCAGCGGTGTTCATGGCGGTGGGCCACCTCCGCTGAACAAACAGGACCGACAGGCCTTTGCCAATCAACTGGACAGGATCCTCACAAAAGATAAATAGTGGGCTTAGAGGCAAAAGGCAAGAGTATCGTAGGTCGGATAAGCGCAGCGCCATCCGACGAATGTACATGCGCAATTCAACTACACTTTCGTTGGAAGGCGGCCTGTGGCCTTTTCCGACCTACGGTGTAAATAGATAGGTTTGTAGCTCCATAAAAATTTCACTAAAACTGCAAATATTTCTTGTGTGAAAACTCATCTGGCAGTATAAAGCGCGCGTGAAAACGGCCTGTATCTCTGTTCCCCAGAGACAGGTCGTTTTTCGTTACTTACCCCCTTTTTTTTAGTGGAGATCAAAAAGGATGCTTTATCCAAAAACTTTTGGGGAAAATCCCCTGTTCCCGCAAGCCTGTAATTTTGCCGTGGTCCCGAAAGACAATAATTCGGGTTTTGGTGTAATAACTTTTCAAGCGTATAAGCCGGGGGATTTACTGGCTATAGTGACTGGAGAAATGGTGTCGGATATCAGGCAGCATACCTTGCAGGTTTCAAAAAGAAGACATATGTATGATCCATATTTCACCGGATATTTACTACATTCCTGTGAACCGAATGTGTCATTGAATATGAAAAAAATGACGTTGACCGCGCTGAAGGAAATAAAAAAGGGAGAGTTTTTGTTTATGGATTATGCAGAAACTGAAGACATCTTGTACCGACAGTTTGGCTGTTGTTGTACCAGCGAATCCTGCCGTGGCTGGATTACCGGGCGCAAGGAAATGCCGCAACAAATGATACTGGAACAACATGACCACCATCGCACACACTGAATCTGGCACTGCTCTGGAACAAACGCTCACCTGGTGGCAACGAGAAGATCTTTGTTACCAGGATGGAGATTTGTATTTTGCCGGACAGTCTGTCGCGAATCTTGTCAGGGAAGTAAGGACGCCTGGATTTGTCTATTCCATGGATCGGGTTCGGCAGAATCTGATGCGCTTGCACACTGCCCTTGATAAAGCCGGCCTGAAAGATCGTCATACTTTGCTTTACGCCATGAAGGCAAATCGTTTTGCACCTTTGCTGGCTGCGCTGAAGCATTCTGGTCTCTGTGGAATTGATGCCTGCTCTCCACGAGAAGTTGAGCATGCAGTAAGTTGTGGATTCAGACCAGGAGAAATTTCCTTTACTGCTGGTAGTTTGTCACGCAGAGACTTTCGACTTTTATCCCGCTTCCAGGGACTTTTTTTTGATGCTGATTCTATTCATGGAATTCGTCAATGGGGTGAAATGTTCTCTGGTTCTGAAATTGGCATTCGAGTCAATCCGGGGCTGGGTATCAGCCGTGATGGTAACGACAAACTTCAGTATGCCGGTAATGTCACTACCAAGTTTGGCATCTACAAAGAGCAATTCCATGAGGCACTGGCAGTGGCCAAGGATTATGGCCTTGATGTCACCAAAATTCATTTCCATACCGGGTGTGGCTATCTCACTCCGCAACTACCTCTTTGGGAAAGTATTATTGAAAACTGTCTTTGGTTTATTGATCAGTGCGATAGCGTCACCAGAGTGAACGTAGGCGGTGGGCTGGGTGTGCCTCATCTTGCTTCCGATCAGGCACTTGACCTGGACAGTTGGGCACAGGCACTGTGGCGGCAGTTTGGCGACCGGGACTTGCATGTGGAAGTTGAACCCGGTGATTACCTGGTCAAAGATGCCGGCCTGTTGTTGCTGGAGAAAACCTACCTGGAAACTAAACGCGACGTGTTGTTCCTGGGCGTGGATGCAGGCTTTAATATTGCGCCGGAGCCGGCCAATTATAACCTGCCTTTCCAACCCGTTCCCGTCTATTACCGCGGTGAACCATTAAGCCCATGCCATGTGGTTGGCAATATCAATGAAGCACTGGATGTCTGGTATGAAAATGCATTATTGCCTGACATGGAAGATGAAGATTATCTTGTGCTCATAAATGCAGGCGCCTATTCGTCTTCAATGGCATCGAATCATTGTATGCGTGGTGAGTTCAGAGAACTTCTGTTGCAGTAAGAAATTGGCCTGCTTTTCCCTAACTGGAATTCATTTCAGAGTTTTCTTGAGTTGATTAAACAGTCCAGACGGGTTTCTCATCATCACTGGCTTTTTCCCCCATGCCGATTTCGTAGCGCTCCATGACATAGCACAGACAGTCCTGGCGAATAATATGTTCTTCCAGGGTGAGCATGGCGGGCATCAGTGTTTTGAGATTGACCAGCTTATTTTCCTTGATGGTAAATAATTGCCCAGTGATGTCTTCACCGTCTTCATTCAACACCAGGATAGGTGCTGTGATGCCAGTCCTGATTTTTGCTATTGAGGTATCAGGGGGGATTTCCTCGAAATTCAGGGATTCAATACCCTGAATAAATTCAATATCTGCATCACTGCCATCGAAGCTGAATGAAACACTCTGCGGAATTTTAATCACCGCCAGGGTATGGAACAGATCGATGTCCTGATCTGTCACATTATTCTGAGCAATGCTTTCCAGATTAATGACCTCATCCACGAAGTGAGTGGCAAGCTGAATGCCAAATTCATCGCCGACTTTACCGCATTCCAGAGTCACCGATGGGCACAAATGGGAAAAGGCTTTGCTTTGCACGCCGCCAGGTTGAATAAAATAAATCACCGTTCTGGAAAACAGGCGTGCGAGATTTAAAAATGTCGGGTCCAGTTTGTTCACACAGCCGTAATGAGGATTGATGCCGGTATTGTTATGGATATCAATGGAAGCAAATAACGACCGACGTGCCATTTCGTGAAGCAGTTCGGCAATGTCCAGATGGATCGCGGACTCGTTTTCGATATGCCCTTCAAGCCAGATGCGATTGTAATCAGGTTGATCATCCAGGCGCCGTAAGCCCTTGCTGGCTGCCTTTACATTGCCAATAAATAACAGGATGGAGCGGGGCAGGCCATCTTCCTGATACTTGCTCAGGATGTTCTGCGCGACCACAAGGCCAGTGGGTTCGTTACCATGCAGCAATACTGATAAAAACAAGGGTTCCTTTTTTTCACCATCCAGAGATATCAGAGTGCTTTCAGGAATGAGCGTGTATAAATCTTCTGCACTGCAATTGAGGAAACCATCGGGGAGTTTATTTAAGCGCTTTATCATTTATTAGTTCGTTCAAGTTTTATTTCTTTTAAATAAGAGTCCATTCATGGACTGGTTGTTCGGATTGCTGAAGTTCATAGTAGCGGTTCACCATAGCCTCCATATCATGACCATGTTTCGCTACCCAGGCACGCTGCCAGTGGGCACCATTTTGATTACTTTCGGCTCGGCCCTGAATACGCCGAGCCAGTGTTTAATATTGTTGTCATCAATGCCCAGATCCTGAAGCCCTTCAGTGGCAATCGGTATTAATTCATCGATGATCAGATCATCTACCTTGAGCACGCGGCCATCAATCCAGGTCACAGAGGCATTCAGTCCGTAACGGGCACATTCATAAAAGTTATTTTTTGTTGCCTTGAATTCAATGCAGTCGGCAACCTTGTCATAACGCAGAGTCATGCCATGGCTCAGGCCATAATAAAAAGCCGCATTGGCAAAGCAGTCACTTATGCTGGGACCGGCAGAGACAACTCTGTGCTCGATTCTCAAATGAGGTTTATTGTTTTTATCAAAGTCGATCAGAGGACGGTTCCAGCGCCAGATTGTGCCATTGTGGAATTTCAGGTGGGCTAGTTTCTCGGGTGGGGCATCATTAACCAGCGGCAGTAGAGCCGGGTACTCAGCCAGGTTTTCCACGAAACATTCCATCAGGGATTCCTGCAGGTAGCCATAACCAAAACACACCCGGCGTTTGCCAGGGCCGCCGATTTCAACACTTTGTTCAAACAGCGGAATGCGGGTTTCATCCCAGAGGTCTTTCCCGAACAGGTAGGGCGAGTTGGCGGAAATAGCCACCATCGGGGCTGAGGCTATGAGGGTGGCATTGAAGACATTGACGGATTCCTCCATAGGAATTTGAAAATGAATCTGAAATGAGGTGGTAGCGGCTTCCAGCATCACATCATTTTTAACCGTGTCCATTTCATCCTTGCCAGTGATATGCAGGTGCAGTGGTTTGAAATCCCGCATTTTCAGTATTTGACGATTCAGCGCTTTATAGCGAGACATGCCAGACATATTGTCCATGTTCAGATCGCTTTCCCGCAGGTGGGGCAGGATGCCGATCATCAGAATTTTTTCATCACGTGCTCTGGCAATTTCAGCGCAATGTTTCCAGGTTTTCAGCAAATCCTGGTACATGCGCTCCAGGGCATCGTTTTCCAGAATGGCGGGATCGCCGTTAACCTCGAAATTAAAGGTGGCAAGCTCAGGCACGACATTCTTGTCATCAAGGCTGGCCAGAAAAGCCTCGTTATCCGGTGCTGCATGATTGCTACTGTCCAGCAGCCAAGCTTCCAGTTCAAAGCCTGCCTTGTAGCCCTGTTTGGTGAAGAACGACTGATCAAAGTAGCTTTGCAACAGCTCTGTTTCTTCCAGTAACTGACGCTTGAAGTGCGCAAGTTCTGCTTCCGTGAAAAAGCTGGATTCAATTTCCTGTCCCATATTTCCCCTAAAGGTTAGCGATTCTTCAGCCTTGTCCTTGCGCCTCATATTTCAGATGACGCTCTGTGTTATTAAAACACAGGATTGTTACAGGAAAATACCGGGAAAAACTGGAAAAAAGGCGTCAATCTTAGTAGGATTGCGCCCTCTGAAAATCTGGCTGCGTCCTGCAACCAACAATTCAGAACATCAGCAAAAAATTACTGGGGTATAGCCAAGTGGTAAGGCAACGGACTCTAGTTATGCGTGAAGTAAGACGAATCCCCATGGATTCGATACCAGTTCAAATTACTGGGGTGTAGCCAAGCGGTAAGGCAACGGACTCT
>JABIPQ010000110.1 GCA_018698975.1 Gammaproteobacteria bacterium
AACAACGCCCAAGGTTTCAGCGCATACCAGTTCAATACATTGCGGCTTTGGCCTCACCAGAAGCCAGCAGCGGGAACAATGCCCAACAATGGGGAATCTGGCGTAAAGACCCTGGCCCCCGTGGTGTCCCTCTTGATTACTACGAAACACTAAAAGCTAACGACAATATTGCGCCTGCGCAATGGACTTTCGATGCACAGGGCTGGTGGTTAGAGGAACACGGACTAATCATGGAAGCCCCTGAATTCCCTTTGGCCCAAGGCCATTATCTGGTCACCGGCAGCCGGGAAAAATCTGCCATGTTGACTGTACATCCTCTCCAGTCTGATGGCAGTCAGCCCTGGTCTCTGGACAATGATGCGACAGTGTATGACGTTACCCATCTGCGTTGCCGTTCAGCTATTTATACCCCAAAAACCGGTTAAGACTCATGCTCCCCCAAGCTGGCAAATGCTGATGATTTTCCAGTGCGTCCAGGGGCAGATATGCCTCTTGTCGATGGGTGCAACAAGCTCGACTACATGGTGTTGATTGTCTATGCCATTGCCGAGGAGAGGGCTTAATAAAGCCTGATCAAAAGCTCTGGTTCCAGAGAAACAGGCCAAACTGTTCTTTTTTTATCACCTTACGTTCCTGCATTTTTTCCTAAACCCGGTAAATTATTGCAGCATGGTTTTATCCACTATCTGCCAACATCGGTTATCATCCGCAGCGATAATTTTCTATCATGCTTCAGGAGGTTTCATTTTGTTTCGACAATTGCTAATAGTTGCTGCCCTTGCTGGCTCCCATGCTGTGTATGCAGCTGATTCCAATGCTGGTAAAACGTTTTTCCGGCAACAATGCGCTCTCTGTCACAGCGCCGAACCTGGTGACAATGGTGGCGCACAAGGCCCATTGTTGCATGGTATTTTTGGACGAGACGCCGCAAGCACAGAGTTTACCTATACCCAGGCAATGACAAACTCAGGGCTCATCTGGAATAGTGAAACTCTGGACCGTTTTCTGGCTTCTCCCACTGACGTCGTACCTGGCTCTTCCATGGTCATTCCTGTACAGGATAATGAAAGCCGAGCCAACCTGATTGCCTATTTCGAAGAACTGGGCAATGGCACTTTTGCAGAAGCTGCCCCGGATTTTGGTGGCTTTGGTGGTTTCGGCCCGCCCCCGGAGGCCGAGCCTCCACAAGGCGATCCTGACTGGATCAATGATCGCCCTGGACGCGTCCATAAAGTCGATCTGAACAGCCTGCCCGAGCCCTATGAAACAGGTTCTGCGGTTAACTTTCCACAAATAGCCCCCAGACCAGCGGGTAAAGAGTTAATGTTGCCTGAAGGATTTAAGGCAGAAACTTTTGCAGAAGGTCTGGCAAGTCCACGTGCCATGGTACTGGCCCCTAACGGTGATATTTTTCTCACAGAAACCCAAAGCGGCCGCATCAAAGTCATGCGTCCCGCAGCAGATCATAGCAAACCCGAATCTATTGAGGTGTTTGCCCAGGGTATGTTGCAACCTCTGGGAATGGCTTTTTTCCCCGCTGGTGCAAACCCCCAATGGTTATATGTAGCAGAAACCAACAGGGTTGTGCGCTATCCCTATCGTAGCGGTGATAGCGTCGCAAGAGATGTCCCTGAAGTCATTGTGGCGCAGCTCAGTCCGGTTGGTGGTGGTCACTATACCCGTGATCTGGCCTTCTCTCCTGATGGCCGACGGCTGTATGTTTCTGTTGGCTCTCAATCAAATGTTGGCGAAGATTTACCGGCAAAATCACCTGCAGAAATTGCCGCCTGGGATAGCGGACGTGGTTTGGGTGCGGCCTGGGGCACTGAAGAAAATCGCGCCTCGGTAATGGTATTTGAAACAGGTAACGAAGGGGCTACAGGCAAACTTTTCGCCAATGGCATTCGTAACTGTGTAGGCCTTACCGTTCAGCCTGAAACAGCAGATGTCTGGTGCACTGTGAATGAAAGGGATCAGCTGGGCGATGACCTGGTGCCTGATTATTCAACTCGCGTTCCAGAAGGCAGCTTTTTTGGCTGGCCCTGGTATTACATGGGCGATAATGAGGATCCCCGCCACGCGGGAGCCAGACCTGACCTGCCGGGCAAAATCAGCTTACCGGACGTGCCCTATACGGCACACTCCGCTGCCGTAGACCTGGAGTTTTATCCTCTGCAAGCAACAGGCAACTCTGCATTTCCCGCTGAGTATGCCGGTGATGGCTTTGCAGTACTGCATGGTTCCTGGAACCGCGCCCATCGCACCGGACACAAGATTGTCAGATTACCCATTGAAAATGGGGTTCCAACCGGGGAGTACATTGATTTTCTGGTGGGCTTTATCGATGACGATGGCAATCCCTGGGAACGACCCGTAGCTACTGTAGTAATGCAGGATGGCTCATTATTACTAAGTGATGATGGTGCAAATATTATTTATCGTATCTCTTACGGCGACTAAACTATTTACACAATGGAGCATGGATTCCTCCATGCTCCATATTCTTAGCAACAAATAGCGATCTTGAGTAAAATTTCTTCTGTTAACAGGCCAATTTTGCAGACACTGGCAACAGCCTGTTTTCTAACTCATCCTCAGCATTTATCGGTGAGTGAGCTTCTCGCTGGCAGGCTCCAGCCTATATTTGTATACTGTTGGTCTGTCTGAAGTCCTTGCACGAACATTGGACCTGCCTGTTGAATTTGAACACCTGTATGGATTGATAGAACAGTTTCTTTTGATTCCAGCTTTGATGACCTGACAATATTGCTGATATAAGACAATTCGTAAAATTTTTCAAAAAGTACATGATTGAAAAACTTGTAGTTCGAATTCTGAATTCCACTTAAGGATTTTGCTCAACACACAGGATTACCATGGCTGCCGCTGAAAAATTGCTGGAATTTCAATTTCCCGCCAGAAGCGCTTACCTCTGCACTCTTCGTGAAAAGCTCAGGGAAGTACTTGGCCCCTGCAGCCCTTCCGAGGAATTACTCAATTGTGTGGTACTTGCAGTAAGCGAAGCATGCGTGAACATTATTGAACATGCCTATTGTGAAGACGATACAGGTGACATCATCCTGGAAATTGAAAGACAGGATGACAATATAATTTTCAGGCTCACCGATTTTGCTCATCGAAAAACAAGTAAAGAAGAAATGAAATCCCGCCCCCTTGAAGAAATTCGTCCAGGCGGACTGGGTTGCCACATCATTAATGAAATTATGGATGAAGTGCAGCTGATCGAATGCAATTCGGATTGCGGCAATGTACTGCAAATGAAGAAGAAACTGGAACCCTAACTATCCGTTCAGGAATTAAATTAAATGAAAAGTAAGCTCAGCGCTGAAAGCAATTATGATGTACTGGAACTCAGCGGCGAAATCGATCTGCATTATTCTCCGCAATTAAGAGAAATGATTCTTGGTTCATTGAAAAATGGAAATTCTCTTTTGATTAATATGGCTGAAGTCAGTTATATAGACAGCTCAGGAATTGCCAGTCTGGTTGAAGGATTTCAAACAGCAAAAACCGCTAACTTGTCATACGGTCTGTTAACAATTTCCAGCCCGGCTTTAGAGGTACTGACCCTGACCCGCCTGGACAGAGTATTTACTCTTTATGACACTATTGAACAATTCCAGTCTCAACTATAGACCTGCTACATTTTATGGAAAATACTTCCGCAATTAGTATTAGCAACCTTGATGTCGACTATGGCTCACGGCGCATCCTTAGCAATATCAATTTTGATATCCGGGAAGGTGAAATCATGGTCATCATGGGAGACAGTGGTTCTGGAAAAAGCACATTACTGCGCACCATGCTGGGCCTGAAAAAACCCAGTGCCGGGCACATCAAGATGCTCGGCACAGATATCTGCCATGCCTCACAAAAAGAGCTCTACAAACTGCGCGAGAAAATGGGGGTCGCTTTTCAGGGTGGCGCGCTATTTACCTCCATGTCTGTAACAGAGAATATCCAGTTACGCTTACGCGAACATACCAAACTGGATGAGAATACTATCCAGATCATGACTCGAATCAAACTGGATATGGTTAACCTGCTTCCCTATGAAAATCTGATGCCGTCTGAACTATCCGGAGGCATGAAGAAACGCGCCGCACTGGCCAGGGCTATTATCATGGACCCCAAGTTACTGTTTTTTGATGAGCCTTCGGCAGGCCTCGATCCAATAACCTCTGCTGAGCTGGACAATCTCATCGTTATGCTAAAAGAAACCATGAGGATGACCATCGTAGTAGTTACCCACGAGCTGGAAAGTGTTTTTGCCATTGCGGACCGCATCGCTATTCTAGGTGACGGGGAGCTGATACAAGTCGGGACCCCCGAGGAAATCAAATCTTCAACAGACGAACGTGTCATCAATCTCCTGAACAGAACGCCTCGAGAAAACATCGTGGATGGGGATGTTCATTTACAGCGTCTGACCAGGGACAACCAGTAATGGAGACATTGAAATGATCAGGACAATGAATAATCTGGGCAATTATGTGCTGACAAGTATTGAAGAGATCGGGCGAACCTTCAATCTATTGCTGATTATTGCCTGGAAAAT
>JABIPQ010000111.1 GCA_018698975.1 Gammaproteobacteria bacterium
ACTTCATCTATCTCGAAATCCCCTGCCTTTACCAAAGCCAACTTAGGACCTTCACCTTCAACCATGATGCCGGTCAGGAGCCAGTCACCCTGGAGGATGCCTGAGTTCCAGTGCGAGCGACCGGTCAATTCAAAGCCACCCGTGACTTTCTTTGCAGCGATGGTAGGTCTGATCTGACCAGGTACTTTTGGGCTTGGGTTGTCTTTGAAGACATCGTCCTGGGTCTTTTCATTGAAGCGGGTGACCATCCAGTTATGACCAATGAAAAATGCCGTGATCCAGCCTGAAGACATGCAGTTGCCGCTGATACGGCGAATGATGCCAGCCATGGTTTCCACATCCAATTCAAAACCTCCGTATTTTTTTGGAATCAGGGTTTTCATGAGGCCAATCTCATCGCACTCCTTAAGTGTGTCCGGATGGATAATGCCATGCTCGCCAACATAACGTCTGCGTTCGGCAATGGCGGGTAATATGGCATCCACCTTTTCGAATAATTCTTCTCGAGTCGTCAAGTTCTCACTCCTTATCAATACACTTGCTAATGTTCGGGCTTGTTTGATAAGTGGTTTGCAATCTATATGCCAGCTACCAAGTTCCTATACATTACAAAGACTTGGGAAATATCTTTTGTGCTGGGCCGCAAATATTGTTTAATTTTAAACACCTTATAAGCTATGATGACTAAATTCAAACACACCTTGAGTAAAGGCCATTCCTGCCAATGAAAAAAACAAGCAAGCCAAAAAGCAAACGCCCCGCGAAGAGGAAAGGTAAAAAGTCAGACCTTCATCTGCAAAATCTCTTGTCAGCAGACCATCCTGACTTTGCTGATTTATTAGAGAGCTTCCACTTTGATCCTGAAAAAGCGGAGATTCTTCTCAATGGAGAACGTATGGTGCTGGTGGACAACAAGTCACTGGGTATTATGCGCCGGGAGCTTATTCTCGCACTGGGTTATGAGCGGGCTCGTGCAGTGTTATCACGAACAGGATACGAAATGGGTACTGCAGATGCAGAACTTGCCTTAAAACTCAGGCATGGAGAGAACTTTTTTGAAGATTTCAATGTAGGCCCTCAGCTTCATGCACTCAAGGGTTCCGTTCGGGTCGAGGCCAAGGTGTTTGAGGCAAACCCTGACAGTGGAGAGTTTTATAGCGAATTTTACTGGCACAATAGTGCGGAATGTCATGCTCACCTGGAACAGATGGGCATCAGTCATGAATCAGGAGGCTGGCAACAAATTGCTTATGCATCGGGTTATACCTCTGTCTTTTTTGGTCGCCCGATAATTTTCCGGGAACTTGAGTGTATCGCAAAAGGTTATGATAAATGCTTCCTGGTAGGTAAACCTGCATCGGAATGGGAAGATTCAGAAAATGAATTGCGCCGCTTCAGGGCGGAGAGCTATCCAAAAATCACAGCATCTGAAAAGACTTCAAACACAAAAAAAAGAGTGAATAAAAACCGTTTGATCGTCGGTGCTTCTGCCGGGTTTAATCTGACACTCCATCTGATTGATAAAGTTGCCAGTACAGAATCGCCGGTGCTTTTTTCCGGTGAAAGCGGCGTTGGCAAAGAAGTATTTGCACGAGAACTTCATCAACGTAGCAGGCGCGCCGAGAAGCCTTTGCTTGCTATCAATTGTGCCGCCATCCCTGAATCCTTGATTGAAGCTGAATTATTCGGCGTTGAAAAAGGAGCTTTTACCGGTGCGGAAAAATCGCGTCCTGGACGATTTGAACGGGCCGCAGGTGGCACACTGTTTCTGGACGAGATTGGCACACTTTCCTTTTCCGCCCAGGGAAAATTGTTGCGGGTCTTACAGGAGGGGGAATTTGAACGCGTCGGAGGCAATAAAACCCTGAAGACTGATGTCCGTTTGATTGCCGCCACCAATTCAAATCTGGATATGGAAGTGGAACAAGGCACTTTTCGAAGAGACCTGTTTTATCGACTCAATACTTTCCCGGTTCACATACCACCCTTACGGGAACGCAGAGCCGACATCCCCGTATTGATGAATTATTTCCTGAGAATAATTTCGGAAAAACAAGAGAAAAACATCACTGGCTTCAGCAATAGCGTAACCAAATTATTTCAGCAATATCACTGGCCTGGGAATGTGCGGGAACTGGAAAACATTATTGAACGGGGAATTATTCTGGCGGAAGCGGGCGAAGCTATCGATATTCAGCATCTCATCATGAGCTCTGACCGGGTTCTCTCCAAAGAAGACATCCAAAACAAAGACCCCTTCCGTGCCTTTGTGCTGACCAATAGTACTGAAACACCTGCAGAGGAAATCGGCAAACAGCTACTTGATAGCGGCCTGAGCAAGGAAGAGATTAACAACTCGCTCATCAGAGCTGCACTAGAGCGCAGCGAAGGCAACGTGACTCAAGCAGCCAGTCTCACCGGCTTATCCCGTTCTCAAATTAATTACTGGATAAAGAGCAGTCGTTCAAAACATTGATACTGAAAAAGTATAGGAAGAACAAAGGGGTGAACCCAAGTCGTCCAGCCCTATGTGGGTGAGAAGTTGACGGCCAAAACCTGGATAACCCAGCCGTTATTGCCTCGGTTCTCTCCGAATTCGCACCCCCTATCGCTGAAAACCCCTTATTTTCCATCTCTCGCACAATAGCCACCCTGACAACAGTGGTGGCGCTCTCTTGGGCGGCAGTCTGTTATCTGATGAGTCCTGATTGCCTTCATTAGCTTTCAGATGGGCCAGTATCTTCTTGATGATGGCCGGGTCTTCAATGCAGGCGATAATCTTCACTGGCCCCTGACACTTGTCACATTCGGTGATATCGATACCAAAGACACGCTTAAGCCGTCGTGCCCAGGTCATGGAGGCATGTTTCTCCATGGGCGTGCGTTCATCGGATTCGATGGTGTTGTCTTGCTTTGCTCCCTTGCCCCGTTTGGCCGGGGTAATGGTGATTCTGTGCTTACTGTTGGGGGCAAAGACACCGTGGAAACGGGTCAGGTTAACCCTAGGTTTGGGTACCAAAGCAGCAAGCCTGGCGATAAAATCCAGGGGCTCAAAAATCACATGCGTAGTGCCATTGCGGTAAGGCGTTTTGAGCTCATAACGCACCCTGCCATCTTTGGTCAGGGCCAGGCGCTTTTCAGAGTTCGAGCTTGCACCACTGAACTCAGTCAGACTGGCCAAATACACATATGCGAAGCCGATCCGGTTCGCCTTGCGCGTGTGAGGTCAGTCGAAAGCGACTCGGTTTACCTTATCGACAAGATGAGGGATACCCTCGGTGGCGAAATCACCGCCATTCATGTCGGAAAACTCTACGATGCCGTTATCACGACGCTTGCTGAACTCAAGGAAGTCGGTGACCTGAATCTGGATTTCAACGCCTGGTTTCAGGAAATCGGCGATGTCAAAGCGGAAGGCGAGTTCGGCCACTTCAAGTTCTTTCATTCCCTCTATGAGGCGTCCCACCCACTGATCGAGGATACTGATCTGAGGGCCCTGGCCTGGCTCGGCAATATGAATTACTGGAGCATGTTGTTGTTGCTGGATTCTGCCTACAGGAGCAGTTCCGCGCCTGAGGTCACACTGGCACAGACCATCATGATGGGGCCGCTCAACTCAATTGCCCGGTATCTGCCGACCAGGGGTTCCGCAGTGCCGTTCGACCCGCTGAGTCTGGGCTTCAATCCAGGACTCAACGCTGCTGCAAATAAACGCGTTACGCATCTGATGCTGCAAGAGACCCGTGACTTTGCCCGCTCGATCGAGAACCTTTTACCGGCTGATTTCAATATAGAGATCTATGACCAGCTTCTGAATGAAGTGTGATTTCGCCTTGGCTGAAAATTGCTAATGGTCTAATGGTGAGATGTTACTGAACAGGTATCTGTCGGCCTTATATAAATATCATCTGTCATTCTAAACGAAGCGCAGGATGACCCAGCTTAAAATGTGCCTTTCGTAATATGCCGCAGCCCTACTCTTTAAGCGTCGCCAGATAGGCAATCACATCCGCCCGGGTCTTGTCGTCACGAATCAACATCGGCATCAAGGTGCCGGGCACCATCGCCATGGGGTTCACCAGAAAACGGTCGAGGGTCTCTACACTCCAGGTGAGATTGGAGGCCTGAAGCGCCGGCGAATACTTGACAAAATCAGCCTGGCTGGCTGCCTCGCGGCCAACAAGCCCAAGAAGATTGGGACCCTCTACAGGACCACCTGTCTTCTGCACTGAATGGCAGACACCGCACATGGTGTTGAATGTTGCCTTGCCGTGTTCAATATCCGGCATATCTGACGTAGTGTCTGCTGCACAGATGGTCGGGGCTAAAACTGCGGTAGCAACGACGAACAAACGGCGAATATTGGGCATGATGGACATTGATATTAATTGCTATTAAAGGTGTTGATTCCATTGGCTCGAGGCTGCCACAGCAGGACAATCCAGATCCCACAGGCTACTGGGGCGCAGTGTACCAAAATCTGCTTCAGGGTGGGCTATTTCCCATTTTCACTTTTTATTCACAAATTTCATGTAACATCACCTACGATTGGTGATGAGGATGATTTATCCTTACATATTCAACTACAGTGGTGAAAAATCATGACAATATATTCTCGCGTGTCTTTACTGACCCGTCTACTTACCCGTTTATTTACCTGTTTATTTACCAGGGTCCTACCAGTCTGTTTCCTGCTCGGCGGCTACCACAATGCCATGGCCCAGGACACACGCTGGTCCGATCCTGCTACCTGGCCAGAAAACAAGGTGCCAGCGGCAGGCGACAGGGTAGTAATTGCGAGCGACAAGGAAGTGATTCTTGATGTCAGCCCGCCGGCATTAGGCGGCTTGACCATCAACGGCAAACTCAGCTTCGCTGACAACACTGACCTTGAGCTGACTACCGAGTGGGTTATGGTGTTTGGCGAACTGGAGATAGGCACCGAAGCCAGCCCCCACACACACAAGGCTACCATCACTCTCACTGACAAGGTCAAGGACGAACAGCTGATGGGCATGGGCGACCGCGGCATCATGCTCTCGGGTGGCACCCTGAACCTGCATGGTAACCGCAGCAATTCCTGGACCAAGCTGGCAAAGACCGCTGAGGCTGGCAGCAAGACCATCGAATTGCTGAATGCTTCCCAATGGCAAGTGGGTGACGAGATTGTCCTCGCCTCTACAGATTACAATCCGCGACAGGCCGAGACACGACATATCACGGCCCTCAGCGGCAACTCCATCACACTGGACGAGCCCCTGGAGTACATGCACTACGGCGAGATCACCTTCGGCGTCGATGAGCGCGGCGAAGTGGGTTTACTGACGCGCAACATCAAGGTGCAGGCCTCGCTAGATGCGGAACAGTCCTTCTTCGGCGGCCACATCATGGGCATGGTCACCAGCAAGATGTATGTCGAGGGTGTTGAGCTCTATCGCATGGGCCAGAATCTGGAACTTGCCCGCTACCCGATACACTGGCATTTGGTCGGAGACGCTGGCGCGGGCCAGTACGTCAGGAACGCTGCAATCCACGACACCTATAACCGCTGCGTCACGGTGCATGGCACCAACAACCTGCAGGTTGAGAACAACGTAACCTACAATACCGTGGGCCACTGCTTCTTCATGGAAGACGGTATCGAGACCGGCAACGAATATATCAGCAACCTGGCAATCCAGACCAAGTGCCACACCAGTCTGGCCTGCGATCCGACCAACCTTGGCCCGTTCGGGGCGTCCCCGGACGGCCTGAATTTCAATCTCACCGGGCAGGACTCCCCGGAAATTCTGATTCCTTCTGACAATACGGCCTCGTCTTTCTGGATCACCAACCCGGACAACACCTACCGCAACAACGTGGCCGCAGGTTCAGACTCGACTGGTTTCTGGTTTGCTTTCCCGGTGCATCCGACGGGTGCCTTCGAAGGCTCGGATGACAGCCTGAACACCTGGCCTCGTCGTACGAAGCCTCGCGAGTTCAAGGGCAACGTCGCCCATTCCAACTTTGACGCTTGCAGGGGCGGCCGCGCTCCCCGGGCCGATGGCCATTTCGCCGTGGGCGGGTATATAGCCCTTGCCGATCCCGCTGACGAAAACAGCCCGCAAGTGGAGTCCGTAGTTGAGGATTTTACCGCCT
>JABIPQ010000112.1 GCA_018698975.1 Gammaproteobacteria bacterium
AGTTACCTGCAGAGTCAGGTTCTTCTGCTCCAATGCCTGATATGGGCGGCATGGGCGGCATGGGCGGAATGGGCGGTATGATGTAAGCCAGTTCCTCTTAGCTTTATAAAAAAACCCCGCAGAAGCGGGGTTTTTTTTGGTTGGATTTTGAGGGACACGTTTTAAAGGTACAAGGTACAAGAGTGTAATTGATGTAGGAGGGGTTTTAACCCCGAATGAAAGAGTATTGTTCTTCGCGGTTAAAACCGCTCCTACAAAATTTTGCGAATCACTTTGACAGCTAGGCCCAGGCCACTATCCAACAGCCAAAAACTATTGAGTCAATTCTTGACAGGGTTATAGCCCCCGCTACCATTGTTTGTACCTTGTACCTTGTACCTTGTACCTTACACCTTGCACCTAGCCCCTGTCTTTCGTCGAATTTGCTATAGGTTCTGTGTCTATCAACCTAATTTTATTAAAATTTATTTTAGTTAATTTGTGAATTGGATTTTTTTCTTGATGAAAAAGACCCTATAATAGCCTCCATGAGAGATAACGATCATATCGATGTTCCCAGCATAGTTCCCGAACATGACGAGTTGGACTCCCATCGTAAAATGAAGCGGGGCACTTCAGTGCCTGTGCTTGATGATGTGGTGGAAGTAAAAACCAGTGGGGCTGTTCGATTCCTGCTTACAGTTCTTACTCTGGGCCTGTTTGCTTCAGGAGGCGCCGGGTATTACTTTTACGATCAGGGTCTGCAGACGCAAGAGACATTAAGCACTGCCCAGGCCCGAATCCTGCAATTGCAAAATCGGCTGAACCTTGTGGATGAGTCAGCAGAGCAGTCTTCCATGGGCTTGCTGGAGCGGGTTGATACCAATTTCACCCAGATCGATTTGTTATGGGCTAATTATAGAAATCATACTGTCAGTCTGGCGGAAATCGACAGATTCGTTGTACAGGCAAAAGAAACCCTGACTGCAATTGACGGGGCCGTGTCGGGACACAGTAAAACCCTTAATGAAACATCTGCACTGATTACCAGTTTGCAGACACGCCTTGAAACAGTCAGTGCCAATATTGCCGGCATGGATAATCTGGGTGAGCAATTGTCCAGTATTCTTTCTGACCTTAATGGGGTGAAAACCTCGGTTGCTACTTTGCAAAATGGCCTTGGTAGTCGGGTTAATTCTACAGAGCAGGACATAGAATCCATCAACGTCTATAGACTTCAGCTGAATCAAACCCTGGATTCGATTCAAAGCCGTATCAATGAACTGCAACAGCGGGTCGGACCTTAAGTAAATCTAGTAAGGGTTTGATTCGAGTCATTTGTAGCTGTTGCGCTCGGCCATGCTTCGTTAAAATTTATTTTGAAACCAGTCACATACTCATCGTATGCTCCCGGCTCTCAAAATAAATTTTTCCTCGCCTGACCTTCGCTCACCACGCTACCTGCGCATGGAAAAAAACCCGGAACATTATTGGGTGAAAGTGCAATGTAGGAATTGCATGTTGGCTTCTGGTTTTGAGGAAAGGTTTAGTCGATGCCAGAGGAATCTGCTTTCTGAATTTGCCAGCAGGGTATGCATTTCTCCCTCTGTGTTCCAGAAGAAAGGGCCAGCAAAAGACATGGCTTCCATTTCCAGCTTATTATCTGCATAGCTGACTTCATAACTTCCTGCGCCATTATCATCCAGCTTTAATGGCTCCATATTGAACACCACAGCGCCGGATGCAGGTTTGCAGTTGGCTCTAGAATCACATAGCTGATCAAACGAGCATTCGAGTACGCGCATTGCACCTTCAGCCAGGGTAGAAAGTGGCGCCAGTATGAAAATTCCTGCCAATATCAGACGTGCTATGGCGCCACGCACTGGAAGTTCTCCGCTTCATCAATGCTACCGCTGCCATCATAGCGAGCTACCTGGGGATAGGGGCATAGAGGGCGTGAGCGAGTGACTTCGCCATTGACTATTTTTTTGGCAACGATGCTCTGCGGGGCAATACCTTGCTCCACCCAGTCTATTACCGCAGTGATGGCATCATTTTGGTCAGGTCCAATGCCACCAGCGCAATGGGCCATGCCGGGGACCATGAATAGACGCATAAAGTCTGTGCCATTTTCTCCGTTAGCCATCACTGCCTGCTCGTAGTAATTTACGCCCATCATGGGTTGCAGGATGGTGTCAGCCCAGCCATAGGTCATGATGAGTTTTCCACCGCCCGCTCTGAATTTACGCAGGTTAATATCTTTTGCATCAGCCAGGCGACTCCAGCGATCCAGAAGTTCCGGGTCTGTATTGAAATCGAATTCCCGGTAATCATAATCAGGTTGAGGTGGCTGAAATGCCAGATAGCGCATAGTGTCGTTGGCCAGTCTAAAATCGGCTGAAGCTGCACCTGGACTTGCAGGAATTATTACATTCATCCAGCCACTAGCCTCACCACGGAAGCCTGCGCTTACTGCCTCGCTGCCGGGCATAAAGCCGGGGAAAATCTGTTGCCCCTGGGTATTGTAGGGTCCGTCATATATTTTCTGGATAGCATCGGCCTGAGCAGGTGTCAGGCAGGAATCATTATCGGTTCCTGCCGGGCAGAGTGGCGCATCTTCACTGACATTGATACTACAGTTGCGGGGGTCATCTATGAGACCGTCAGTAAGGCCATCAATGGCATCACATTTGGCCATAACCTGGTCGGCGAGCATTGCCATTTTTCCGGCGCTTACAGGCGCGACATCAAGCGCTTGCTGGTTCCACAGAGCGCCTATGGTGAAACCGGTTTGGTCTACCCACGGTGCATTGGCCAGGATGCCATCAAAATCATCAGGGAAACGCTGAGCTTCCAGCATGCCCTGACGGCCACCATTGGAGCAGGAACTCCAGTACGAGTATGAAACCACTTTGCCGTAATACAGCGAGGCAATGGCCTTGGCGGTTACAGCGGTGTGGTGAACAGCACGGTAAGCATAGTCGATGGCTTTTTGTGGATTGCTCATAACGAAACTGGCACCAGGTTCCTGGTCCGCGTTATGACCGGTATTGGTGCTTGCTGCGGCAAAACCATGTACCAGCGCTTCACTGCGCCCTGCAACCTGACGGGGGGAGTCGGTGCGATCGCCGGCATGACCGCCATTACCAATCATGTAAAAGCGCCCGTTCCAGTCCTGGGGCAGGTCAACCACAAATGCAATTTCAGGTTCCAGCATACCGCTGACTTTGCAATGAGAAGGAATACCGTTCTGTGCAGGAATCAGTTCACTGTTAACCGCTATCAGGTCCTGTAAATCAAGACCGGCTAAATCTTCACAATTCACATTTGGATGGAAGTCGGCAATGGTATAGCTGGAAAGCGAGCTGGAGGCCTCGGAGAAGGGCTGGGCATTGGTCAATGGCGATATTAATAGGAAAGCTGCTGGTAATAACAGTGTTGAGATGTGTTTTTGCACTTTCATTAAATTTCCCCGAATATTTTTGATTATCTAAAGATTAGACGTTTTTTAAGGGAGTTGGTCAATAACAGGTTGTAATGTATTAGATGAGGCGATTTTTGGGAAAGGTATGGTTTGGTGTGCGGCGATATTGCCGATCGTTTGATATTCCTTGTCGGGAGAGGGGCTGTGGCTGTGTAACAGCCACTGTAACTGGTCATATACAAGAAGGGCTACTTCACAAATAAACTGATCAGTGTAATATGGGACAAAAGGTGCTCAATTATTTTAGTTATGAAAGAAATGCTGTTCTCTTGTCATTGATCTGACCTCTGATTTTTGGTCAGGTCGCTCCTGCTGAAACTTATTCAGATTGCATCTTGAATAATATGACTAACGTGTCATCTGATACAACAGTGGAAGCTGTCACAATAGAATAATTTAAATAACTCTCTTTTCCCGATTGCGGGCAGTAAATAGAATCAAAAAATGAATTTAAAACTTTCTATTTCACATCTCTTTACTCTAATTTGTTTTTTGATATTCCTGCCATTTGTTGTCGTTGCGCAATATTCCTCAGATACATTTCAGGTAGCACGCACCTCATGGGGTGATCCTGATCTACAGGGTATCTACAACACCGCCACCATTACTCCTTTTGAACGGCCGGTAGAACTGGGAGAAAAAGCTTTTTATACGACAGAAGAAGTTGCTGAAATAGAAGCCGCATACAGTGCTGATTTTGCCCGGCAGGGAGAAGCAGACACAGGCACCTACAATGAGTTCTGGTATGACGCAGGCACCAAATTGGTACCTAACTTGAGAACCTCCCTAATTACCGATCCGCCCGATGGGCAACTGCCTGCCATAACTGAATTCGCGCAAGCGAAACTCGCCGCAAGGACCCTGTTATTACAAGAAAGGGGCACTGACGGGCCTGAAATGAGACCTCTGCCCGAACGCTGTATTTTTTGGCCTAGCACAGGACCGCCGATTTTCCCCACTTTCTACAATAACAACTATCGTATTATTCAATCGCCGGGTGTTGTGGCGATACATGCGGAAATGATCCATGAAGTTCGCTTAATTCCTGTTGCAGAGAGAGGCATAAGCGAACACTTGCCTGAAGCGATTACTCAGTGGGTAGGCGATTCCCGGGGCTATTGGGAAGGGGATACGCTGGTTGTGGAAACCATCAACTTTATCGATGCGTCGAAAAATGAACTGGGTCCTCCAGGAATACGCTCCATTCGCGGTGTTGGTGCCAATAATCGTGTTATCGAAAAATTTACGCCGACTGCCAATAACCTTCTAATGTATCAATTCACAGTTGAAGATAGCGAAACCTTTGCTTCACCCTGGACTGCGGAATTTGCCCTCCACGCCAGTGCAGGGCCCATCTATGAATACGCTTGTCATGAAGGTAACTATGCAATGCGTAATGTTTTGATGGGTGCGCGCAGGGAAGAACAGGAAGCTGGCGAAGAATAAAAAACAACAAGAAAACGATAAGGGTTATATAGCATGAGTAAAATAATAAAAACCAGGTTGTTGTTAATTATATTTCCTTGTTGCTTTTTATCAGCACAGATAACAGCACATCATGCTTTTACTGCAGAATTCGATCCGAATGCTCCGGTGGAGCTTGAAGGTGTAGTGACCCGAGTCGAATTTATTAATCCCCATGCCTGGATACACATTGATGTAACTGATGAAGATGGCGCAGTGACTGCCTGGATGATAGAAGGTGGTACACCGAATACATTATTGCGACGGGGTCTGACACCTGCTGCACTGCCTATTGGTTCGCAAGTTGTTGTTCAGGGTTATCAAAGTCGGGATCAGGCCTGCAATCCTTCCTGTAAGGCCAATGGCCGCGATGTGACTTTTCCTGATGGTCGTCAGGTGTTCATGGGCTCTGCCGGTATAGGTGCGCCACCTCCAGTTCAATAGCTAAATATTTAAGTAAACAACAAAAAGAGAATGCAAAGACATCCCATGCCCTTCAATAAGAAAAATAGTTTGATCCTTGTTGCAGTGCTGACTCTGGTGCTTGCTTGCGCACCGGAAAGTCAGGATTCTGTTGATGGGGGTTCGGTAACTACTGTTGTCTCACTACCACGTATGGCGGATGGCACGCCGAACCTGAATGGTATCTGGCAGGCTCTTAATGAAGCAAACTGGAATCTGGAACCTCATGGTGCATCGCAAGGGCCGGTGTATGCCTTGGGCGCCCAGTTTTCTGTGCCACCTGCTTTGGGTGTGGTTAAAGGAGAAAGCATTCCTTATCTAGATGGGGCACTTGCGCAGCGGGATGAAAATTTTAGCAAGCGAATAACAATGGATCCTGAAATAAAATGTTTCATGGCAGGCGTACCGCGTTCGAATTATCTACCTTATCCCTTTCAGTTTATTCAGAGTGACAAGGACATCCTCTTGGCCTATCAGTTTGCTGGCGCGGTAAGGCCAATAAACATGGGCGAGCCTACCGATGCTGTTATTCCGGGTTGGATGGGCTGGTCTAATGGTCGCTGGGAAAATGACTCATTGGTGGTTGATGTCACTGGCCTTAATGGCAACTGGTTGGACCGGGCCGGCAATTATTATACCGGGAATGCCAGAGTGACTGAGCGATATACACTTCTCAGCCCAAATCTGCTTGAGTATGAAGCAACTATCGAAGACTTCAGTGTTTATAGTGAAGCATGGACTATTACTTTACCCTTGTACCGAAGGCAGGAAGCCAATATGCAGTTGCTGGAATACAAATGTCCGGTCTTTGCTGAAGAAGCCATGTACGGTGATTTGCGCAAGGAGCCTATGGAAAATACGCTTCACTAAAGCAATTTAACCCTGCTTTCGGCTCCACTCCCTCGAAGGAAGTCTCCTGAGGCTCGAGGCCAAGGAACAAGAAGCGTTCCACACATCAAGAAACCTTTAATATTGTTTGGTGCGGACGGGGGTTGAAATTCAAAGAGTTCCAGAAATCTGTCGAAGCCGGCTAACTATGCGTTTCGTGTCACCGTTTCGAAGGAAGTCTCCTGAGGCTCGAGGCCAAGGAACAAGAAGCGTTCCACACATCAAGAAACCTTTAATATTGTTTGGTGCGGACGGGG
>JABIPQ010000013.1 GCA_018698975.1 Gammaproteobacteria bacterium
AAAAGTGAAAAGTGAAAAGTAAAAAGTGGCAAGAAAAAAGTTTCCGTAATTACCCGCTTGGGTCTCTGCGTACCTTGGTCATTGGAAGTTTGATTCTGCTTGCCGGCTGCGGGGCGGAATCAGTCGACACTGCACAGGAAAGTATGGCCCCTGACATATTGGCAGAAACGCCAATGGAAAATATTTTGCTACCCCTGCCGGGTATGGAAGATAGCGTTCCAGAAATAACTCAGAAGACAATAATACTGATGCGCACCGGGACTGGCGAGCTTACCATCGAAATTTATCCCGAAGCAGCGCCCAATGCGGCGGCGCGATTTGTGGAACTTGTTGATGCTGGTTTTTATAACAATACCCCCGTTTTTCGTGTGGTCCCTGACTTTGTGGCTCAGTTTGGCATTAACTGGCGTGAACCCTATCCGCAATGGCAAGACAATAACTTCAATGATGATCCCACGCTTTTTGCTCTGGAGCGCGGTACTCTGGCCTTTGCAAAGGCAGGTCCTGATACTAACTCCACTCAGGTATTCATTAACTCTGTTGAGAATAACCGGCTGGCATCACCGGATCTGAACTTCACAGTATTTGGAAAAGTCGTGTCTGGAATGGAAGCCGTGGATGCTTTTATTCCAGTGGGTGCTCCCGGTGGAGGACTTGATCAGGAACGTCTTTGGAGTGATGGTGCTGCCTATCTGGATTCCTTATCCACCAAGCCGGTTATGATAGAAGAAGCGATTATTATTAATAGCCCGGATTCACCCTGATTCAAAAAAGACGGCTAGCTGGATATTATTTATTCCTGTTCAGCAAGACTGTTGTGAATGACCGTAAGAGCATTTGCTTCACCGGGTCTGCCCGTAATAGGTTGTGGCTTTTCTGCCAATAATTTCCTGAAGCTTTCAGCACCGGCGCAAGTGTCATAAAACTCTGATAACACATTCAGTTCTTCAAAGCTGACGTGGTCATCAAAGGTCAGACGAATCATATCCAGTGCCTCCCAAAGCACGGCTTCCGCAGCCAGCGTTGGACGATCTTTCATTGAGTCCAGCCATTGCCATTCTTCGAGCGTCTGGTTAACCGTGGCCAGATGCATCGCCATTCGTCGCTTCATGATGGCTGACGCCGCAGGGACGTCAGTGCCAGGGTGAAAAACATCACACCAGATCAAATTAATACATGGGGTCAGTAAATCCAGAAAGGCACTGGATGTCAGCATGCTGTGGCGGATCCGGGCTTCTTCATCCAGTAATCTGTCATCGCCGAGTTTTTTGTGGATGAAGTCAAGAATCACCAGAACTTCGTTAAGTATCAAATCTCCCCATTTAAAGCAGGGGAGTTTTTGAAAATCACCGGAACGGGCGCGGTCATTACGAATTCCCGGCCAGTTGGAATTGTCCGCAGTCAGAATGATGCGATCATCGGTAAAAGGTACCTCACGATGAGTAAGCAAAGCACGAATAAACTGACCGCGTCCGCGCAAGTCGAAATAATGTAAGGTGATGTCGGGATACTCAGGCATGAAGATAAATTCCTTGAAGCACGTTTTCTATGTTTACAGATATAAAAATAACAGCTAAATATGAAAAAGTATAAATCACTGTGCAAGTGAATGGTTAAATTGATAATGGTTAGTCTTCATTCTGAAAAGACCAGCCAGTAGAGTGTTTCTACTTGATACTGGAATAGAAAAATACCCCTGATAATTTTTTTCATCTCTATATAATAGCGCCCTTATTTTTCTCCCCTGCCTGAAATTAATCAGAGTGTTGTAATGAAAAAAGACTTTCTAAAGATGGCTCTGGTGTTGGGTTCTCTGAGCTGGATCGGTCCATTTGCCATTGATATGTATTTACCGGCCATGCCGTTGATCGCTGAAGACCTGAATGCGTCTATCTCAGCTTCCCAGGCGACCCTGATGTCATTTTTCATTTCCTTTGGCCTTACGCAGTTAGTCTATGGTCCCGCCTCAGATGTGTTTGGACGCAAACCGCCACTGTATTTTGGCCTGGTTGTCTTTGCTCTGGGGTCACTGGGTTGTGCTATGGCGCCAACTATTAACTGGCTCATTGGTATGCGCTTTGTCCAGGGCGTTGGTGCTGCTGCGGTGATGAGTATTCCCAGAGCAGTGATTCGTGATTGTTATACCGGCAATGAAGCAACGCGGTTGATGTCCACTATTATGATTATCGTCGCTATTTCACCCATGTTTGCTCCTCTGCTGGGCAGTGCGGTGATTATTCCTTTTGGCTGGCGTGCTGTGTTTATTGCGGTATCGCTTGCCTCAATTATTGGTTTTCTGATGACACGCTTTGGTCTCAAAGAAACCCTGAGTCCGGAAAATAGAACGCCTTTTAAATTCGGTGAAATGCTAAAAGCCTTCGGCGTGTTATTTCGGGACATGCACTTTATGGGCTTGACGCTTATTGGTGGTATGGGGATGGGCAGCTTTTTTGCCTTTCTGGCAACCAGTTCATTCCTGTATATGGATTACTACGGTCTGACTTCATTTGAATACAGTCTGGCGTTCGGATTGAATGCTTTTGGCTTTTTTGCCGCCAGTCAGCTGGCCGCGACACTGGAAGCCCGCTTCGGGGCTATTAATGTTATCAAGTGGGCTGTCGGCGGCTATTTTTTCAGTGCTTGCCTGATGCTGACTCTGGTACTGCTGGGTTTTGATAATTTCCCCTTACTGGTTGCCCTGTTGCTGATTACCTATGCCTTCCTTGGTCTGGTACTGCCAACATCGATGGTACTGGCATTGGAAGAGCATGGTCCAATAGCAGGAACTGCTGCCTCACTAGGCGGCACACTGCAAATGGTGGTGGGGGCGATAAGTATTGCTGTGGTGAGCGCGGTGTTCAATAACACCCCGGTACCCTTGGTGATTGCAATTTTTGTTTGTGCCCTGGTGGCTGTAATTCTGTCATTAGTTGCGCTGAAAACACCGCATGAATCTGTAACAGCTTAAAAAGATAGTTAGATTAGTTTGCCGAGTTTCGCACTTATGCCGTCAGCGTTAGCAGGATATCTGCAAACCAGGCGCAGTTGAGACCCAGCGCTTCATCCACTTCCAGATCCCTGGTGCCTACGTCCAGTCGGGCAGAATGAATACCCAGAAGGGTCCAGGGCATTTCAGATTTATTGCTATTTAGTACTTTGGTGGATCTTGATACGACAGGGGCGCCGCTCATGCCACGATGGGTGCGTGCATCCGTTAAAAAATAACCATTACCCTGAAAGCGGAAGTTGAACGAAGAGGCATTAATTGCCCGACGGGCTACTGGCAGGTGATGAAGCGTATCGTGAAAGCCAAGAGGAAAACCTACAATCAGCATTTCAGTACCGATTGAAATCGACTCGCTTGAATCAAGCATGTGTTCCGGAGTAAAGGCATAATAAGTTGCCCCCGCGGGAAACTTGTCATGCTCGATTTCCACAACTGCAACATCAATGTCACCGGCCCGATCTGTTCCCTGTCGCCAAATGCTGTTCCCATTGATATATAGAGGGATGGAAAATCCTGTGGACTTCGCCAGATTGTCGGGATCATTATTGAGTTCAATTTCAAGGCGGTTTGGAAAATGCTTGCTGGGTTCATCAATCAGAACATGGCGACTGGTAACCAGAAAAAGTTTGTCATTCCTGGCAAAGAAAAACCCACTGGCCTTGGTTAGCAGCTTTTGCTGATCAAAAGTGGAGATATGTACGCTGGTGAGTAAGAGGTGTTCAATCATGCCATGGTTGCTCAAAAGGGAAGCGAGCTTCTGTAAAATTTGGTAAGAGTGCTCGCACATCTATGTTGATTAACAGGTATGCAGCGATCTGATTAAGTGACCATTATAAACTGCTGCAGGTTAGGAAGGGATACCATCGGTGAAATACCTTAATATATAGTTCATGCAGTTTGCTATCGTATGTGTTAGAGTGCGCGCCGTTAGCACAGACAAAGATTGTGCTGGCGTGAATCTTAAAAAGATCAGTTACTTTTTATATAACTTTTAATTTAAAAAGTTTATACAACTGATGCGGTTACACCCTCCCTGATTCTTATGCGGCCTTTTCAGGTTATTGCATAAGCTTGCTTTCTAATTTTCCCATCATGGTAATTTACAACTGGTTCTTCTCAAGGGCCCGGTAATTCTATAACTAGAATTTATATAATTATCTATAACGAACAATTTATTTTTAATACAAGAGTTACAATATGCAATTTAATAATCTCGGTTTAAACGACTCCCTGTTAACAGCTGTACAGGCACAGGGCTATTCAGAAGCCACACCAATTCAGGCTAAGGCTATTCCAGCCGTGCTTGCAGGAAAGGATGTGATGGCTGCTGCGCAAACCGGCACAGGAAAAACGGCAGCATTTGTTCTGCCAATGTTACAGATACTGGGCAAAGGCCAGCCCGCCGCCAGCAAAAAAATCAGAGCGTTGGTGCTGGTACCAACGCGTGAACTGGCAGCACAGGTCGTAGAAAGTGTTAGCACCTATGGAGAGAATGAAAAAGTCAGCAGTTTTGCTGTATTTGGTGGTACCAGTATTAACCCGCAAATACGTCAGGTTGGCAGAGGCGTAGACATTCTCGTTGCCACACCAGGTAGATTGCAGGATTTAATTGACCGCAGAATCCTTACGCTTGATGCCCTGGAAATACTGGTTCTGGATGAAGCCGACAGAATGCTGGACATGGGCTTTATTCATGCAATTCGCAAAATTCTTAAGCTGGTGCCAGCCAAACGTCAAAATTTGCTGTTTTCAGCAACGTTTTCACCGGAAATTCGTACCCTGGCAAAAACTATTTGTCATAATCCACTGGAAATTGAAGTGGCACCACGAAATTCCACAGTAGAAATTATCCAGCAGCAGCTTTTTGAAGTTAGTCAGAAAGAAAAATCCGCTTTATTGGTGAATCTGCTACAAGGTACATCGGAGCAGACGCTGGTGTTCAGTCGCACCAAACATGGTGCTAACAAACTCACCAAAATTTTGAATAAAAATAACATCACAGCAGCAGCACTGCATGGCAATAAAAGCCAAAAACAGCGAACTGTTGCACTGGATTCTTTTAAACAAAACAAAATTCAGGTACTCGTCGCTACAGATATTGCTGCACGTGGTATTGATATTGATCTTCTGCCCCTGGTGATTAATTTTGATTTACCTCATGTGCCGGAAGATTATGTCCATCGTATTGGTCGTACTGGTCGGGCAGGTGCCCAGGGCAAGGCTATATCGCTGGTTAGTGCTGATGAGCGTAAACAGCTGAAAGCCATTGAGCGTCTTATCAAGCAGACCATTAAACGCGGTTCTGTGGATGCGGGTGGAAACTTCGAATATGCCTGAGAAAGGCATAAGACAGGTATAGGGTGGTAATCCTGATTATCGCCCAAACACTGTCAGCACAGGCATAGGCTGTCACATTAGTGACATGAAATGCATCAACAATGATCAGGATGCTGTTGAAGGTGTTAAACAACTTTATCCTGCTATTAAAGAGATTCGCGGCACCATTGAAGAGAGCCGTCATGCCTTATGCCTGGGTCTGTTATATTATGACCTTTTGATCTAATAAAGATATTCTATTTTTTCTTTCAAATGCAATTTACTGTGGCCTTTCAGGTCCGCCAGGCTAACTCATGTCGAGCCTTCGTTATCGTTATCATACTCATGAGTTTGAAAATCATGACATACACCTGCGCACGCTCAGAGATAAGCAGGAATATTCAGATCTCGACCATCAAGCTGAAAAACTGAATATAAATTCAGCATCGTGGCCTCTTTTCGGCGTTGTCTGGCCTTCCGGTGAAATCCTTGCACATTTACTAATGGATTTTGATATTGCTGGTAAACGAATCTTTGAAATTGGCTGCGGGATTGGCTTGCCCAGTATGTTGCTCAATCATCGTCATGCAGACATTACTGCTACCGATTATCATCCTGAAGCTGAATCCTTTTTAAATTTCAATTCGGATTTAAATAATGAAAAGCTGATTCCTTTTTTTCTTACGGACTGGAAAAATGTCAATTGTCTGATGGGAAAATTCGATTTGATTATTGGTA
>JABIPQ010000113.1 GCA_018698975.1 Gammaproteobacteria bacterium
GGTTTCAAGCGCGAAGATGCGAGCCCTTTTCTTTCGGGACTGAAGCCTCTCCTACATAGTTTCGTTGTTCTTTGTAGGAGCGGTTTCAACCGCGAAGATGCGAGCCCTTTTCTTTCGGGACTGAAGTCCCTCCTACATAGTTTCGTTGTTCTTTGTAGGAGCGGTGTTGCCTGCATGGCTGAAGGTAAGGGGTGCGAGCAGGAGAGGAAGTTTCAACCGCGAAGAAAGGTGAAGCTATGATTCGGGACTGCAGTCCCGCTACAAAGAATCGATAAATCTCGAAAAACAGCAGCTCTTTTGATCCTGAACAATAAACAGAGCCTGCTGTGTGCTGGATAAATTTAAATTAAGAGGTATTATGCTTTTTCAGCCGGTAGAGCCTTGATTAATCCGGCACGAAAATTATTACATGAATTAACTGCATTAATAGAAAGGGGAAACAGACCATGTCTGCAATTAATCTTGAAAATATCACTGAAGCGGTCATCAATCATGGCGATGGTGGCGAAAAAAATCCTCGTTTACATGAGATTTATTCCAGTCTGGTTAAACATTTACATGCCTTTCAAAAGGAAGTGAATCTGACTACCGAAGAACTGGAAATTGGCCGTCAGTTTATCTTCAATCTGGCTCAGCCCAATCAGGATTTTCCTATGGGAGAGGTGCACCTGATGTCGGATTGTCTCGGTATATCTGAAATAGCCATTCTTCTTGAGGATGTAAACAATACCGCAACGACTGAAATGAATGTTGAGGGGCCTCTGTATATTCCAGGTCTGCCGGAAAGAACGTCCGGAGAGCTGATTGGAAAAATCGAGGACGTTGATGATCCCTTGTTTATACATTTCAAGGTTGAAGATGCAAACGGCAACCCTGTAGCCGGTGCTAAAGTGGATCTGTGGCAGCCAAATGGTGAAGGTTACTATTTCGTGCAAAGGGAGAACCTTGAAGAATGGAATTTCTACGGTCGTTTCACTACTGACGAAAACGGTGAGTTTGATGCGGCAACGGTAGCGCCAGGAGACTATCCGGTGCCATTAACTGGGCCAACTGGCACTATGCTTGATCAGCTGGGGCGCCATGGTTACCGCGCAGCCCATATTCATTTTAAAATCCATGCCCAGGGCCATGATGAATTTACTACCATGATGTACTTCAACCGTTCCCCCTATGTAGATTCTGACACGATTTTTTCAGTGAAGGATTTCCGTGTGGACTTGATAGAGCATGCTGATCCTGCAGAAATTGCAGAAAAAGGCCTGGATAAGCCTTTTTATACTCTGGATTACACTTTCGTTCTTCCCTGAACTTTTAATTCATACCACTGAATTGGAAATAGCGTGTTCGAATTACATCAGCACAAATTGCAGGCTCTTTACTTCAAGCCTTCCTATGACAGGCTTGAGGAAAGAATAAAAAAAGCTGCCCGGAAACTCGATATCTATCTGATCGATGAAGAAGGGCAGTTATCTCATGAAGGGCAGCCTGTAAGCCGGCGGGACATTCATCCTGATTATTTCTGGATTCATTCAGAGTTGCTTCATTCTCCTGTTCTCAAA
This sequence comes from Gammaproteobacteria bacterium, assembly GCA_018698975.1. GTDB lineage: Bacteria > Pseudomonadota > Gammaproteobacteria > Pseudomonadales > Pseudohongiellaceae > Eutrophocola. The sequence goes on from JABIPQ010000113.1 coordinate 1,560, forward strand.
ACCTATTTTACCTTGATGCAGGAATGCCAGAATGTGAAATGGCTGCATACCATTAACACCGGTTTGGACAAAGGTCCTTATCTGGAATTACTGAGACGCGGAATCAGGATCAGCAACAATCATTCCCAGGCCATAGCCATTGCCGAATTTGTTATGGGTAATGTGCTTTCCCATTTCCAGAACTTGCCTGATTATGCAGATAAACAGCAGAAGGGCGTTTGGAAATATCGGCCTTTTCGTGAAATCTATCATTCGCGCTGGCTGATCATTGGTTTTGGCCATATCGGGCATCAGATTGCTCGCCGCGCAAAAGGCTTTGGTGTGCATATCACTGCCGTCAGGCGCGGTAAAAGAGATGAAGGGCTTGCAGATCAGGTACTGTCACTTGATTCTATGGGGGATGCGCTAAAAGCGGCAGATGTTGTAGTGTTGGCCTGCGGTTCAAATGAAAGTACGCACAATTTAGTGGATAAAAACTTCCTGGCTCAAATGAAAGATGATTCTGTCCTGGTCAATATTGCCCGGGGCGATCTGGTCGTAGAAGAAGACTTGCGTGAGGCTCTGGATCAAGGCAAACCTGCTCACGCCATACTTGATGTCTTTAATGAAGAGCCATTATCTGAAGAATCCTGGGTCTGGCAGCATCCGCACGTGAGCATGACATCCCATTGCTCAAATGGTGGCAGTGGCATGCGCGCGCGTAGCGATGATTTGTTTATAGAAAACTTAAACCGTATGGTTGTTGGTCAGTTGCTACTCAATGAAGTCAGTGAAAAGGATATTGTTTAGTGGCTGTTATCCATGAAAAAGTCATCACGGTTGATGTTCTGTCTAATGAATCGTCCAAGACTTCACCAAGCTCTTCAAAAAACAACATGGAAGTTTTCCTGTTTATGCCAGATGGAGAAGGTCCGAATCCTGGTATTGTTCTGGCACAACATATTCCTGTAGGTCATACAGGGATTGAAAACGATACTTTTACACTGGCCACTGCCCGACGTTTAGCTGAAAACGGCTATGCGGTTGCGGTGCCCTTTATCTTTCACTGGTGGCCAAAACATGAGTCCATGGAAAAGAAAAAGGATGAGAGCAGGGATGACTGGACAGTATTGGATATGCAGACCGCCTTTAATTTACTTGTAGAGCAGCCTTCAGTTAATCCTGAAAAAATCGCCATGGTAGGACATTGCTGGGGAGGCAGAGTTGCCTGGCTGGCGGCCTGTCACATTAATCGCTTTCGGGGGCTTGCCGTTTTTTATGGCGGCAATATCAAAAAGGGTTTGGGGGAAGGGGCTGTGGCACCCATAACTCTGACGGGAAATATTTCCTGCCCGGTCATTGGCTTCTTTGGTAATGATGATGGCAATCCTTCGCCTGCTGATGTGGAAGATTACCATCAGGCGCTAGGTGAAGCTGGTATTCCCCATGAGTTTCACCAATACGATGGCGCTGGCCATGCTTTTCAGAATTTCCCTGCACCCGACCGCTACAATGAGGCGGCCAGTGATGATGCCTGGGTGAAGGTGATTGAATTTTTGAATGAAATTTTAAAGTAAGGAAGAATTTTATATGACATGTAAGCGCAGTGATGTCTGGCAAATCCACAAATAATCCCAAAGTTAATCCAAAGCTCAGGACTCATTCAAGCCTGCTGGTAATACTCTCCGGCCGGTTGGCCGCTATGATCAAGTTCGGCTTCCAGTTTCGACGGACTGATCAATGACATCATGGCAGGTACCAGTGCTAATAGAATGCCGGTGCCAAACAACACACCAAAGCCGACACTCAAGGCAACCGGAATCATAAATTGCGCCTCCACGCTGGTTTCAAACACCAGCGGGGCAACGCCAAGGAATGTGGTGAGAGAGGTGAGGAAGATGGGTCTGAATCTGTTTTTCGCACCTTCCACGATGGCTTCGTGATAGTCCATGCCATTTTTAACTTCTTCATTGATGAAATCGATCATCACCAGAGCACCGTTTACAATTACCCCGGACAAACCAATGATGCCAAAGATGCTGAGCAGGGACAGATTCATGCCCATGATCAGGTGGCCTATAATGGCGCCAAATACACCAAAGGGGATAGTCGCCATTACAATCAAAGGCTGGATATAGGATTTAAATGCAATCGCCAGCATGGCGTAGATAGCTACCAGGGCATAGAAAAAGTTAAGCACAATAGCAGGGCCTGTTCTGGCCTGTTCGCGTTGCTCTCCACCAAAGTCATGAGTAAGGTCAGGATAGCGTTGCTGCACTGATGGCATCAAGGTGCTGGTGATATAAGCGTTAACTTCATTGCTGGTGATGATTTCTGAATCCACATTGGCTGTAACGGCAATAATACGGCGACCGTTACGACGCTGGATGGTGGTAGGACTGGTGCCTTCCTCCAGAACAGCGACTTCACCCAGAGGCACAAAGCCTTCCGGGGTTTTTATCCGATAGGCTTTAAGGTCATCCAGTGAATTGCGTTCTTCACTCGGTAATCGAATATACACCCTGACATCTTCCCGGCCCCGTTGTACCCGCAGAGACTCATCGCCAAAAAAAGCGGCCCGCACCTGTAAGGCGAGAGACTGAAGCGTGAGACCATAGGTGCGTGCTTCCGGTTTCAGACTAAAGGTCACTTCGCGCTTACCGGTATCGCGATCATTTTTCACATCAAACACCCCGGTCAATTCACGCAGGGATGATTCCACTTCATTGACAACAGCATCGAGTGTTTCATCACTTGCGGCAGTGAGCTCAACGCGCACTGGATCACCAAAGCTCATTTGTTCAGATGAATAGGTCAGCTTGCGCGCTTCAGGGACCAGGCCGACAGCATCACGCCAGCGATCTTCAAAGTCACTTGCGGCAAAACTCCTGGTTTCAGGAGGAGACAATTCCACCACGATGGTGGCAACGTTTGGGCTTTCACCTCCGCCGGCTGAAGCCAGAGGCGTGGGCTGGCCGCTGTCCTGTGCACCGACAAGAATATTCAGGGATTTAATGGCGGGTTCGCCAGATTCCACCAGGGCGTTGTATTCCACACCAAGACGAATGGCTTCTACCTCCAGGCGGTCAACGACCACCCGGGTCCTTTCCACTGTCGCTCCGGCAGGGAGCTCAATGCTTGCGATGACATTATCGCCTTCGATTTCCGGGAAAAAAGTGAATTTCACATAGCCCCCGGCCAGGATGCCGGCAGTAATAAACAACAAACTAATGGAGGAGCAGATGGCGACCCAAGGATGAAGGGTCACAAATTCAAGGGAGCGGTGTAAAGGACCGTTAACAAACCATTTAAAGCCTTTGCCAACCTTCTTGTGCAGATTGTCCAGTGTTCTGGTAACACGGTTACCTGTTTTTACTTTTTTGCTCGGATGCGAAAGATGATAGGGCAATACCAGCAGGGCTTCGGTAACCGACAGGAATAACACGCCAATGACTACCATGGGGATGTCGCCCAATAATCCACCCAGAGTACCAGGCAAGGTCAACAGTGAACTGAATGTTGCGATGGTGGTCGCCACGGCGAATGTCACCGGTATAGAAATACGTTGCGCCCCTTCGATTGCGGCTTTAAGGGGGTGAATGCCGGTTTCCTGGCGTGCAAAAATATTCTCACCCACCACGATGGCATCATCTACCACTATCCCGATGGCGAGCAGAAAGCCAATGGTAGAAAGCACATTGATGGATGTGCCAAAGAAATTCATCACGGCAAAGACGCCAATAAAGGAAATTAAAATGCCCAGACTTGTCCAGGCTGCCACGCGGAAATCGAGAAAAATTGTAAGAGTAATAACCACCAGGGCGAGTCCCATGATGCCATTTTTAACCAGCAGGCCAAGGCGACTCTTGATTACAGAAGCCTCATTCCTGCCTACTACTGCAAATACCCCCAGGGGCAAGGTGGGCTGTAATTCTTCAGTCAGGTATTGTTCAACGATGTTGGCAATGTCCAGAATCTGCTCGTCACCCACGCGCATCACATTGATCATGACCGCAGGAATGCCGTCATACAGGTTAATCAGATCGGTATCAGTAAAGCCGTCAGATACAGTGGCTACATCACCAAGCACAATACGACCTCCGTTCTCGCCAGAACGCAGTACTATTTCTTCGAAGTCCTGCTGATTATAGTTGCGACCAAGGGTGCGCAGTACCAATTCTTCGCTGGGGGTTTCAATTTCGCCACCTGGTAGCTCCAGACTTTCCTGACGTACCGCCGTGGAAATATCTGTCAGTGTCAGTCCCTGGCTGCGCAGTTCATTATTTGAGGCTTCGATTGATATTTCGTAGTCACGAGCACCAGAAATAGTGGCAATGGAAATGCCTTCCTTGAAGATCAGTTCATCCTTGACCCTGTTGGCGAGCTCTTTAAGTTCCCGTTCGCTGGTATTGCCGCCAACCACAACCTGCATGGCACGTTGCGAACTACTTAACAGGCTGATCTGGGGTTCTTCTGCATCAATCGGGAAAGTGGTTATTTGATCCACTTCGGATTTAATTTCGTCCATGCGCAGTTGTGTATCTGCACCGCGTACCAGCTCAACAGTGACGGTACCCATGCCTTCAGCTGCGATAGCAGTGATGTCCTGAATTTCTTCAACACTTTCGACATTTTCCTCGATGCGCCGGATGATTGATTCTTCTACTTCAGTAGGGGAGGCGCCGGGATAAATTACGCGAATGGTAATCTGGTCCAGATTTACTTCCGGGAATAGTTTCACGGTGATTTGGAAAAAGCTGGTAACTCCTGCTACCAGCATAAAAACCATTAACAGATTTGCGGCAACGCCGTTGCGGGCCATCCATGAAATAATGCCATTCATTAGTGAAGGGCTCCCTGTGAGGAGGATTCCATTGATTCGCTCAGAGGATTGATATTTTCAACCTTGATTCGCATGCCGTCGCTCATAAGCGCGATATCACTGACTATGATTGGAGTGCCTTCCGGCAGATCAGGAGCCAGAAGCACGGCCTGATTTCCTTCCTGGCGCACAAATTCGACAGTCTCCTGTTTCAGAATCCCTTCTGAGATACTTGTCCAGATTGTATTGTTTGGTCTCAATGCTCTTACCGGAATGACGAAATGTCCCGGTAAACTCATCCCTTCTATAGCGATATTGGTATACATGCCCACCAGCAGAGGAGGGGCTTCCAGTTCGACAGATGAGCTCGGATTGCCAACAAGTGTTCCCGCTGTGAAGGGAGAGGGTATCCGCACTACCACATCGACAGTCCGGGTCACACGATCCAGGTCGGATTCAACTCGATGTACATAACCCTGCCATTGGTAGGTATTGTCACCATGATCAACAGTGACCCAGGCACTGCGCTGCTGAGCAGTTTGTTGCTGCCAAAGACCTGGAATGAAGCTGGAATCATCGGTATTCAGCCCGACGATCACTTCGACTTCACTGCTGGCATAAAAGCGGGCCAGCTCACGGCCAGGTGAAACAATGTCACCAACATCGACACTTTCTTCATAGACGCGGCCATCAAAGGGGGCCTGGATGCTGGTTCTTTCAAGATCCAGTTGACGATTCTGGATAATGGCATTTTGTCGGGCTATTGCTGCGAGGGTCTGGTCACGTCTGCTGATTGCATCATCAAGGGTTTCTTCACCGATAAAGCCCTGGTCCATCAGAGATTGCAGGCGGGTGAGTTGTTTGGTGATAAATTCAAGAGTACTTTGATTGGCTCTTTGGTTTGCCTCTGCTTCTTTCAGGTTCGCTTCAAAGGTGCGTCTATCAACCTGTATAAGAATTTCCCCTTTTTTAAAGTCACCGCCACTTACCAGGTTTGGATGCAGGCTGATAACTTCGCCATTTACCTGGGAGGAAACCGAAATGGCTGCCGTAGGGACTACAATTCCATTGCCATCTATCAATAATGGGGATTGCCTGTGTTGCAGTGGGGCAGTCTGAACCGTAGGAATCAATAAGGCTGAATCTTTCTGTTCCGGGACTGGTTTCAATGTCTTGAGTAAAAAAAAGCTGAAGAAACCAACACCAAGAATGGCGATACAAACAAAAAACCATAATGATTTCAGAAGCTTAGAAGGGTTATTTAAAGTAGAATTCATTGAATCTCCAAGCCATAGACTTATATTGACTGACTGGTCAGTCAGTTTTATAATTTTTACACATTTTGTCAAGAAATATTTGGTAATATAGCCCTTGGAAGCACAAAAAGTTCTAACACCAAGCAAGCGTGAACAGCAGAAAGAGGCACGCCGTAATGCCATTATTAATGCGGGGTACCAGGAATTCGCCCTGCAGGGATTTACTGCCACGAAACTGGATGATGTCGCGGTACGCGCAGGAATTGGCAAGGGCACTATTTATTTATATTTTGACAGCAAGGAAACCCTGTTTCAGGAAGTGATTCGTAAAAATTTGTTTCCCATAAGGGATGAGGCACAAAGTTATGCGGCCGAATTCAAAGGGACTGCGACAGAACATTTGACCAGTCATTTTCGGCGCATGTATCAAGCACTGCATCAGGACAGAATGCCGGAACTGGTGCAGTTAGTGATGGGGGAGGGTTTACGTTTTCCAGAGATTGCTGACTTCTTTTTCCGCGAGATAATCAGCAGTAATCAGGAATTAATACAGGGCATTATTAAAAAGGGTGTTGAGGATGGCGAGTTCAGGGAATCCTTCAATGCGGAATTCACCCAGATACTTATTGCGCCGGCTATGGTCAGTGCTTTGTGGCGCTTGCAGTTAGAGAAACAATCGCCGCTGGATATAGAAGCCTATGCCGATGCCCACATTGAATTTATTCTACGTGGTTTAAAAGCCTGATTTCCCTTGCAAGTAATACATTCGAGCAGGGATGTTCAGCGAAGGGTTCCAGGACTCTTTAAATGCTTCAGGTCAGCCAGATCGTATCGCTTATTCCTTAATGCTGATTCTTATCTGCTGCAGGCAATGACAATTCGGCCTGCCGGTATACCTAACTGCGCAATCAAATATTCCTTGAATGCTTCATCATAAGCTTGTTGTTCAACAGCTTTTTGCATACACAGCATCCAGGCGTCGCTTTGCTGTTGGCCGATCTTGAGATGACGGTGGGCAGAAGGGATGCTTATTTCTCCAAAATATTCCTGGTAGATGCGCGGACCTCCAAGCCAGCCGGACAAGAAATACGCCAATTTTTTACTGGGTCCTGATAATTTTTTTGGATATAAATCCCGAGCACATTTAGCCTCTGGAAGTGTGTTCATTAATTCAAAGAAGGTATCCACCAGCTTAATAAGGCCGGGTAATTCGCCTGCTGATTTATAAGAGAAGTTGTTTTCACCAAACTGTCTGATTTTAACTTTCATAAGAGTTTTAAATAAATGGAACCCCGAATTTATCAATGCTGTTTTGTTTATCTGAACATAAAAATATACTAAATCACGATGGTACAGTAATGGAATAGTCCTTTGGATTGCTGCAAAGCTGCATTCTTTGTGAGAAGGGGTTGGCGCCTTTGATCTTTCCTTTGCACTGATACTAAGTCCACGGGTACTATTGAGGACTGAATTTTACAAGGTGTTATTTACGCTTACTTACTCTGTATAAGGACCCAACCATGCATCCGATAAAACCCATTCTATTTATTCTGGCTCTGGCCACAGTGCTTGCAGGCTGCAGTGAGGCTGATGTTGAAAGCGCTCAGATTGAGCCGGCCGCTTCTGCTGAACCTGTAGGACCAGGGATTTCAGCGACCGATATCGGTGAGCAGTGGGCCTCTTATGGCTCTGATTACAGCGAGAAGCGCTACAGTCCGCTCACCCAGGTCACTGCAGACAATATTAGTGAACTGGAACTGGCCTGGTATGGCGATCTGGCTGAACGCGGCGGTTCTTATGAAACCACTCCCGTAGTTGCCGATGGACGTATTTATGTTTCTTCCCCCTGGAGCAAGGTCTATGCCTTTGACGCCAAAAATGGTGCGCTGTTATGGAAATATGATCCCAAGGTGCCCGGAGAATGGGCAGTAAACCTGTGCTGCGGTATTGTTAATCGCGGCGTATCCACCTGGGACGGCATGGTGATCTGGGGCACCCTTGACGGACGCCTGGTCGCTGTCGATGCTGCAAGTGGTGATCTGGTCTGGGAAAAACAGGCCACTGATCGAGAGAAGCAGCTTTCCATCACCGGGGCCCCACGAATTGCCAATGGCACAATCTTTATTGGTGAAGCGGGTTCCGAATTCCATATGCGTGGTTATCTGGCGGCTTATGATGCCAATAATGGCGAAGAGCTGTGGCGCTGGTGGGCAGTGCCCGGTAACCCTGAACTGGGATTTGAGCAGCCAGAACTGGAATGGGCTGCAGAGACCTGGAACGGGGACTGGTGGGAAACCGGCGGTGGCGGTACGCCCTGGGATGCGATCACCTATGACCCTGAAACTGACCTGGTAATAATCGGTACCGGCAATGGTGCGCCATGGCCTGCTGAAGTTCGTTCTCCGGGCGGCGGCGATAACCTGTTTACCGCTTCCATCGTGGCGCTGGACGCCAAAACCGGTGAATACCGCTGGCACTACCAGGCGACGCCTGAAGACAGCTGGGATTTTGATAATACCCAGCAATTGGTTACCGCCGATCTGATGATAAATGGTGAGTCGCGGCATGTAGTGATGCAGGCCCCCAAAAATGGTGTGTTTTACGTTATTGAGGTGGCTACCGGTGAAGTGATTTCGGCTGATCTGTTTGTACCGACAGCGAACTGGATGCTTGGCTTCGATGAAAGCTTCAAGCCAATCATTAATCCAGATGCCAATTACGGCGCCTTCGGCGATCGTGGTTTTCACGTTGTGCCTTCCGCTGGCGGAGCCCACAGCTGGCATCCCATGGCGTTTAATCCAGATACCGGACTGATGTATATCCCCACCAATTATGGCAGCTTTCCCCTGGTCGCCGAGGCTGGTGCGAAAATGGGTAACCAGTTGTTGTCGATTAACGTGGGCAAACGTCCGCAGGATCCGGCGCCAGTACTTGAAGGGGCCGGTTCTTATTTATTAGCCTGGGACCCCATAGCGAAAGAGCCTGTGTGGGAGCAGCGTCTGGGCGGTTCTCGCGCCGGGGTGCTCACTACAGCAGGCAACCTGGTATTCCAGGGTACATCTGATGCCACTTTCTCTGCCTTTCGCGCCGATACCGGCGAGCAGGTATGGAGCACTGAGACCCAGTCAGGCATCGTTGGCGGTGCAGCAAGTTACGAAGTGGATGGTGAACAATATATCGCCGTAGTGGCGGGGCAGAGTCGTCGCGGCGCTGGTTACTGGGCGCCTAATTATGCGCGTCTGCTGGTATATAAGCTGGGTGCTGATGCAACTCTGCCAGAGATGATCTCTTATACCCCTCCTGAATTGAATCCACCGGCAAACTTTGGCGATGCTGAATTGCTCGCTGATGGCGAAACTCACTACAACGAACATTGCGCCAGTTGTCATGGTAATAATGGCCGTGTGAGTAGTTTATTTCCGGATCTCAAGTTGGCTGCTGCCTTGAATAATTCTGCCTTGTTTAACGCCATCGTTATCGATGGTGCTCTACAGAACAATGGCATGGTTTCTTTCAGCGAATTTCTGACACCGGACGATGCTGAAGCAGTAAGAGCTTATGTGGTGAGTTTGGCGAATGAAGCCAAGAACAACCCACCGGTGGGCTTTGGGGCGCCACCGCCACCAGCACCAACTCCTGCGCCTGAAGCCGAGAGTGAAGGTGAGGAAGATGCAGAGCTGCATGAATAGTGCAGAAATGTAAAAAGTATAAATGACTTGGAGCCACCTGAAATCAGGTGGCTCCAAGTCATTTGATTCACGCATTCTTTGATTCTAGAAATACGCATCTACCTGGAGAGTAAAACGGTCGTCATCAGAGACCGGGCCTTCTCCGCGTCGATCTGAATACTCCGCTCTTAATTTGATATTCTCTTGTATGAAGTTTGATACGCCGAAAGTCCACGCGTCAACTTCGTACATACCATTGTTTACTTCGTAGTTGTCGTACCTTATTACAGGGGAGATAAAAACTTCACCGTCTTTCAAAAAGTTATAGAAGCCCTGAATATAAAAAGCATCATTGCTTTCTTTACCAATACCGTCCACCAGGTCATCATCTGCACTCATATATACGGCATTTAAGGTCAGACTGTCATTCAGGACTGTCCATTGTGCGTCAACGGCCATTCGGGAATACTCGCGATCTGCAAGAAAGCATGGCCCACCGTCACCTCCACCACCACTTTCCCTGCTGCAGTTACCATTTACCATCATGCCACCAAGCATCAGGGTAGGGCTGAATTCATAGGCCAGTCTGGTCACAAAAGTGTCGGCATCTTTTCCTTCGTTATCATTGGCAACGCCGCTATAACTCAGACCATAAAAGAAATTTTCAATGCGGCCAAAAGCCGTCAGGTTTTGGCGCTTACTGCGCAGGTTGGCACCATTGTCTGCGCCACCAAAACTCTGGTCTATCACGGCATTACGATTGATGGTTGAACGTCTTGAGCTGGTATAACTATTGAACGGATCAAAATAAAAGTTAGGCGCTCTGGAAAACTGAATATTAATGGCTGAATTAACAGAATAAGTGCCTTGAGCAACAGTGGCAAATATTTCAAAATCATCCTCATCTTCTGCTTCCAGCTCAAGAAAGCCGGAAATATTTTCCGCAATAGTACCGGCAATCATTAACTCAACTTCATGGACGACACGGTTTTTATCAACACCACTGCCTTTCTTGTCATAAGGGCGCAAAATGATTCCCGCGCTGATCGGGAATACACTTGCTGGATCGATGGTGTTACCACCCCGAGGTGCTGGTCGCGTTGGCCGGGTCGGTTCGTTGATGCGATAGCCACTGAGTTTGTAATTTCTACCGTAGCCATTTAATGCAGGTAATGCACTGTGACATGAGGAACAATTAAGGCTTTCTTTTTTACTGAATGCCGGGATCCCATAGGAAGACGGAGAGCCGATAATTAATCCGATGATAAGCAGTACAAATGGTAAGTGAATAAATGGTTTCATTTTTATTCCTTTAAAATAACAATCGGTCAATAAATATTATAAAACTTGCAGGTGTAATAAAAATAAGACTAATTTTTTTGTATTTGCTTCGAAAGATGTAAGGAAAAATCCCTGGCATTTCCTGATATCTTCTTCACTGGTCAATATATCTAGTAGCCCATTGAGCGATTATAGATAGTGACAGACAAGGCCTTTATAGAAACCATGTCCAGTCTTGTACTCCATGCCGGACAGGATTCAGTTCTGCCGTTAGAAATGACATCGAGGATCTGCTCGCGGCTATCACCGAACAACCAGATGTCGTCAGTCAGATCCGGTCCGCCGAAGGGCTTATAGCCATAACCGTCATCGCCATGACATTCACTACATATTTCCCAGTCATTCTGGGCCCGCACAACAGCTTTTTCATCAGCATCCCTGCCGCTGATGAATAGCACGTACTCGGTAAAATCGTTAATTTTGGACTGACTGAAATCCAGCGAGGTATATGCGGGCATTTCTGAAAAACGGGTATCTGGACAGGCGCCATAGCGTTTTGACTCTTCAGGACAATCGGTATCCCTTACGCCATAAAGGATGGTCTGCATAATTTCCATAACAGCCTCGGTAGCCGTCATTTCGAAACCGGTTACGCCCCATAGCCAATCAAAGTCTACAAGATTTGGAACACCAGTCTGTCCTGTCAGGTCAGTACCATGACAAGCCGCACAATGTTCGCTGATTACCGCTTCTGCAATAGTGTTCATATGAGCACTAAGTTCGGGGTTAGCAGCGATAGCGCCAGGTGATGCCAATAACAAGGCTTCGTTCAAATCTGATTGGGAAAAGGCTGGATTTATGCTTAAAAGCGTAACCAGAATGAGCAGCGATATCCTTGGTAAAGTTAGACGAGCCATAGAACACCTCTGTGAAGAAACAGTAAACAATCAAGTACACTGGAGATATTCTGGATTAAATAGTGACTCTGCGAAAGCGCTAAAAAAGCTTTGCTTGACGAATATCAAAAGTCGTCAGGCTTTTATCGTTTCTCAGCTGGCTGTTTCAGCGTCTGTGCGCTTAACTTTTTTGTGCTGCTCTTCACTAAGCCCACGCTTCCAGTAACTGGATACATAAACTGCATTTTTCTCTACAGCTTTCTCCTGTTTAAAGTACAAGCGCAGAGCACGCATATTGTTAAATTCACAGGCAGCCCAGATCGAAGGTCTGCCTTCCAGCCAGGGCAGTTGCATCAGCTTATCCAGTAGTAGAGTGTTTTCTTGTTCAGGCCTTGGGTTGATAACCCAATGAATTTCAAATGCATCCGGGGTTTGCAATGCCTGAATATCACTTTCATGGAGTATTTCAATTACCGCGTAACCTCGGGCATGATCTGGCAATTGCTCTATGTTTACACTGATAGCGGGAAGTGCGGTCATATCTCCAGCCAGTACAAACCAGTCTGCGGAAAAATCGAGTAACTTTTTGCCCCCTGGACCGGCAACAACGATCCCATCGCCGGGCTGGACGCGGGACGCCCAGGCAGAAGCAGGTCCGCTGTCTCCATGTACGACGAAATCAACATCAAGTTCATTAAGTTCTTCTCTGTAATTACGCACAGTATATGTGCGTGTTACCAAAGAGCCCTGGTCGCCATCGGGTACTTGTAACTTTAAATATGCGCTTTCCTGATTTGGTGGAAAACCTTCAAGTTCAGAGCCGCCCAGGGTGATACGTTTCATATTGGGAGATATCTGCTGTGAACGGATTACAGTAAGTTTACGAGGGGCGGATTTTGGCATAGAGTTTTATTCTTGTTTGTTTTTTTTAAAGCACGGAAGAGCTTTTTTTATCGGGCTTGAAGACCGAGCAGGTTTAGCGCTTCATATATTAACACTCTTCTTTGCATGCGTGTGATGCAAACGATCTGGCAGCTAGAAGAAGATCATAGTGTCTGTAATGAGGCTTCACTTTATCGAGGGTTTCTGAATTTCTGACAAAGCGTCGAATTCATTGCTTTTTGATTCAAACCATTTATTCATTGCATCAGGGTCTTTCATAAGCTCCTGTATTTTTTGCATGGCTTGAAGATGTGCTGAGTCCTGTTTTTGGAACATTTCCATACCGTGCTGCTTGCTTAATTTAGCAATTTCCTCAAAGGTCTCAGCTTGAAACTCCAGATCACACGCCCCACCCAATTGCTGACAAGTCATTTTTTTCATAAAGACCTCGTAATCGTTGCAGTCGGATACAAATAAAATTTAAATCATGCAGATGCAATTTTTATACTGTCTCTAACTTACATGCCTCTCAACAACATTCACTTTGCAGAAAAATCTCATTGATGTCGCCATGAGGCTTGATTGCACAATCTCATTCTGCAACATATCATCAGGTGCTTCATAAGAGAGGAAATACAATGATTGTTTATGGTGTAGCACTGCTTTCGGTCTGTCTAATTGTTGGCATGCTGATTGGTGAATCCCTTGGTGTGCTACTTGATGTGGATGCCAATGTGGGAGGGGTGGGAATTGCCATGCTGTTTCTGGTAATAGCCAGTAACACGGATAAATTCAAATCACTTTGTACTGGCGTAGCTGGCGAGGGCATCAAGTTCTGGAGTGCGATGTATATCCCCATCGTGGTGGCGATGGCAGCGCGGCAAAATGTGGCGGCAGCCATTGATGGTGGCTTGCTGGCATTGGTGGCAGGCGTTGCGGCAGTGGTAGTGAGCTTTGCCCTGGTACCACTTTTAAGCCGGATAGGACGCCCCAATGTCGAAAAGGGACCGCTGTAATGGATATTTTCGAAACCGTTTTTGTCCGCAATAATCTAATTGTCGCCTTTGCAGTGATTGGCGTCATTATGTGGCTATCCTATTTTCTGGCAGATAAACTCACCGCTGGACGTATTCACGGCTCTGCTATTGCGATCGCACTAGGTTTGCTTGCTGCTTACTGGGGTGGGCTGACTACTGGCGGTAGCACCGGAGTTGCTGATGTAGCCTTGCTGGGTGGCATTGGTTTGATGGGTGGCGGCATGATGCGTGATTTCGCTATTGTTGCCACGGCTTTCGGAGTGCATCTAAGTGAGTTAAAAAAGGCAGGAATAGCCGGCGTGATTTCTATTTTTGCGGGTGTCATCGTTTCTTTTATTGTAGGCGCCGCAGTAGCGGTAATGTTTGGTTATACCGATGCTGTAGCGATTACGACAATCGGAGCGGGTGCGGTGACCTATATTGTCGGCCCTGTCACCGGCGATGCACTGGGAGCCACAGATGCAGTGATCACATTGAGTGTTGCTGCAGGGCTGGTGAAATCCATTCTGGTAATGATAGGGACACCTTTAGTGGCAAAGAGTATTGGCCTGGATAATCCACAATCAGCCATGGTGTTTGGTGGTTTGATGGGTACTACCAGTGGTGTCGCCGCAGGTCTGGCGGCCACTGATCCAAAACTGGTGCCTTATGGTGCCATGACGGCAACCTTCTATACTGGCGTTGGTTGTTTACTGGGACCATCCATCCTGTTTTTTATCGTTAGCGCCATTTACTAGATATTTCTTTATGACTCGTTCTGCATTTCCAGCCCTGAATAATAGTAATCAAAAAACCGCCCTGATCGATGGCGATAATTCCTGTTCCTATGCGGAGCTCAAGCAGCGCATTGATCGCTTTGCTACGGGCTTATTAAATGGCAAAGACGATCTTGTTGAAGAGCGTATCGCTTTTTTTATTCCAGCCAGTGTAGATTATGTGACTACCCTGCATGGTATCTGGCGGGCAGGGGGAATAGCGATTCCATTGAATGTGGCCTCTGCTGTCTCTGAACTGGATCACTACCTGAGCTCCGCCGGCGTAACCCGGATGATCGCTAACGGGGAATACAAGGAGTCATTAGCTGAACTTTGTGCGCAGTCAGGGATTGAACTGCTGTCAGTAGAAGAGGTCATTGCCAGTGAAGTGGGAAGCTTGCCGGAACTGGATCCGGAAAGACGTGCCATGATCCTGTTTACCAGCGGCACCACTAATTTACCCAAGGGAGTTGTAAGCACACACAAAACCATTGCCGCACAGATCACCACGCTAATTGATGCCTGGTGCTGGACTGGTGATGATGTGATTCCGCTGTTCCTGCCGGTTCACCACATTCACGGCATTATCAATATTTTAAGCTGTGGCTTGTGGGCAGGGGCAACTGTGCATTGTTATGCGAAATTTGATATTCCTGAAATTACTGCCCAGGTCTCAGCCGGTACCTTCAACGTGTTTATGGCAGTACCAACTATTTATGTAAAACTGCTGCAATATTTTGAAACACTCAATGTTGATGAGGTAAAACCAATTTGTGATGGTTTTGAGGCCATGCGTTTGAATATCTCAGGTTCTGCTGCCTGTCCGGTAAAACTCTTCAATCAATGGCAGGACTTAACTGCTCAGGTATTACTGGAACGTTATGGCATGACTGAAATAGGTATGGGCTTGTCCAATCCATATTATGGTGAGCGCCGGGCCGGGCATGTCGGGCAAGCATTACCGGGGGTAGAGGTAGCATTGTTTGATGAAGATAATAATCCGGTGACGCAAGACAATACTCCCGGTGAAATCAGAGTCAAGGGGGATAATGTGTTCCTGGAATACTGGAACAATGCACAAGCTACCCGGGAAAGTTTTGTCCAGGGGTGGTTTTGCACTGGTGACGTAGCGGTTATAGATGACGGCTACTATCGCATCATGGGCAGGTCCTCCATCGACATCATTAAATCAGGAGGCTATAAACTTTCCGCATTGGAGATTGAAGGTGTTCTGCTTACTCATCATGATATTGTTGAAGTCGCAGTGATTGGTGTGGAGGATGAAACCTGGGGAGAATCAGTAGCGGCATTTGTTGTAATACAAGAGGGAAC
>JABIPQ010000114.1 GCA_018698975.1 Gammaproteobacteria bacterium
CAATGTCCGACATTTTATCATCTGAATCAGTTACTGGCAGATATTAACTATGCTTGAGGTGATAACTATGAGACCAGCTCCTTCATTCTTATTGGAGACATTGTTTATCACATAGTAGCTGTCCCCATTCTCACGCCCCTGACCGATGGATGGATCATAGTTGGACAACGTATCGATACCGACTACGTTAATTCCCTGAAAGAAATTATCTCGTCCGATGTTTCTATTATTGAACTCAACGAGCGCGGTAATGTCAGACCAGTGGCGACAACTTTATCTCCCATACAGGCAGATGAACTTGCCCTCGAATTTAATCTGTTCTCGGCTAATACCCAGACAACAGGGATGCTTGATCTGGCTGATGAAGAATTTGTGTTTCTTAATACCGCTCTCGTCGAACGACCCGAACTTAATCTCATTGCTCTGATCCAGCAATCACTCCCCGACGCCCTCGCACCTTACCGCAAACTCGAGCAACGCCTGATTTTGCTGTTTGCGCTTGGTCTTTGTCTTTCCTTTGGAATGGCTATGTTTCTGGGTCGCTCAATTAGCAGACCTGTACTGTCACTGGTTAAACGCGTCAATAAAATTGAACAAGGGGATTATTCTGTTAGTCAGAGCAGCAAACGCAACGATGAAATCGGCAAGCTTGAAGTCTCGGTTGACACTATGGCGACAGGTCTTGCGGAGAAAGAAAAAGTAAGAGACTTACTCGGTAAGGTGGTCTCCAAAGATATAGCCGATGAGTTAATGAGTGGCCAGGTAAAACTGGGCGGCGAAACCCGTATTGTCACTATTCTGTTTTCCGATATTCGCGATTTCACCACCCTTTGTGAAGGCAGAGCACCTGAAAAAATTCTGAGCTTGTTAAATAATTACCTGACAGAAGTCAGTGCTGCTATTGATCAGCATCATGGTGTTGTCGACAAGTATATTGGTGATGCAGTGATGGCACTTTTTGGCGCTCCGATAAAAAGTGACAGCGATACATACAATGCACTTTGTGCAGCTTTGCAGATCAATGAAAAAGTTATCTCATTAAACAAGATCAATGCTGAACAAAATCTACCCTTGTTAAATACCGGGATCGGTCTGCATACCGGACAAGTTGTGGCAGGCAACCTTGGTTCTGCTAGCAGACTAAATTACACCGTTATTGGCGACCCGGTTAATCTGGCATCACGACTGGAGTCTCTGACAAAAACTTATGGTGTCAACATCATTGTCAGCGAAGAAACGAAAAACCACGGTACAGGTTTTATCTTTCGAGAACTGGACCTGGTTCGGGTAAAAGGCAAGGCGCAACCCGTCAGGCTGTATGAGCTTATTGGCTTTAAAGACAATGTCACAGCCGAAATCATGGATGATGTTGGGCGCTTTGAAGAAATGCTTTTCTGTTACCGTAAGCAGGAGTGGCAGTCTGCCCTGGACATCATTGAAACAATACAGAAAGGATCAGCAAAAGTACTCTATGAATTATTTCGAGAGCGCATAAAGATATACCAGAAAACACCGCCAGAGCCGGACTGGGATGGTGTTTTTACATTCCAGAGTAAATAAAAAATCAAAAAAAACCGGAGATAGACTCCGGTTTTTTTATTACCAATATAAATTAATACTGGTTTTCCAGCACCATTACACCGGCACCGGTATTAGAGATTGGCGCGTGATAATGCTTGTGGATAAGTTTCGCATCGTCCTGTAATGCGCCACGCATTACCAGCCACATGATGGTTTCTATTCCTTCAGTACCAGTTCTGCGCATAATTTCGCTATTGGAAAACTGGGTAAACCATTCCGGTTCCGTAGCAATTTTATCCATGCATTCAATATCAAAATCAACATCGATCAAACCCGCACGTTCACCCTGTAACTGATGAGACATCCCGCCGGTACCAAATATAACTACGCGGGTATCTTCCGGATAGGATTCGATTGCCTTACCCAATGCACGTCCAAGCTTCAGACAGCGCGCTGCAGTCGGTACAGGATGCTGTACGACATTCACAGCCAGAGGGATAGTTTTCACCGGCCATTCTTTCAGCGTGCCATAAAGAGCGCGCAGAGGATTTACGAAACCGTGATCCACCAACATCTCCTGACAGGTACAGATATCAAATTCCTGTTCAACCAGGGACTCAGCGATATGCCAGGATAATTCGGCGTCTCCGGGGAAAGGTGCCTGAGGTTTTAGTCCCCAGCCTTCATCGGCATTTTCATATATATCTGCACAACCCAATGCAAAGGTTGGTACTTTATCCAGAAAGAAATTTAAGCCGTGATCGTTATACACCACAATAACCACATCAGGCGCTGCTTTTTTCAGCCATTCTTTTGCTGGCTCGTAACCATCAAAGAAACGCTTCCAATAAGGTTCCTGCTGCAAATTGTTTTCAATGGCATTACCCACTGCTGGTATGTGTGAGGATGTTAATCCTCCGATAATTTTAGCCATTCCAATAACCTCCAGCGCTTTCCAGCTTCTCGATCAGGCCATCCGCTCGTTCCTGCAGCTTGGCTTGAAATTCTTTAGTAGTAATACCTTGAAAGGCTGCGCCGGCGTCTTGTACCGAGGTCCCTCTTGGAATTGCCATCTTTGCCATATAGTAAATATTGCAGCCGAGGCGCAACATTCTCAAAAAGTCTTTCTGCACGACACATTCCTTAAAGTCGCCAGTCACGCCATATTTGTCACAATAAGCAACCGGATCGGCCTCAAATTCATCACGACATTCTTCCTTGTTAAAGGTAAAAAGCATCTTGTTGATGTTGTAGGATTCATGAGCAGTCTTGCCGTCGAACACATAAGTGCCCGGTATATCTTCATAATCGTGCTTTGTCCAAACCATAAGGGGTCACCCTGCCAGATTTAAAATTCGTATTTTTTATTAAATATCGATGAGATATGCGATAAAAAGCCGCATATGCGACTTTAACGAGGCGTTATTATAGTAAAAGAAAGCAGGCCCGTCCTGATTTAAGACAACTTTTCCTTCAGTGACCTCCAGCTGGCATTAATCCCCGATAATCAGACTCTCATCATTGGAATTACGGGAAAACATCGATGCTGCCTCCAGCTCACATTTGTACTCATACATTGGGGTGTCATCGGCAATGCGCGCCAGTTCATGCCGGCCAATATACGGCTGGGAAAGATAAATAGGGTCCTTCAAGGTGTATTCATAGATGAGGGTTTGACCATCTTCACTTACGGAAAAGCGCTCAGTCAGGGTCTTCCTTGCACTGCCTGGCATATCTGCCCCGCCGCCAAGTTTCTGAGTGGCAGAACCCAGCCCCCATCGCGACGGAATATAACCGCCACTTTCCAGTACCAGGGTCTCCCCTTCTACTGAAGCCCTTACTACACCAAACAACCCATCCAGACGTGGCCTGACCAACTTACCATTCAGCGGGACTCGCCGTGTGACTTCCCAGGCCTGGTTGTAAAGTACCGCAGCTTCATCTTCCAGGCGCAGGTCGAAAAGATAGGGTGCGTTAAACATATCGGGAAAGTTCATCGGTTCACAGGTATTCGCGGGTGATAATTTTGCATCGTAGCTATCCCATGCCTCCCTGCCTTTTTCATTCAAGGGCAGGATCATCCCGGAACCAAAACCACCCGGCGAACTCCAGCGGCCAGCCAGACGGTCTATTCCTGTCAGCTGGGCAAGCTCACCGCTACTTACATTTTCATAGGGCGCGCTATCTGCTCGACTAAATCGTTTTTCGCCTTTGATGAAAGTGGAGGAATTGACAAAACGATAACCTGGCTCCCTGTTGGGATTGGCCATGATGGTTATTTCATCACCTGATTGAAAGCTGTCCTGACTAATACCCATGCGCCGTAAACCGGCAGCAGCCGAAGATTCAATTTCCCAACGTTGTGCTGTCGCTTCTTGTGGCTCGCCATCAATATAACTTATGCCATCCACCACCATGGACGCATGGGGACTGCGTAACTTGAAATCCACAACAGTTCCGCGGATCTCTATTTGTCTGGACATATCGAAATGCAAGCTGAAAGAATGATGAGCCTGAACCGGGACTAATGAAGACAGGCTTATCAGCGCAAGAATTTTTAGTAATAATTTCATCGGGACATTTCCTTCTATTGATATTTACCAGCCGCCGCGACCAGGTCCGTAATCTGCTGGCCATACACTTGGGTTTTGATCAGGTAGATTGAAAAGTACCGCATGTACTTCCTGGATCATCCCGTTTTTCATCTGAAAAAATTCAGCCACCAGGCGATCGTTGGATGTAGCAACACTTTGACTTTCCATGCCATCTTTCAAACCAAAGCGTACCATGGACAGAACTATCCCCCTTTCCTCATCTACTACGGAATAACGTCGATCCCACAGGTTACGACCAATAAACCGGCCCGTATCGAAACCATCTGGCGCTGAACGGAAACCACCGTCCGGGAACTTTCCGGTGGTCTGCAGGCCATTTTCAAATCGGTGGGTGTCAAACAGCAGAGCCGCGGGATGGTATTCATCGGTACCATTGGTCTGAAAAGCGCGCCAGTAACTTTCTGCACCAGCAATAAGACCATAGTAGGAATCCCGGTCTGCCACACGAATAGAATTGGTCAGATTAAGGGAAAGAGGATAATCCACCAGCCGTTCTGGCCCCCACAGTCTGTCAGCATCGCCTTCGTTAGCACGAACTATTTCTACTTCCGTAATTGCATTTTGTGCCACTTTTAAGCGCACCATAATCATCGTGTAACTGTCGTCACTGTTTCTGATCACCGCTTCAGTGGCGGTATCGCCCAAACGCGGATTCGCAATATCCCAGCGATACACAGTTTCCTGGGCTTGATCCCAAAATGCCTGATTCAGGCTGACCAGAACATTGTTATCACTGATCTTTGCTCCACTCGACAAAGGCACGATATTCGGATTATTACTAATGAGTGCATTGAAGTAGGTATCCAGATGACCACTTAAACAGGCCCTGTCACAACCAATCTGAGCATTTACCGAACCCGTGAATACTAGCGCTGCAAATAATGCTGATAATTTGATGATCTTCATTTCCCCTGTCCCCTTAGATAAGGCTCACAAAAATAAGTAATAAAAAAATAGCAATAAACACACACACTAGCAATGTCCATGTCAGGTACCATTAAAGTATGTCAGCTCAATAACCTGCAATGGTGAACTTATTGGCTGCCCCGAACAAGCCAGGATAGTGTCGGGTAACAACCCACACTGGAATATCAGCTAAATCACTGGAGAACCGCCCTTTTGCTTCAAAGTGATCAGGAAATTCGCTGTTTCTGATTCTGGATTTTCGGGCTGCGCTTTAGATTGAGTCATATTCGCACCCTCAAAATAACGATATTTGGCAGACGCAATAGTATCCTGGGATGCCAGACAAGCCTTTGCTTTTGCCGGATTAGCCTATCATTTTTTTTTGGGAATAGTACACTTACCATACCTTTGTCTAGATTACCCGGGAGCATGAATGAAACCTTTCCAAACATCATTAGTAAGACTTATATCAGGGCTTTTCCTCTTAACTACAGGTCTACTAAATTCAGTTTTTGCCATTGCTGGCGGTGAAGCCGGCATTATCAGTGTGCGGGACCAGGGACACTTCTATGTCGGTGGCGAAATGTCAGCACCGGCAGAAAATGGATCAGTACAGGTATCAAACCAGATGTTTGTGGGATACCAGCTCCCTGCTGAAAAACAACACAGCTATCCCCTGGTACTCGTCCATGGCGGCGGCGGACAGGCAACTGACTGGTTTGGTACCCCGGATGGTCGTGATGGCTGGAGAGATTACTTTGTAGCCGCAGGTTTTGATGTTTACTGGGTAGATCGTCCTGGTTACGGTCGCTCACCGACCAACGTCAATTATGGTGAGCTTGCTGAAAGCGCTAACTCCAGCATCATCAATTTTCTGGCACGCTCCGAACACTGGCCTGGCGACTCACAAGACCCGACTGACCCGGCGATAGTGGAATGGCTATCCAGTTCTCCTCCAGGTCCCTACGCAGGAGATGATATTGCGGCTGCTGATATCAGCAAATTACTGGAAAGAATAGGCCCCGCAATCCTTATCACCCATTCCGCCGGCGCCGCCAGCGGATGGCTCGCTGCAAACATGAATCCTGCTAATGTCGCCGGTATTATTGCCTTTGAACCCGGTGCCAGTAATTTGATCCACGACATCAGAAAAGGACTTACCTTTCAACCGCCTCTGGCTGCAGATTTTGAGCCAACAGTAGATGCTGATGGCTGTGAAATGCAGTCTGCAGATGCTCCATCGCAACTTATAAGCTATGCCGATATACCGGTTCACCTTGTGGGCTCTGAACTCGGGCTCATTGCCGGGCTGCCCTGCGCGGTTAAAGTATTTGAGCAGGCAAGCGTTTCAGTGACATACACCTATTTGCCTGATCTGGGTTTTAACGGCAATGGTCATTTCATGATGGCAGAAAAAAATAATGGAGAGATCGTCAAGATATTCATCGATCTGGCTGACAGCATTCCATAAATCACAATATTTTCATTAAATTTCAGAAAATAAAAACCGGGAGTAAAGCACTTGAGCAAGCAATTCTTTATTTCAGTTAGCTTGGGTACGGCGGTATTTCTGGTAATGCTGTACTCTACTGCAAAGGCAGAACATGCAGGCGAAGGGCTTGCCGACAGCGGCCTGGGTAATGTTGTTAACGAAATGGTAATAGCGGCCAATGCGATTCTTGGCACTGTTGCAGACGGGCCAGGTGGCATTGAAAATGCTGTCGGTTATAACCGTCAGGAATTATTGCACCTGAATGGCCAGGATGAAGCCCGCTCAAATTATGTGTACTGGCCCTATCTGCGCAAAGGCCTTCCTCTGGACTTCATGTCAGCACAGCAAAAAATCCTGACTCACAAACTACTCAATACTGCATTAAGTTCCAAAGGGTATTTAAGCGTTATTCAGGTCATGCAACTGGAAAAAATTCTTTCCGACAATGAAGTGATCGGTTTCCCAAGAGGACCTGAAAACTACACATTGGCCATTTTCGGCTCCCCTGCGCTTGATAATCGATGGGGCTGGCGTTTTGAAGGGCATCATTTGTCGCTTAATTTCTCTGTTGCTGCTGGCGAGATCAGCGTAACACCAACATTCTTTGGAGCATCACCTGCACAAATACGTACAGGGTCTATGGCAGGCTTCAGAAGTCAGCACTATGTCCATAATGCAGGATTTAATTTAATGAATTCATTTACAGACAACCAGAAGTCACGGGCTATAGAAGATGGCAATCCACCTTTCGATATTCTTTCCGGCAACCTAAATCGCCCCAGGGAAAACTGGGAAGACTGGAAGTCGCTTGGAAACACCGGTATAGCGATCAGCAGTCTCGATCCACAACAAAAACAACTGGCCCAGCACATCATCGATGAAGTGATTACCGTATACCGCCCGAAAATTTCTCAGTCATATTTGAATCAGGTAGATATCAACGACCTGAATTTCACCTGGATGGGCAGCACCAGTGATGGCGAAGCGCATTATTGGCGGCTTGACGGTCCTGATTTCTTTTTTGAATATGATCTGGTCCAGAGCAATGGTAACCATGTTCATGCAGTATGGCGCAGCAAGGACGGTGATTTCGGTGAAGATTTACTCATGCAGCATCGCCAGGAAAGCCATTAGTCCTGCCAGCTTTTATGCTGTTTATACTGCTTTATTGAGTTTTCTGCGTGCTGCTGCTCGGCAATGAATTGATACAATTGCCCGGATACTGAATGATATTCTGGCAATCCAGGTCCTGGTCCAATACGTATCAAGAGCTATACATCCTGGCAGTAAACCTTGTTTTGCTGCTGTGAATACCAGCTCTATGTATATTCCGCTGCAGAAAATTATTGCATGAGTTCATGAAATGATCATTTGCCCTACAAAATCAGCATTAAACAAAAAGCGCATACAATTAACTGCGTATATGTTCACGCTATTTTTGCTCCTTCCCACTTTGCTATTCCCAACAGTCGTTCACTCTCAAAGCAAAAACCAGCTTAGCCAGTTGATATTTGATCCTGTATCGCTGGAGCAAACTTCTGACGAAGAAATAAACATAAAAAACGTAAAGGGGCTTGAAAAAAATAATCTAATTACTCAATTACAAAGCACAATTGAAATCGAAGATGACATAAGTTCTCTCCCATCACAGGCTATAAGCAACAATATCCAACAATATAGTGATCAACTGGAAACAATTGAAATCGACAGTGGGCCCTTTGCTGATGACCTATATGAAACTTTGCTCGACCTTGCCAGGCAATACCAGCAATTAGGAGATCATGAGCAAGCGATAGAAACCTTTGAGCGTGCAGAATATGTCAGCCGCATAAATCATGGATTATTCCATCCGGAACAATTTTCCAGCATTGAAGGACTGATCAAAAGTTATCTTGCCACTGGCGATGTCGTCAATGCCAATGAAAAGCAAAGATATCTGATTTATCTGAGTGAACAATATTTTGGGCCACACAATCTAAACGTCTTGCCTTCCATTATTAATCTTGCCGAACAAAACATGGGAGCTTACAAGCAAATAATGGAGTCACCGGTGATGCCCACTATCAGCTTCAGCACATCAATGGGCCAGGGAATGCAACGCTCTTCTCAACCAAGCCAAAGACAAATGGCTTTTGGCAGCCTTTACCAGGCACAACAGAATTACTTTCGTGCTATTGCAACCTTGCTGGATAACGAACAATTTTTCGACCCACTGCTTATAAAACTGGAATATCAATACCTCGAAACACTTCTATTACAGTCTTTCCGCTCATCCATTCTGATGGAGCCGGATTATTATTTTAGCGAAAAGCGCTACTCAACAGGCTCCCGTATCAGGACTAATTTAAACAGGCGTTATTCATCTGGTTACAAATATGGCAATAATGCCTTTCAACGATTACTTATTTATATCAGCAACAACCCTCGAGCTGATGCGAACCAGTTGATCAATACCTTGGTAAAACACGGTGATTGGCATATGTTATTCGGGCGCACCAGATCAGCCATCGAAAAATACAGTGAAGTTTACCAACTTCTGCAAACGCTGAACCTCCAAACAGAAGAGCTTGAAAATTTTTTCAGACCCGCCATCCCCGTGCACTTGCCACTCATTACGGCAAAACCCAACAGCAGGGATAAATTCGGTATTTCTGCAGAGGAAAGCCTGGAGCATGCAGGCTACGTAGATATTGCCTTCACGATTTCACGCTTTGGCCGAGCCAGTAAATTTGAAACGCTTGGTATGTCGGAAACTGCATCCAGGGCAATAGAACGGCGACTGAAACGCTACCTGCGCAACTCACCATTCAGGCCCAGGATAAAAAATGACGGCTCTGTAACATCAGAACGAGTTACTTTGCGCTATTATTTTTCTTACGCACAGAAGAGCGAGAACGTAGCCGCGAATCAGGTCACTTCTTCGTAAGGCAAACCCACATATTGTTCTGCAATTACTCGTAATCCTGCTTCAGTCCCGGTATAAAAATCCAGTTGTGAATTCATGATTTTGCGATCAATTTCATCGCCAAAATTGTGCAGCATATTTGTCATCCACCAGGAAAAGCGTTCAGCATGCCAGACCCTGCGCAAGCAAAGCGATGAATACTGAGCAATGGCTTCGGGTTTATTTTCCTTGAACACTTTGAGCATTACACGATACAGATAATTTACGTCACTGCTGGCAAGGTTCAGTCCTTTTGCACCGGTTGGCGGGACGATATGTGCCGCATCCCCGACCAGGAATAGACGTCCATATTGCATTGGTTCACAGACAAAGCTGCGTAGTGGTGCAATGCTCTTTTCTATGGAAGGCCCCGTTACCAGATCATTCTTGACCTCATCCGGGAGGCGATTTTTTAATTCATCCCAGAAGCGTTCATCAGACCAGTCTTCCACCTTTTCTTCCAGACTGACATCGACATAGTGGCGACTGCGAGTATTGGAGCGCATACTACAAAGGAAGAAGCCCCTGTCACTAACCCCATATATCAACTCATCTGAAATTGGAGGTGTGTCAGATAAAACTCCCAGCCAGCCAACGGGATACACTTTTTCATATTCTTTTCTGACAGTTTCTGGAATTGTCTTGCGACTCACGCCATGAAAACCATCGCAGCCAGCTACATAATCACAATCAATTCTCTGTTGTTCCCCATCCTTTTCGAATAACACATAGGGAGCATCCTCCATGAGGTCATGTATTTCTACATTCTCTACTTCATATACTGATGGTGCACCACTGGCAACACGAGCTTCCATGAGGTCAGCCGTAATTTCAGTTTGTCCATAAACAATAACCTGTTTGCCTTGAGCATATTTATGCAAATCAATACGGCGAATTTCTCCGTTGAACGCAACTTTTACTCCACCATGGGGCAGGCCTTCCCTATCCATGCGCTGTGCAACACCAGCTTCTTTCACCAGACCGACAAAACCCTCTTCAAGAACACCTGCGCGAATTCTGCCCAGTACATATTCAGGAGTTGCGCGCTCAAGAACAATATTGTCTATACCCGCTTTATGTAGAAGTTGACCCAGCAATAGGCCTGAAGGACCAGCACCAATAATTACTACTTGTGATTTCATCTATTGCCACCAGGAACTTGCTCGAAAAATAACTTTAACAATCTTCAGTCAATTATAGCCTGCATGACTGCGCTTTCAAATTCAGGACGCATTGATCGAATAGGAGTCTGAATAAACATCAGTGCAATTAAATCCTCCTGCGGATCAACTATCAGATGTGTTCCATAGGCACCAGACCAGCCAAAAGTATCTTCATTCAACATGCTGCCCATTGCAATTGGATCAGTAACTACTCTGACACTTAGTCCATATCCTTCGCCAGGGTTGCGCCCTGGCAAGGTGTCGGGAATCCATTCAGAACGCATGACTTCCATTGTACGAGTACCCAGCAACCTGGTTTCGTCCAGCTGCCCTTCTCCAGCCAGCAACATGGCAAAACGGGCATAGGATTCCACGGATGACATTAAACCGCCTGCAGCAGAAAAGTATCTTTCCCCGGACATTGAATCAGGATTATTACGTAACTGCAGGCCATCATCGGTAAGGTTATATGAACTCACCAACTTTTGACGCTGATCACTGTTTGGCCAGAAAAATGTTTCCTGCATATCAAGCGGCCCAAATACACGTTGCTTGAGAAAATCATTAAAATTTTGGCCTGATGCAATTTCAACTACACGACTCAGGACATCAAATCCTGCCAAGGCACTGTAAGCCCAACGACTACCAGGCTGAAATTCCAGTGGCGCGCTGCCAAGCTCATCTACCCAGGTAAGTCCTGCATCATGTCTCGTGGCACTTAAGGACCTGCCTACTGAATTACTGAAACGACCACTCATCACACCGGAAGTGTGGGTAAGCAAATCCTTAATAGTGACTTCCCTTTCTGATGGCACTGCATAGTAGTCTGCATCCGGATCATTGCTGCGTGGCATGGCAACCATTTGATTCCTGAAACTTGGCAAATAGTCAGACACCGGATCATTCAGTCTTACCTTACCCTCTTCTACAAGCATCATAATCGCCAGGCCGCCAACTGGTTTAGACATGGATGCCAGGCGAAAAACACTATCGGTTTCCATAGGTTTTCCGGAAGCAAGATCCATAACGCCCTGCGCCTGCAAATGGGCAATTTTACCATGTCTTGCTACAAGGGTTACCGCGCCTGAAATATTACCGGCATCAATATTTTTTTGCATAAGCACATTGATTCGCTCAAGTCTTTCTGAAGAAAGACCTACAGATTCAGGGTTTACCGTTTCTGCGAATGCAAATGTGTTAGTAAATAAAACAGCTGTCAGTAACAGGAATAATTTTTTCATTTTCTTTCCCCCGGGAATATTGATCTTGTTTTATTGAGCTTGCTTAGCAGCCAAACGCTGCTCTTCCAGTCTCAGGCGCATTGCTTGTTCATTAATATCGATTTCATAAAAATAACCCTCAGGATCAATGAAAGGGTTTTTGCCCTGCCCGATGAGAGGATATTTTTCTGCCAGTTTGTACATTGAAGGATGAGAGCCAAGTGGAATGTCTACATCCAATCCGCGCAATTTTGCATAACTACTTTCATATAAGGCAACAATGTTCGGCCGCTCAGGATTATTCCAAAGTTGGTAGTAGGGATTAACTCCGACGCTACAGATAATAACAACCTGATAATCTCGCCCGCCTTCGGATACTGTCAACTCCCAGGAGGTACAGCCATTACTATGACCAGGCGTTAAATGCGCGGTGAGAACTTCATTGCCAAGGCTGATCTGTTCACCGTCAATAATGACCTGATCAATAGGATGGGGTTTACCTCCCGGGCGCATATGGGCAAGACCGGGAACCTGTTCGGCGACAGCTATTACCTGGGCACCACTTAGTTCTTTTGCCAAAGCATCACCTTCCATGTGGTCGCCATGCTCATGACTGCCTATGATGATTTCAATATCTTCAAAAGCAAAACCAAGTTGTTCAACAGAGTCCTTGATAGTTGGGACTGTGCGCTCAAAATCAGAATTGACCAGAATGTGACCTTGATCGGTAGTAATAAGAAATGATCCCAGGGACTCGGTACCCACATAGTAAATATTGTCTATTATTTTATGGGGAGGAAACTGCGTGTCCAATTGCCCTTCACTACCAATGTTGCGTCGAAAAAGGTCATCAGGCAGCAGTCTGGGTAATGGCTCCTGGGCGAATGCACAAACGCCGGAAAATGCCATGGAAAGTGAGATCAAGAAGAATTTAATTTTTTGCGTAATCGCCATACTTTTCCCCATATTCAGGCGATCGAGTATAGCAACGCACTTCTTAAGTGCAAACATAAGAGCGCATAAAACAATGCATTAGAAAAGTTAAATCGAGGAAATGAATAAGAGAAAACCTGATCATTCAACTAACAGGATCAGTGAAGTGTTTGTCCCAGACTGGTAAAAAATGAACGTTCCTGAGCCGTCGAAAGCAACAAACGATTCACTTTGCCAATAACATTTTCTTCCGGAACAAAACCCCAGAAACGGGAATCTTTACTATTCTTCCGGTACTACCTGCACCACGATTTCCTGGATTTGCGTGCCAGCAGGTTTCAGGGCGTATTCCAGGGTAAAACTTCTGCCAGAAACCACCTGGACATCTTCAGATCTTACTGACTGATAACCTGCCCCATTTACTGAGACTTCATAGTCAGAGGAAGGATCAAGGCCCATCAGGTTGACTTCGCCATTGGTACCGGTTGTTCCTGATTTAGTTGTCAAACTCTCGGAAGTCTGAACTCTGACAGTAGCTACCGCTAACGGGTTACCAGGGGCATCTGTGATTCTTACTCTTAGTCCGCCCATGTCTTGGGCAAAGGCTGTGGCTGTTAATGCAGCAGATAAAACCGCTGTTGCAATTGACTGCCTCAACAATAAGGATGACCTTTTGCTGACTTTTATATTTTTCTCCCAAGGTTTTAATCAAGTGCTGTCGAAAGTGTTCTAAACACCTTCTTTCCCATTTACAGTTAATTTTTTACAGGTTTATTAACAGCCAAAATAAATCCAGCATTAGCTGTTTATTTTTAATATTTAGGGTTAAATCAGTGCCTTATAATTCTACTAACAGCTTTTGACATTAATTAAACAATGTTCAAGAAACTTCTATACACTGCTCAATTAATTTGTATACTTATAATTTGAACTCCCAAGCAAAGATTAAGGAGATTGTCAGCCGTGGCACGAAGGTCCGACCACACACAAGAGCAATTAAAAAACCTGATTATCACTGGTAGCATCAAGCTGATAACAGAAATTGGCCCCAGCGCTTTCGGCACCAGGGCTATTGCCAAGGAAATTGGGTACTCATTCGGAACCATTTATCATCTTTATGGAAATTTGGAAGTTCTGCGTTATCACGTCAAAGGTAGAATTCTGGACAACTGGTATGAGGAACTGGCATCCGGCATGGGCATGGTAAGCCAGCAAGACAAAGCCAAATTTCTGGTGAGTACCTATATCGAATTGTCGGAACAGCAACGATTTCTTTGGGCATTCGTATTTGCCATGCCAAGCGGCAGTAAGGAGAGTGCACCTGACTGGTATATAGAAAAAGTTGAAAACCTTTTTTCACTGGTTATAGATGCTTTCGAGCCCATTACCCAAGACCGGAATGAAGCTGAAATTGCCGCCCGCGCGATGTGGCCAAGTATTCATGGAATCTGCGTACTTGCCATGTCACATAAACTGGAAATGGTCAGTACTGAACCCTCCAAGAAACTGGCTTTAGATCTTCTTGATATTTATATGACAGGACTGAAAAATATTGATCGTGATCCGGAGATGTTTACTGTAACAACGGCAGGAAAGGTCTCGCAATAGCATCTCATTACTGGCTGTCTGTAAAAATATTTTGATATCACTTAGATTCATCTTTACAAGAATAGAGAAATAAAGTTTTTCTTCACCAAAAACACTTGTTACATCTGAATATCCCTCCTCTCCTTGTATACTATATTTCAAATTTTTGTTTGATATAAAAATAGCTTCATAAGTCATTTTGAAGACATTTAAAAACCAATAAAATTGAATTAGCATCATAATTTGCAGTACATTAATGATTAGTAAATATTTTTGAAACCATGTGTCACATAGCTTGCCCTGTATATATCTGAAAATAAATCAATATTAATCTAGGGAAAATTACTGATACATGATTGTGCGCAGAACCTGAATATCGAATCATTAGCATCTTTATTTGCGCCCGAACAAAAGTAGTTTTTATCCTATTTCTTATGAAAAGGGTATATCTTTCTAGGTATGATTTATTTACGTCCCTCACTATTTTCTATAATTTATTTTTCATGCTTTTGTTAGCTTCGTAATAAAGAGTTTTGATCATACATTTGCACAAAGCCTCCCCCACCACAAACTAAAATAATGCTAATATGCTCACTGCATCCAAAGTTCTCCTATTTATTGTCTGCAACAGCACAAGTATCCATTTTTGGGACAACAGTAATTCTTTAAAATATTGGAGTTTTAAACATGGGACAAAACCTACCGGAAGAATTGAGAAGTATTGAGGATGAAAAATGGTTGGAAATGTTGATAGAAAGCATTGAAAATCCTGTTTTAAATGGTATTGATTTTCCCCGCTTCCCGACAGATGAAATTCAAACAACATTTGTTGGCTCTGCCAATCACGAAACCTTGAACGAAGCATTCAATTTTTATAAGTTCTTGAAAGAAGAAGCCGGACTAGCCGGAAAACCTGTTCAAGGCGACTCAAGGTTTCTGGATTTTGGATGTGGATGGGGAAGATTTTTACGACTTTTTTGGAAAGATGTTGATATTGATAATTTATTTGGTTGTGACACAAACAAAATGATTGTCGAAACCTGTCAAAATCTGAATGTTCCAGGAAATATTGAGAAAATTAATCCCAATGGCTACCTGCCTTATCCCGATGCTTATTTTGACGCCATTATGGCCTATTCAGTTTTCACCCATTTGCCGGAGCAAGTACACTTGCATTGGGTTAGGGAACTAGCGAGAGTAGCAAAGGAAGGAAGTATCTTTTGTCTGACACTTGAACCACGCAGATTTTTTGATTTTATTGACGAGTTGCCACAACAGTCTGAAAATGGATGGTACGAAAAATTATTAATTCATAAACCTAATTTAGCTGGATATTATGATAGTTTAGATGCGGGGAATCTGGTTTTTATGCCAACTAATGAAGGCTTGGAAAATGTTTATGGTGATGCTGTCGTTCCGCTCTCATTTATACAAGAAAAATGGCAACCTTACTTTGAAGTATTATCTTATCTTGATGACCCTGAAAAATTTTGGCAGGCAGTACTGGTAGTCCGGCGTACCAACGAAAGGTAAGCACAGAAACCGAAAGAAGAAGCACTCAACTGACGGCCTTCCCTGAGAGATCGAATAGACTTCCAAAAGTGCTTTCTAAATGCTTACCGCAATAAAAGTAATTTATGAAAACGAAACCCAAAGCCAAAGCCCTGCCAAATCAATTTGGTCTCAGCCAAGATGGCGAAAAAGAGAGCACTAGAATATACAGGCTCCCTTTCACCTTTAAATCACTCAAAATTACAGCTTTTCATTGGCTTTTCAAATCTACTCCCTACTTTTTTCGAAATACCGGGGCCTATCAGAATTGGCTGACAAGCAGAAACCAACCAGACCTTACTGACTTTGATATTAAGTTGAAAAATTTGACTCAAGATCAAAACAAGGAATTTTCCTCAGAATTATCTTCAAAACTAGCATTTCAAAAGAATGGCGATCCCCAGGTTACTATCGTTATTCCCATCACTACTGAAATTGAATATACCCTCACATGTCTTCAATCTATAAAAAAATGTAATGACATTACTCCTTACGAAATTATAGTAATTGGTGCTTTTTCTGATGAAAACATTGCTGAATCACTTATGCAGATAGAGGGGATCAAGTTAATCAACAATATGAAGAAAGCCGATTTCTCCAATAGTTGCAATCAAGCTACTCTACACGCCAAGGGAAAGTATTTACTTTTTTTACATAACAACACACAAGTCAAAGATGGCTTTGTGGACTTTTTATTCAACACTTTCCAGAAACGTCCAGATGCCGGACTAATAGGATCCAAGCTTTTATTTTTAGATGGACATTTGAAAGAGGCAGGAGGAATCATCGGTCACAATGTCACACTTTTTCAGTATGGCTGTGATGATAATCCCGAATTGCCTGAGTATTGCTATTTACGAAATGTAGATTATTGTTCTACAGATTGCTTCATGATTGCCAAAGAATTATTCGAGAAAATTGGTGGATTTGACACGCAATTCATTCCCAAGGGATATGAGTGTATTGATCTTGCCTTTTCAGTAAAAGAAGCGGGTTACGCGGTCCTGTATCAACCATTTTCAGTGGTAGTTCTTTTGCAGAGTTTCATTTCTTGTATGCAAGTAAATAAACATTTAGAACCTCTGCGATCTGGAGCAAGGAAAAAACTCTTTAATAAATGGAAAAAACTAAAAACAGAGTATAAGTCAGAAGACACAAACTGGCTCCAAAAAGACCGATTTGCTCAACGTCGAGCTCTCGTACTGGATGTTAATACTCCACGACCTGACAGGGATTCCGGCTCAATCGATACATTGCAATATATCAAAATGCTTCAGGCCCTAAATTTCAAGGTGGTCTTCTGCCCTCATGATATGAATCACGACAGTCACTATACCAAATCCCTCCAAAAGCTCGGAGTTGAATGTTTATACCAGCCTTATATCGAATCTTTGCAACACCATTTGCAGAAATATGGAAACTACTATGATCTTGTTCTACTTCAGCGTGCGCATCAGACTGCCGAGAATATTTCAGATGTGAAATTGATGTGCAGCAATGCCAAACTGGTATTTAACACGGTGGACCTGCATTATTTACGAGAACAGCGACAAGCAGAAATAGAACAATCATCTCTTTTATCTGCACAAGCAGAAGAAACGAAATCATTAGAAATTGGTCTTATGAAAAAGTGCCACGCAACTATTGTTATCAATGAAGTTGAGCATTTTTTGTTAAAAGAAGAATTACCGGACATACATCTCTACACAATACCCTATATCCGTGAAGTGCTTAGTAGTGTCCCTTCATACAGTAAAAGACAGGATATAGTGTTTTTAGGCGGTTTTTTATTTGAACCCAATGTTGACGCTGTGCTCTATTTTCTAGAGAACACCTGGCCTTTAATTCATGAAAAATTACCAGAAGTGCGATTTTTAATAATTGGTAGCAACATGCCGGAAAAGATCAAAAAGTTGGCTAGCATCCCTGGGGTAGATCCACTCGGTTTTGTCGAAAACCTTACACCAATTCTAAATCGTTGCCGGTTATCAATAGCTCCCCTCAGATTCGGAGCAGGAATCAAAGGTAAAATTGGGACAAGCCTGACCCATGGCGTTCCATGCATAGCAACCCCGGTCGCTGCGGAAGGGATGGGGGTTCGACATAAGGTAAACATCATGGTGGGAGAGGATCCACAGTCTTTCGCTAACAGTCTTATAGAAGCCTATCAAAATGAAAAGCTCTGGAACTCTCTGTCGGAAAACGGAATTGAATTATTTGAAAAAAATTATTCCTTTTCAAGTGGCCTGGAAAGATTCAGCAAACTTGTAAATGATATTATGTAGATAGAGTTGATATATAACTTATCCTTAGAAAAATAGAAAAATATGCCTAAACTCATTGCGTTTTATTTGCCACAGTTTCACCCCATTCCTGAAAATGATAAAAACTGGGGCAAGGGATTTACCGAATGGACAAATGTCACTAAAGCCTCCCCTCTTTATGAAGGGCATTACCAGCCACATTTGCCTGCTGACTTAGGCTTTTACGATCTACGTGTCAAACAAACCCGGCATGATCAAATCAAACTTGCACAACAGTTTGGTATTGATGGTTTCTGCTATCACTATTACTGGTTTTCCGGGAAAAGAGTCTTGCACAAACCTCTGGATGACATGCTTGCCGACCCTGAAAGCGACATGCCTTTTTGTGTTTGTTGGGCCAATGAAAACTGGACAAGGCGCTGGGATGCTTCTGATCATGAGCTCATACTTGAGCAAAAATATCTTCCAGAAGATAATCTTAATTTCATCAAGGATTTGATTCCTACACTTCAGGATAGCCGCTATATAAAGATCGATAACAAACCCTTCCTGATTGTATATTGCCCTCAACACATACCGGATGCTTGTAAAACTTTCGAAGTATGGAGAGAGTATTGTCGGGAAAAAGGACTTGGTGAAATTCATATTTGCGGTGCACTGACCCATGGTAATGATGACTATAAAAAATTTGGCCTCGATAGTGGCGTTGAATTCCCACCACATAATGCTGGTGAAGGCTTTATGAATCACGAAATTCAGTTTTTTGATACCTTTAAAGGAACAGCTCTTCAATATGCAAAAGTTGCTCGCTCATTTTTAAATAAAAGTTATAAAGGTGATCAAGTTTTTAAAACAGTTTTTCCTTCATGGGATAACACTGCACGAACCAAAGAACGCGCAGTCTTTATGTTTAACAGTACTCCTGAAAATTATGAATACTGGCTGAGTTCAACAATTGACCTTGTACAGAGCAAGCAACAATCTGATTCGCTAATCTTTATCAATGCCTGGAATGAATGGGCTGAAGGTTGTCATTTGGAACCTGACCGACGGCATGGACATGCATTTCTTCAAGCCACACTAAATGCTAAAAATGGCGAACGGCAATATAGTGATTTCCCACATATGCAATCTTATATGGAAGCAATGGCTTATGAAGTGAATTCACGACGTTTTTGGAAAGATATATGGCAACTTAATATTTACCATTTTTGGTTAAACTTTGGGAAGTTAAAAAGAATGATAAATTGCCGCTCCTGGTTGCGCACACCATTACTGCCAATAGTTAGATTTACGCGAAAATTACTTTCCTTGTTCAACTAATATTGCCAATCCATATTCCACCTGGCGAACATTAAGTTTTGAATCAAATCACAGGTACAGTAATTTCATGATCCGCGACGCCTGACAACCAAGGTGTTCGAGGCTAGCCCCTTCTCAATCAATTACTTTAAGATGTCAGCAATAACAAGTAATTCTTTCCAAGTGTACTTAACTTGATATGGACTAAATGATTTTCAAACTGATAATTCGTTAATGACTAGGAGAATCGTCAAACAGAAAGCTATACTGATCTAATGTATTCGATTTATGACCTTTGTATTTTCTTTTTACTTGTTTTGCTGGTGATGTACTGGTGGCGAACCCGGGAACAACATACATCAGCACTTAACTTTGCCAGAAAGTACTGTAAAGAGCGCGAGATTCAGCTTCTCGATGAAACACTTGTCTTCCAGAAAATAGCCTTGAGCAAAAACTCATCAGGTCAAAAGGTGTTTAGCAGGATTTATAGCTTTGATTTCTGCCGCGATGGTCAGGACCGTAATAAAGGAGAAATTGTACTGTGTGGTTATTCTGTCATCCGGGTAATGCTGGAAACAGAACAACTGGAAATTACGCAGTATTGAAAGTCTCAAGAGGGCGACCTTCAGTCGCCATGTCGTATGGCGCTGCGCTTGTCCGACCTACATTATCCAGTTTTGGTTTTGATTTCATTCGGGGTTAAAACCCCTCCTACAAACTTTC
>JABIPQ010000115.1 GCA_018698975.1 Gammaproteobacteria bacterium
AGTTACCCCTCCGGTTACCAGTGCATGAGGCGGGACGATGTTACCAACATTGCGATGAATAAACAGATCACCGGGATCTGTTTCAGTGATCAGGCTGGGGTCAACACGTGAATCACAACAGGTGAGGAACATCACTTCAGGTTCCTGTTTATTGGCAAGTTCCTTGAAAAATTCCTGGTTGTTGGGGAAGGTGCTTTTCTGGAATTCCGAGATTCCTTTAATCAATTTTTTCATTTTACAAACCTTATGGTGTTAAGAAATAACTCTATCAATGTCGTATCAGCTACTGGACAACTGCTTAGGTCAAGCAATATAGTGCAATATATTTAACAAAT
Organism: Gammaproteobacteria bacterium; assembly: GCA_018698975.1. GTDB lineage: Bacteria > Pseudomonadota > Gammaproteobacteria > Pseudomonadales > Pseudohongiellaceae > Eutrophocola. The sequence goes on from JABIPQ010000115.1 coordinate 336, forward strand.
ATATTATGTATATGATAGGATAAACCTTTCACCACTCCTGATCATATTCCCTATGAAAGACCTGAATATATCCCTAAAACAACTGCGCTACTACCTTGTCGCGTCCAAGCATGACAGCCTGCGCCAGGCAGCTCGTGAGCTGAAAATTAGCCAGCCTTCCCTGAGTGCGCAATTACAAAAATTAGAGGAAGTACTGGGCATAGAATTATTCGAGCGCAGCAGGGGAGGAGTCACACTCACCCCCCTCGGACGCGATCTGCTGAAACAGGCCCAACAAGCAGTGAATGCCGCTGAAGTAATCATAGATGCTGCCAATTTTGCCACCAAGGGACCTTCAGGGACATTCAGACTCGGGGCCAGTCCAACACTGGGTCCCTATTCCTTGCCGTGGATATTACCTGAAGTCCACAAGAAATACGGAGGCGTGAAGTTTTTTGTCAGGGAAGAAGTGCCTGATGCGCTGGCCGAAGGGCTTTACAATGGCCGTTATGATCTTATTCTGACGACTCTGCCTTTAAAGGAAGATGGTATCACTGTAATGCCTTTATTTAGAGAGCCTTTATATCTGGTGATGAATCGTCAGCATCCTCTGGCATATAATAATTCCATAAGAGCCGATCAGCTGGCCGGATTGGAAATTCTGACATTGGAAGAGCATCACCTGTTGTTCAGACAGGTAGAGGATCTTTGTAAGCAGTTTAAAGCTGAAATCCTGCGTGATTATGAAGGCACCAGTCTGGATTCCATTCGGCAGATGGTTTATATGGAGATGGGTGTCGCTTTCTTGCCCGCACTGTATATCCGCTCCGAGATTCTCGACCGGGATGAATTGAGCGTTGTCAGTATCACCGGTGAACCAATCGATCGCGTGCATGCATTGGTTTGGCGAGACACCTCACCACAGCGTAGTTTCTACCGGGAATTGGGTCAGTTTTTTCAGAGAGAGTTTGAGAAACAATTCAGCAAGGATGTGGTCATGCTTACCAATGTTTAAAGCAAAAGACGGGGACAGAGAGATTAAAAAGGCAGGTGCGATGGCCGGCAGTTTGACCTATATATTTTTGTAGCATTTGGCTTGATCCAGGCAGGAAACTGGAATTCCCGTGAACAAAAAAAAGGCCCCTGGGGGCAGGGGCCTTAAAGAAAAGAGACTATAGGGGAAGTCTCATTTAGGGAAAACTGATGTCACTATCATTAAAAGGGGGGGAAATGATATTTACCATCACTTGGGCTAAGGCAGAGAGCATGCCAACTTTTTTATTATCTCGAAAGGCATTGTATTTAAAGGTTTTATTTCTAAATCAGATAAAAGTGAGTGATCAGCAGTCAGCGATTCTGCTCCAGGTCGCACCAAGATGAGGCAAAGATATGCTGCTCCGCACAAGATGTGAGCCTGATACATAATTCTCGGGTGCCTGGCCATGCAGCGCTAATAAAATTTTTACATTAGTCAGAAAATTTAGCCTTCTGTGAGCGGATATTTATATAAAAATCGATTCATCTTTAGTAATATACCTGCTTGTTTTTTTCCAATCGCCAAGGAAATTCAGTAAGAAATGCTAACCTTGCGTGGAGCGCCAGCCCTTTCTGCTTTCTCCAGACAGAAGTTGCTCCAGAACATCCAAATCTCTCTCCCTGCTGTGAAAGCAATCCATTCCTGGTACTACCATTTTGTTGATTTAAGTGATGATCTTTCATCACAGGAACAGGTTTTACTGGAGCGCTTACTGACCTATGGTCCTCGTCAAGAAGATAAACAAGAGAGTACAGGGGGCAGTTTTTTTCTCGTTACGCCCAGGCCTGGCACAATCTCACCCTGGTCCAGTAAAGCAACTGATATTGCTATCAATTGCGGACTGGAAAAGCTTGTACGTATTGAACGCGGCACTGCGTTTCAGCTTGAGCTTGAAGGTGAAGTCGATATAGAACACGCGAAGACTTTTCTCTATGACCGGATGACGCAATCTGTTCTGGGCTCGCTTGAGGAAGCTGAAGTGCTCTTTAGCCACTCTACTCCCAGAAGCATGACAAGCGTGGATGTTATAGACGGCGGTGAATTAGCACTGTCCGAAGCTAATCAAAGTATGGGCTTGGCGCTTGCAAATGACGAAATAGAATATCTTGTCCAGGGCTTCAGGGAATTGGGCAGAAACCCCAATGATATTGAGCTGATGATGTTTGCCCAGGCCAACTCAGAACATTGCCGACACAAAATATTCAATGCCTCATGGACCCTTGATGGCCAGGATCAGGATCATTCGCTGTTTGCCATGATCAGGAACACTTACGAGTGTAATCATGACGGTATCTTGTCTGCATACAAGGATAACGCCGCAGTATTTGAGGGCTTCAAGGCAGGACGGTTTTTCCCGGATCCTGATACCAGGCAATTTACTTTTAATCATGAAGATATTCATGTCCTGATCAAGGTTGAAACGCATAATCACCCCACTGCCATTGCTCCCTACCCGGGTGCCTCAACGGGATCGGGTGGTGAAATCAGGGATGAAGGCGCAACAGGCATAGGCGGCAAGCCTAAAGCGGGTTTGTCCGGTTTTTCAGTGTCAAACCTGAAAATACCGGGATTTAAGCAACCCTGGGAAGTTGACTATGGGAAGCCGGGGCATATTGTCTCTGCTCTCGACATTATGCTTGAAGGCCCTATCGGTGGAGCGGCGTTTAATAATGAATTTGGCCGCCCGAACCTGTGTGGTTACTTCCGTACCTATGAACAAAATGCCCCTGATGGCGTGCGTGGTTACCATAAACCGATCATGATCGCTGGTGGTATGGGAAATATTCGCGCCGGACATGTGCAGAAAAAGGAAATTCCTGTGGGTGCCAACCTGGTAGTACTTGGTGGTCCTGCCATGCTTATCGGTCTAGGCGGTGGTGCTGCATCCTCCATGGCATCCGGTGCCAGCAATGAAGATCTCGATTTTGCCTCGGTTCAGCGTGATAACGCAGAAATGGAAAGACGGTGTCAGGAAGTGATTGATCGCTGCTGGGCCATGGGTGATGACAATCCTATTAGCTTTATCCATGATGTAGGCGCTGGCGGATTATCGAATGCCTTGCCCGAACTGGTAAAAGATGGTGATCGCGGCGGAAAATTTCGCTTACGCGATATCCCCAATGCAGAATCGGGTATGTCGCCGATGGAGATCTGGTGTAATGAGGCGCAGGAGCGTTATGTCCTTGCCATCCCTGAAGAAAAACTATCCGTATTCGAATCTCTTTGCGCCCGCGAGCGTTGCCCCTTTGCTGTGGTGGGCGAAGCGACACAAGAGCACCATTTATTACTTGAAGACCAGCACTTCAATAACAAGCCCATTGATCTCCCCATGTCAGTTTTGTTTGGTAAGGCGCCCAAAATGCACCGTGATGTGGCTGGCGTACAACTGCAACACACGCCTTTTGATATTAGTGGCATAAACATTAGTGAGGCCGCGGAACGAGTACTTAAATTACCGACCGTAGCGAGCAAGAGTTTCCTGATTACTATTGGTGATCGTTGTATCACGGGCATGGTTGCAAGAGAACAGATGGTTGGTCCATGGCAGGTGCCTGTTGCTGATGCTGCGGTTACCGCGATGTCATACGATAGTGATTTTGGTGAAGCCATGTCCATGGGAGAGCGAACGCCACTTGCCCTGATTAATGCACCAGCCTCGGGAAGAATGGCAATTGCCGAAGCCATTACCAATATTGCCTGCGCCAGAATTAACAAGATCAGTGATATTCGCTTATCAGCGAACTGGATGGCCCCTGCGGGATATCCAGGTGAAGATAAAAATCTCTACGACACCGTAAAAACAGTAGGCATGGAGCTTTGTCCGGAACTGGGTATTACCATTCCGGTGGGTAAAGATTCTATGTCCATGCGCACTGTGTGGGAAGACAATGGTGAAGAGAAGAGCGTTACATCGCCCTTGTCGCTGATTATTTCAGCCTTTGCACCGGTACTGGATATACGCAAAACACTGACCCCCCAGATACGACTGGATAAGGGGGATTCACGATTAATCCTGCTGGACCTTGGTCTGGGTTCAAATCGTTTGGGGGCTTCAGCGCTTGCCCAGGTCTATAACACTCTGGGATGCGAAGTTCCGGATGTTCATAGTTCCAGCGACCTTAAAGCATTTTTCTCCCTGATCCAGCAATGTATCCAGGAAGATCTTTTACTGGCATACCATGATCGCTCCGATGGCGGGTTATTTGTTACTTTGCTGGAAATGGCTTTTGCAGGTCATTGTGGACTCAACATAGGTCTTGATGATGCCAGCAGTCAGGGCCATGCCATAGACACCTTGTTTAACGAGGAACTGGGTGCCGTCATTCAGGTGAGTGAGGCTAACCTGTCTCGAGTCAGAGAGTTGGCGGAAGAAGAAGGGCTTCTGGATATATTCTGTGAGTTGGGAATACCCCAAGCCGAAGATGCCATAACTTTTACCCTGGCCGGGAAGTTGGTGTTGGAAAACAGTCGTACCAATTTTCAGCGTATGTGGGCTGAAACCAGTTATCGCATCCAGGCTATACGGGATAATTCGGAATGTGCTGAACAAGAGTTTTCAGTCATCCTCGATGAAAGTAATCCCGGGTTGCAGTCAAAGCTCACGTTTAATCCTGAAGACGACATTTCCCTCCCATATATTTCATTGGGAGAACGCCCTCGTATAGCCATCTTGCGCGAGCAGGGCGTGAACTCGCAGATGGAAATGGCTGCCGCTTATAACCGTGCCGGTTTTGATTGTTTCGATGTCCATATGAGCGACATTTTATCCGGGGATGTGACCCTGGATAATTTTAATGCGCTTGCCGCCTGTGGTGGATTTTCTTATGGCGATGTTCTTGGCGCTGGCGAAGGTTGGGCCAAGTCCATACTTTTTAATGACGCTGCACGTAAACAGTTTGAATCATTTTTTTCACGAACATCAACGATCGCACTTGGCGTCTGCAATGGCTGTCAGATGCTTTCAAATCTTCACGAGCTAATTCCAGGCTCCCACCACTGGCCGCGTTTTGTACGTAATAAATCTGAACAGTTTGAGGGACGTACAGCATTGGTGAAAGTGTCCCCTTCAAACTCTGTGTTTCTGGGAAATATGAGCGACTCAATATTTCCAATTGCCTGCGCCCATGGCGAGGGCAGGGCAGAATTTCCATCTGCTCAGGCAGAGGCTGCTGCTTTAGCCAGCGGAAATATTGCTTTGCAATTTATTGATAATTACGAAAATGTCACCCAGCAATATCCTGCTAATCCCAATGGCTCACCGGAAGGAATTACCGGGATGTGTAATGATGATGGTCGAGTCACAATCATGATGCCTCATCCGGAAAGAATCTTTCGCGCAGTGACGAATTCCTGGCGTCCTGATGAATGGGGAGAAGATAGCCCTACCATGCGAATGTTCAGAAATGCCAGGGTCTGGTTAAATTAAAGCAAGGTTTCCGGGAATAAATCGATATCGGTTTATATTTTCCAGAAAAGCTGTTTTGGAAACGGGTTCAATGCTCGTGGATTTTTTGAGAATCGGTAATTTTCTGAATCACATAAGGATGATATTCAATGGCTTCCTGAATACCATTGATGATGTGTTGTCTAAATCCTTCCTGCATGTCTTTTTTACCTTCAATACTGTCTGGAGCAAACCACAGCTGTGTCATCAGACCGACATAGTAGCCAAGGTTTTGCAGAATAGAATACTGATTTTCAATAATATCAGCCAGTTCAAAGCCGATAATATCCGGTAAGTCACCACCAGTTGTGGCAGTTTTCCAGGCTATGGTGCTTATATAAAAACTTTTCCCGAAAGCTGTGTTTTCATACGCAGGTTTTGCTTTTTCCAGAGCAATAAAGTTATCTTCCAATTCACCAAAAATATTGTAAAGGATAATCTGAGCACGCTTTTTCTTGGTGGATTGTTCCTGTTTCCTGTTGATGTAGAGGGCGCCAACTCCACCGACGACGACACCTATCAAGGTGGCAATCATTTCTGGTAGAGCCTGGTAAAATAAATCCATGAAATATCCTGATTAAGAGAAGGTTGTTGCGCAATACGGAAAAGTTAAATTCCTTCCCGGTACCAGTAATTAGCATGGCAAGCTTCGCAGGCTTCATCCAGATAAGCGCCAGATTCTGATAATTTCTCAGTGTCGCGCTTGTCAATGGCATCAAGCATATCAAAGGCAGAATTTTGTAGGCCTTGAGAAAATCCTACCCATGATTGTGGGTCAGCTGCGAGTAGTTCCTGGACTTCTTCGGGTGTAAACTCGAATTCAGGGAACTCGCCGACGGAGCCGGGTCTGGCCACCTGTCGCCCGTGCATCATCAGGGAATTAGATCCTTCAATTATCGAAACGGCGCTAATTCTTAATGTTGCCCACTCTTCATCAGTTTCCGGAGCATATTCGGTAATGCCATTACTATCGGAAACAACGCGGACAGAATTCCACAGGGCATCCGCATGAGGGTCTATGAGGGCGCGCATGATTTCCCTGATGGTTATTTCTGTCACATAAGGTACTGACTCTGGCGCAGCAGTGGTTGATAAGTCAGTGCTATTAACTGCAGTAGTTTGTTCTTCGCTTGATCCTGAACAGGACATCAGGCTTATTGAAAATAATAAAATAGCTGGAAAAAAAATAGTGTTACTCGGCATGAGTCATAACTCCTGACAGGAAATGTCGTAAAGGTTCTTTATACCAGATTTTTCCCGACTTTGGCCGGCAAAATTTCAGCACTCAATGTTTGGAAAGGCATGAATCTAGCAAATAATTGCATTGCTTTCATACTTTATGGGTAATACATCGCTAAACTATAACAGCTGTACTTTTTTGAGAGAATGAGCGGCTTTTTATCTCTCCAACAACTTAAGGAATACCATTGCTTGAAACTTATTTCATCATGAGTGAATTTGGATATCAGAGATAAGTAGCCGCAATACAGTACCATGATAAGAGGCACGATTATCAACACACCAATAATTGATTGAATCATGATTCTTTGTGGATCCATGTCGGCCAGACCTTCCCTGATCTGTGACTCAGGTTGATTGAAAAGAGCGGCAGCCTGTTCTTCCGTTTGCGCAATTAAAAAATCGGCATTAACAGTATTGAAATATCCATGTTGCAGTGATGTTGAGAATAATAAAATGATAAGCAGGGGGAATAATACCGTCGGTTTATCTTTGATACTGCCGAAAGCTTCTTTCGGAGCGGTGATTATGTTGATGAGATTATTAATCATGGCATTATCCTTATGTTGTTTTTTTATCCATTAATTATTTAACGAAGTTAAGTGTAATTTATTCCATAATCCAGTAAATATTTGATAGTTTTGTATCGAAAATAAGTAATTCAGCATTACCTCACTGTCTTGAAAAGAACCTGATAAGCTAAGTTTATGCTTAAACTAAATTTTTTCGTACCAGAGAGTCACCTTGAGATAGTCAAACAGGCTTTGTTCGAAGCAGGAGCCGGAAAAATTGGCAACTATGACAGCTGTTGCTGGCAGACGCTGGGTACTGGGCAGTTTCGAGCGCTTTCTGGAAGCGATCCCTTTGTTGGAGAAGAAGGCAGGCAAGAACAGGTCCTTGAGTATAAGGTTGAACTGGTCTGTGCTGAGGACTGTTTGAGACAGGCAATTGCAGCGCTAAAAGGGGCTCACCCTTACGAAGAACCCGCTATAGATGTGATCAAGCTTGAGGATTATCAGGATTTGGCCAGTAGGTGACTCGGGCAATCAAAGTGGTTATGCTACTTTACAGAGAATTAATATTCATTGCCTGTGTCAGGCACGCAGAGAGCAAATTCAACAACTTCATGTTACGTCTTATAAGTTTCTTCTTTCTTATATACATCTGTCTTCCAGGCGGATCGTTTGCACAGCAGGATCCTTATCGTTCGCCCGAAGCTGAATTTCATATGGCAAGAATGGTTTATTCTGATGGGGGCGCGAGAGGCAGAGGCCGTTTTGGCTTCAGAAGAGGCTGGTGGGCTATTGATTATCCTGCAGCGGAATATCATTTTACCCGTGGTGTACGCCGTCTTTCCAATATAGAGGTGGCTGAAGACAGTCAGCATGTGCAGTTACTGGATGATGAGCTTTATGATTACCCCTGGTTATTTGTGCAGCAGATAGGGCAGGGGTATTGGCAGCCCAATCCGGAAGAAGCCGAACGTCTGAGGGAATACCTGCTGCGAGGCGGATTTCTGGTGATTGATGATTTTCACGGCAATGACTGGCCAGTAGTAGTCGCTGCCATGCAACGTGTTTTGCCTGACCATTCGATCGTCACACTTGATCCCGGTGATGTGGTGTTTCATGTGCTTTACGACCTTAATCAGTTGACCCAGATTCCCGGAGATCGACATTTGTTTTGTGGCCAGACTGAGGCGCGACTTGAAGGGCCGC
>JABIPQ010000014.1 GCA_018698975.1 Gammaproteobacteria bacterium
ATTTCTTAAAAATGTAAAAAGGTCGTAATTAGTCTCATTCTACGAATCAGTTTCTCTAATACAAATACTATTTCCTATACAGAAAAACTCTTTATGTCCTTATCTGGCTTTCTCGAGCAAGGATCCAGCGATTACCAAACCAAATCATCAGGGATTTTATAATCTGCGTAAAAACCATCATCGTCACTGCTTTCATTATCAGACAAGTCTTCAGCCTGGAATACAACTGCAGCGGCATCTCGTTGCGCAATTTTATCTGATACATTGATCGGTACCAGCACATACTGATCCGCCAGCTTGACGATGGCGATCATGCGCCTGCGCAGATGATCCACCTGTTCCTCACTGACCCAGATATGTTTGCCTACATTAGCGTCGGTGAAGTGGAATTTTTCTTCCCCATCCCTTGGAATAAGATTAACTTCGATCAGCTGCTTAATCTGGGCGGCGATGGCAACATCCTCAGCTTTGCGGGTTTTCTCCAGATTTAATTGCCGGTCATGGGCTACTTTCTCGGCCCTGGTGCGCTCAAGCGCCAACTTCGCTTCATCTATCTTTGGCTTTTTACCCTTATTGGCAAGCTTGGCTTCTTTACGTTTGTCCCTGGATATCTGCTTTGCTTTTTTATCATCCACCAGGCCGGATTTCTTAAGCTGGTCTTGTAAGGAAATAGCCATGGTGAGTCTGTCTGGTTATAAATGGAAAATCATTATAAGCATAGAGAAATTAATAGGACAGTCACCTTCCAGCATGACCATAGCTATCCATGATCAATCCAGCAGTTAATTTCATACTAAAGCAGCTTTTAGGAAAGGGAAATTGGAGTGGGCGGCCCTATAAAACTGTGATCAAAATCAAGCTTATTCCATGATGCCCTGACTGCGCAGATATTCTTCGTAAGTCCCTTTGAAATCGACGATGCCATCTGGCTGCATGTCAATAATGCGGGTCGCCAGTGAGGATACAAATTCACGGTCATGACTAACGAAGATCTGCGTACCAGGAAAGTTCTCCAGGGCCAGGTTCAGCGATTCTATTGATTCCATGTCCAGGTGATTGGTGGGCTCATCAAGGAACAGTATGTTGGGATTGATAAGACTGAATTTCCCAAACAACATACGCCCCTGCTCTCCTCCAGAAATTACCTTGACTGATTTTTTAGCATCATCACCGGAAAACAACATACGGCCAAGCGCGCCGCGGACCAACTGGTTGTCCCCTTTGGTCCATTGCTTCATCCACTCAAACAGCGTTATGTCGTCGGCAAAATCGTCATGATGATCTTGTGCGTAATAGCCTGTTTCGGCTTGCTCAGCCAGTTTTACCTTACCGTTATCAATTGCAAGATCGCCTATCAGGCAACGCAACAAAGTCGTTTTGCCAATACCGTTGGTGCCAATAATCGCCACACGCTCTCCTGCTTCAATTTGCAAACTGAGTTTGTCAAAAAGACTATGTTCAAAGGCTTTACTGATTTCTTCAACAGTGATGGCCTGTCTGTGCAGTTTTTTGTTTTGCGTAAAACGAATATAGGGATTCATACGACTGGAAGGCTTGATATCTTCCAGCTGAATCTTGTCTATCTGGCGTGCGCGTGAGGTTGCCTGCTTGGCTTTTGAGGCGTTGGCAGAAAAACGGCTGACAAAACTTTGTAGTTCGGAAATTTGTTCTTTCTTCCTGGCATTGTCGGTTAACAGCTTTTCCCGCGCCTGGGTTGAGGCAATCATATAGTCATCATAATTACCGGGATAGACTCGCACTTCACCGTAATCCATGTCTGCAATGTGGGTGCATACCTCATTCAAAAAATGACGGTCATGGGAAATGATAATGATGGTGCTTTTACATTCTTTAAGAATTTTTTCGAGCCAGCGAATGGTATTGATATCGAGATTGTTGGTGGGCTCATCCAGTAATAGCACTTCAGGATCTGAAAACAAGGCCTGGGCAAGCAGTACCCGCAACTTCCAGCCCGGAGCAATATTGCTCATCGGACCAGCATGCTGATGCAAAGGAATATCCAGGCCCAGCAATAATTCTCCGGCGCGAGATTCAGCGGTATAACCATCCATCTCCGCAAACTGTACTTCGAGCTCGGCCACCTGGAAACCTTCCGCTTCAGTCATCTCGGGTAAATTGTAAATCCGTTCGCGCTCAGCTTTTACCTGCCAGAGCTCCTCATGCCCCATGATCACTGTATCAAGGACAGAAAATTCCTCAAAGGCAAATTGATCCTGGCGTAATTTACCCAACCGTACATGCGGCTCCAGCATCACCTGACCGGAGCTAGCTTTGAGTTCGTCACCCAGAATTTTCATCAAGGTGGATTTGCCACAGCCATTAGCGCCGATCAGGCCATAACGATTACTGTTATTGAATTTGACAGAAACGTTTTCAAAAAGAGGTTTTGCCCCAAATTGTATCGTGAGGTTTGCAGTAGAAATCATACGTAATGGTAAAGCCTACAGAAAAATGAGGCGCGCATTCTACCAATTTTGAAGACTAAATGGAGACTAAATAGGACATTCCCTTCACTTACTTAGTTCTCTGGAATCTATAGATCTGCTTTCGGTCAGATGATCTACCACTGAAAAACTGAAATAAAAAAGCCCCAACCTTTCGATTGAGGCTTTCTTGTTTGGTGCCGCCACCAAGAGTCGAACTCGGGACCTACTGATTACAA
>JABIPQ010000116.1 GCA_018698975.1 Gammaproteobacteria bacterium
TATCCGATTCACTGGCACCTTGTAGGCGATGGTGGTGAAGACCAGTACGTCCGCAACGCTGCCATCCACGACACCTTCAACCGCTGTGTGACAGTACACGGCACCAATGACCTGCAGATAGAAAACAACGTGACTTACAACACCGTGGGCCACTGCTTCTTCATGGAAGACGGTATTGAGACTGGCAACGAATTCATCTCAAACCTGGCGATCCAGACCAAGTGTCATCCCACCCTGGACTGTGTGCCTTACAACCTCGCGCCAAACGGTGAGATTGATGCCGCAAACCGTCAGGCCCTCAGGCGCATCAGCATGTCCGGCGAGCATACCCTGCTGCCTTCCGACAATACGGTAGCTGCCTACTGGATCACGAACCCTGACAATAGCTATGTGGACAACGTGGCCGCCGGTTCCGATGAGACCGGCTTCTGGTTTTCCATGCCGGTGCACCCGAATGGCGCGTTCCTGGGCTCGGAAGACAGCCGCAACACCTGGCCGCGCCGTACCCCGTTGCGGGAATTCCGGGGTAACGTGTCTCATTCCAACTACGATGGTTTCATGTTCGATCGCAACATCAATGAAGATAACACCTTCGACTTGTCCTTCACCGCATACACGCCGCTGGAAAATCCTGCTGACCCTTACAGCGAGATGGTGGAATCGCACTTCGAGGATTTGACCGCCTACAAGAACCGCCATGGGGGTTTCTGGGGCCGGGGTGAGCTTCACGTCTTCAGCAACGCCAAACTCGCTGACAACGCCATTGGCATGACACATTCCACCGGTACGTTCGGCAGTGAACGCTTTACCTCACGGCTGGTTGATTCGCTGGTGGTGGGCGAAACCGACAACACAGGCAATCCCGTAACGCCGGAGGAAGTCGCCTACGGCCGCAGCTTGCCGAAACCGGCAATACCGGATTTTCCGATCCGCGGCTACGAATACTATGATTACCGTCATGAGGTAGTGGACACGACCTTCGTGAATTACCAGGACAATGAGCAGCGAAAGACAGGCGCACTGTCCTGGCTGCTGTTCACAGGCGCGGGGGTTACCACCGAAAATACCGTCAGGGGCGCGCAATTCGTCAATGCCAAGCCGGTGTATTTTCCGAACATCGATGCCCGATTCGACAGTGACAACCGGGGTGCTGTGGCCTACCGGAGCCTGGCGATCCACGACCTGGACGGCTCGGTGGGCGGCAGGGGTGACGCCTACATCCTGCTCCACGATGGCGAGAACGACAGCGTCGCCACGGATGCAGAAGCTTGTGAAATTAAACCTGCCTGGAACGCCTCTGTGTGCTCGGGTGATGTCGGTCGCCTGTATTTCCGGGCGGGTCAAATCGCAAGGCTTCCCGACCCCAATGCATTAAGAGGCGGATTCGGATTTGGCTTCGTCCGTCCGGCCCCTCGTCCCGCTGGGGCAGCTCGGCCCGCTCCGCGCGCGCCGCAGGCGCCCGTCGCGCTGGTTCGCAATGGTAAGGAATTCAAGATCACGGCCAACCAGAGCACTGTGCGGGCCGGCACCGAGATTCAGGTGCTTACCGATCGGGATGAAGTCTCTCTCAGTATCAGTGAAATGGACCAGGGCTCATGGGTCATCTTTGAACTGCCGGGTTTCACCAACGCAGCCCCTGGAACGCTGCTGGGCAGCATGGACGCATTGCGCAAGTCGAACGAGACTTCTTATTTCAGGGACGGGGACGCCCTCTGGGTCAAACTGGTAGTGCGCGAGTCTCTGATCATGCCGATTCGTCCATCGAATACGCAAGCCAGTATAACGCTCAGTCGCTAGGCCGGGTCCAGCCTGCTTATTAAGCCCTCGGCATTCATTCCGGGGGTTTTTTTATTACAGACTATGAATCACAGGGGCCAAATCAAAGAGGCCAGAGTAACTTGATTTGGCGCAATGGAAAATGGTGGGCCCACCAGGACTCGAACCCGGGACAAACGGATTATGAGTAGATTGGTTTGGAGTTTGATCTAGTCTAATTAAGCACTATCCAGTTCTATCTACTTTAATCTAATCTGCTTACATATTGCCTAGTGCCAATTTGACCTGAACGATTATTTCTACTTGGGAATAGATAATCGCCCAGAGTGAGGTTCTTGTATTTGATCCTTTCTGAAAGGGAATCTCTAGTGCTGGCTGTAATTTTAAATTGAACTGGTCTTTTAGTCTTTTGTTGCAATATGGTGGCTCTTTGCAATAGTTCATAGCCATGGGAGATATCATTGACTTTTAGCTTTATGAGATCACAACCCCTAAGCTTGCTATCTATTGCCAGGTTAAATAATGCGAGGTTTCATGGATTCTTTTGGAGTTGCAGACGAACTCTGATTGCCCATATCTCCTTTAACTTCAAGGGGAGTTTCTGGCCAATCAGTTTATCTTTGTTTCAGGGACTGTGTGTTGGTTTGTTTGGGAAGGAAATGTTCATTATCTAGTTCCATTGGTTAAAAGGAGCTAAATATTATTGGATAGGGCTCAACTTCCTCTTTCGGCCAGAAGAGAGCCTTATAACTACTGAATTTTTACTCTGACCCTGGTTATTCTCGGCCTTGAGGGCATCAGGATCAGAAGATTCTGAATTTGCACTGTATTACGCAAAGACAGAAGGCGCCACAGCAAGGTTGACGCCAGGTTTAATGATATGAAACGCAAAAGTTTGAAAAAACTTATTCGTTTTCATTGAGGTTTAATCTGCCATTAGCGTGGCGGCCAGATCACATTACCGTTCTCATCCAGTAATCCCATTTCTGCCAACTTTGCCGTGACTTCTTCGCCGGCGCGTGCCGGGGGTGAGCCATTTAAATTTGCTGGAGGCTGGATATTCATTGCTTCAAAGGTGCCATTGGCGATATCAATCATGTCGGTGAAACGCAGGTTCGAGCGCATGGGGCCATCATTGACCTTAATCGCCCGTGGCCAGAAGACGGGCTGATCGCGCAGACCCAGCCAGCCAATTATTGAAATAGTATCGCCCACAGCAAAATCGGATTTTGCAAAACCATAGGCTTCCTGTACGCCAGTAGGGTGACTGAGCAGGCGCCATTTTTCTCCTGCCGGAATATCGCCACCAGTGATCTCAATGTCCATGGTGATATGCGGATTGCCCCAGCTGATTTTGGCAATTCTTCCTTCAAAGTTTTTGGTGTTGGAACCAAACTCGCCAAATTGAGCTTGAGAACTATGATGAGCAAACAGCGAGCCGGCAAACAACAGGGCTACTGCAATAAAAGTAGAGCATATGGTTTTTAATAATAATGATCGGTTCATGTTTTTCTCCTATTCCCAAACAACACATCTGGCGTTGCAATAAAGTTCCGATTGAGTGCCTTCACCGATTGAGGCATTCACTTGCCAGTAGCCGGTAAAATCATCGAGCGTTATAGAGCAGGCATTTTTATCTTGCGCGCTTTGTATGCCGTTAATCTCCACATGAGTAAGAAAGCAGGCAGAATTGGCTGCATTGGCGAGTATCTTCTGCTCTGAAGATTCCGTGCCAGTATTGAGCCTGATCCATGCTGCTGCGGCCGGTTCCATGCTGACGCTGAGTTTGCTAACCTCCATGCTTCCCAGAATTTCCGCGTAATCCATTTCTGGCAAAGCCATCTGGGTGGACACGGCTTCATCTGCCTGATCATTATTCATAATTACCCAGGTGGTTACTACACTTGCCACTACTGCAACGATGGCGCTATAGATTATTGATTTCATATTTTTCTCCATGGCGTAAATAGATTCATTATTTTTTCAGCTCACTCATTAAAGCCGGCTTCTATCCACAACTGTGCGGATTCTTTAGTACAGGGAGTCTGTACAAGCTCGCGGTCGGCCGTTTTAATCCATTTATGAGTGAAGGTAACAGGTTGGCTCAGGTAAACCGGATCGGTGAGTGTGATGGTCAGATCAATGCCAAGCCCATCATCCGTCATGCTAAACCTTTCGATCAGATGTTTCTGCGCACTGGAATCTATGCCTGTATGGCCGCCCCAGGCATCTGCTGTAAAGTTGCTGGTCTCGATAATCAAATCGCCATCTTCGAACCAGCCAATGGAATGACCAAGTTTGGAAGGTGGGCCTGCCGGTGGTTTGACGTCAAGGTGGACCACACGTTGGCCTTCCATGAGATCGCGCCCGATTGTCAGAGTGTTCTCATCCAGGCGTGAAATTTGATGAGAGTAGGGCAGGGTCATTGATTTTGGTGGTCCAGGATCGCCGCAGGTTAATACGGGGTTTTGATCTTCACTAAAGTTCGCCACCAGGTCCTGGCCCAGAGGGCTGAGCGGCCATCCTTTTGGTGGGTTGTAGGTAGGCTGACCCGGTGCCCGATCCCAGAGACCGGTAAAATCAGCAGAAGGTGTTATCTCGCCATCGAATTGATTGGCATTGCCAACCCTGACGCCATTTTTTTCAACCCAGCTCATCGAGCTGTAAGCACGTGCCTTGTTCCTGTGGTGTGCTCCTTCCCAGGTAATAATGTCACCTGGCTTGAAACTGTCTTTTGACCAGCCCACTTCTGTCATCGCTGCGGGATGGTTCATCTCAATACTGTATTCAACAATCTTCCCGTCCAGGTTAGGGGCCTCCACTTTCAGATACACATGGGGCATGCTCCAGCCATATTTGGTGACAGTGCCACGCAGGACACGCACGTCGTTGCGGTCAATTGTCGAGTGAGAATGATGGGCAAGAACCGGCAGGCAAAAGGCCAGGAGCAAAATCAGGATTGCGTATTTAGATTGAGATTTATTCATATGATCACCCCCACTTGGATCATGCTTTGATGAATAAACGAAGAATAAAGTTATCGTTTTGGGCTTTTTTTAAAAACGTTTAATAGGCCCTTAATGGATCATATTAGCAAAAAACGGCAAAAATAAGCTATTTGAACCCGGATATTCTTTGGGTTGTAATCAATCTTTAAGCCCTCAGGTCTACTAGGCTTTTCACCGGCCCGATAAGCACTTGGTATTATTGGTACTTTCTTCTCTCCCAGACTTCTTTGAGATAAACGCCGCCGTCTGGCTTGCGATATTTTGCGCTGTTGTCTTTATTCTTCGCGATCATTTCCTCCTGCGACAATGAGACATCAATTTCTGACTCCCAATGCTCTCTCTTGAAGGGGATTATCTGTGCATAGGGTGTCCCGGCAGGAAGAATGCCTTGTACACCCTTGCGTAAAAAGAATGGCATGGTGCCAGGTATATGCACCTTGTCGTTGTCGACAATGCCGCTGGTGGTTAGAAAAGGCAGTTCAAAGCGGTTCATTGGTTGGGTATAAAGCGCGCTGTATCCTTCCGGGAGTTCAATTGCCCAGTCCGCCCACCAGGCAAAATGCTTGTGGTGATATCCGGGGGGATGGGGAAACTGGGCCAGGGGTACGCGGTCCATCAGGAAGTTTTGATGTTGGTCGTCCAGCACCTTCGCCTGGATATTACCCTCAGCATCTTCATAAAACTGGATATCACAAGGGGTCTTGTAGGTGTATCCGCTACCCATGACATCATAAATGGCAGGGCAGGCTTTCCAGGTTGGGATCTTGCCGCCAGACTCCGGCATTTCCCAGTGTTTGCCTGTCGCCGGATCCTTGGCGAAACGATCAGCATTGCGATACCAGTCAGGGATGGTTTTGCTAATAGGTTCCGGTTTTGAATTGCTGTCTTCATTTAGCCAGAGCCTGTTTGATACAAATTTTATTTTCTTGGTGTCCACTAGTGATGTCGTCCTCTGTTTCAAAGGTCTGTTCAGTCAATTGCCTGGTCAGGTTTATAACACTTTATATAATCCTGGCAACTGTCGCTAATTTAAGCCGCTTTTAAATGTAACAATCACTGATATCCAGCAGAATATGAATAGTCAGGCCAATTCCTACCAGACGTGTTTTGGGATGGAATAACAGTAATCCGTAGAGTGCTATGGGAATAGCTGTATGCAAGGGATGAAAACCAATGCTGCAGCGATTCGGCTCATAAATCGGGTCCGCAAGCAGATGGTCCACGTCAATCAGCAGGCCGCACATTAACAGGGCAAAACTCTTCAGCCACTTTTTTAAATAGAGAATTCCTGCAAGGAGTGCAGGGACGAGAAAATGTAGAGCGATATGAATCAAGGGGTATAGTTACAAGGTGCAAGGTACAAGGTACAAGGCACAAGGAAAAATGGGAGGATGTAGGAGCGGTTTCAACCGCGAAAGTTTCAGCACTGAATCAGAAATCCTTGATTTTGTGGCCGCTCAGATTCCCCAGGGCATCGAAGCAGGCATACTTGTAAAGATTATGCAGGGTGGGGTAGTTAAATACGGTGGAAACGATCTCATTGACGGTTTTTTCGGCTTCAACAATTGCCAGTCCGTAATGAATCAGTTCACTGGCAAGGCGGCCCATGATGTGGACTCCGCGAATGACCATATCATCTTTGGAGACGATAATTTTCAACACCCCGAACTTTGCTCCCATGATTCTACCGCGTGGTACTTTGGAATGATGGGCGCATCCCACCAGATAATTAATGCCATCGGCTTTAGCCTGCTCTTCCGTAATGCCCACCATGGAAACTTCCGGAATGGTGTAAATGCCATAGGGAAATATTTTAGGCAGGGCATCCGAGTCATGAATGTCAAAAATATGCGATACGGCAACACGGCCCTGATCCATACTGGTTGAGGCCAGCGCGGGAAAGCCAATGACGTCACCAGCGGCATAAATATTTTCCTGCGAAGTCTGGTATTGCTCGTTAACCACAATTGCTTCGCGCTTACCTAGTTCAATACCCACCTTCTCGCAGTTCAGAGCCTTGGTCGAGCCGCTACGTCCGGCGGCAAACAGAAACATGTCTACATCAAACACCATGCCATCTTTCAGACGGATCTGAATGTCGTCTTCCACATTTTCCGGAATGATCATTTCGTCGATTGAGGCGTTAAAGAGAATGTTCACGCCGTCTTCATGCATCTGGGCGATCAAGGTCTGGGCTATTTCATCGTCCAGGAAAGGTAAAATTTTGTCACTATTGTTCACTAGGTAAACCTTGCAACCCATGACGCCGAAGATAGTGGCGTATTCACAGCCGATTACGCCTGCGCCAACAATGCACAAGGAATCAGGGATGCGCATGATATTCAGGATGCTGTCAGAATCATGGACAATGATGCCGTCGAAGTCGATATTCTCGGGGTGGAAGGGATAAGAGCCTGTGGCAATCAGAACATAGTCGCCGGTGATTCGAATTTCGCCATCATCGCCGTCAATAAGCACAGTATTTTTATCTTCAAAAGAGGCGGTGCCATGGAATAACTTCACATCATGACGTTCCAGGTTTTTCAGTACCTCCTGTTCCAGAGATTCAATGACATAATTTTTTCTGAACAAAAAATCCTGAATTGTAGTTTGACCATCCAGCACCCGATCGTGACCATAGATGCCAGTGTCATATTTGCCGGAATAATAAAGCGCGGATTCTTTCAGGGTCTTGGAGGGGATGGTGCCGGTATTGATACCAGCACCGCCGTAGCATTTTTCTTTTTCAATTATGGCCACTTTTTTACCGAAATAAGCCGCTTTAACAGCAGCTTTTTCTCCGGCCGGGCCAGTACCGATAACAATCAGATCGTAGGTATTTGCAGAAGGCATCAGGACTTCAAAATTCCCTTGTTATTGTTTTCAGTGCGACAGAAATGCAGAGAGATAAACAGATCAGCTAATAATTAATAAACAGTAAGCAGTAAGCAGTAAACAGTAAACAGTAAACAGTAAACAGATAGTACTGTATGTCTCCAATTGTTGGAACGCTAGCTGAAATGTGAGCTGGGCGAGAACCTATTTGCTCAGCTCATCCGCATTACCGGAAAACAGGCGTGAGCCATCTTCCAGAACGATGCCACGGATATTGGCTGTGTTTGAGCCATTTCTTGCCTGAAAGCCCTGGACCTGAATGACTGTGCCAGCCACCAGGTGAGTACGTTTCCAGCCACGACGAATCAGGTTGTTGGCGGCACTGGTTTCCAATGCCCAGTTGGTGAGGCTACCGTCTTCGTTTTCCACATCGATATAGATCCAGCCATGGGGGTTAGACCACTGCATACGTGTCACTTTACCGCTAAGGGAAATGGGCTTATCAATATCAAATTCCGCAGAAAAAGAATGATGTGCCAGGGCAGAGCTGACAAATAACTGGGTAAACAGAAGGCTTGCTATGGTAAGTAAAGTTTTATGTTTCATTTCGGTTCTCATGATTGGTGAGTTTCAGTCAATTTATTGCATTTGGGCGCGGTGTTCGTCGCGGACATCTCTCAGGTGTTCAAGATCATTATTATCTTCAAGGCAGGCCACTTCAAGCAATTCTTCAGCTTGCTGGTTTAATGGCATTTCAATTGTCCAGGGCCTGCTGTAAACAATAGGGTCAGAGACAGTGGCGCGATAAATAATTTGTGTATCGCTAACCGGAGTATAGCTTTCAACAACTGTCTGGGCATGACTGATCACATCCCCCAGCTCATTGAGCCAGGCCTTACCGTTGTAATTGGAGGATTCCACCACGAGAGTATCACCATCCCAGTGACCCACAGCATCGCCCATCCACAGGCGAATGGAGTCTGGCAGATGTTCACGTCCATCCAGAGGAATAACGCGATAGGACATGCGCTCATGCAGGATCACCACGTAGCCGGGTGTCTGTAATATGTAAAAGGGTGACGGCACATAGTGAGAACGAGGAATGCCTGCCACGAAGCAATGAGCCGTGGGGTCGTCATAACCGCGCCAGGCTTCCCGGCGTTCAATCTGCTCTGCTCTTGCCCAGGTCTGGTAGGGAAGAATGCCGTCGGCAGGATCTACCACGACACCTCGAGCAGGGGGGAACAAGGCCAGATTTTCTCTAAGTTCCAAACCGTAGTTGGCACCGCCAGCATCAGAGGTGAAATAGCCACTAATATCCGGAGTGCCATCTTCAAGACGATTAATTTCTGAAATTACTTCAGGCAGCGGCAGCTCATTAGCCGCATTGCTATCAAACGGCGTATTACCTTCCGGGACTGGTGCTGGATACCACAGATTATCAACTTTCTCGAAAGCACCATTGGCCTCTTCGGCTTCTGCCTGACATTGATATTCAAGCAGACGCTTCATTTCAGTTTGTCGTACCAGGGGAAACTCGATGGTCCAGGGTTCGCTGAATATTTCCGGATCATCAATAGTAGCCTGGTAATTAATAGTGTTTTCATCCACCAGGGTATAGCGTTCAGTAATATGAGCCGCGAGACTGTGGTAATTACCCGCTGCATCAAGCCAGGTGCGGTCATTCAGGTCGTTGATTTCGACAACCAGTGTGTCACCTTCCCATTGCCCTCGGGCATCGCCCATCCAGAATTCAAAACCGGGATACAAGTGTTCCTGACCAGCGGTATAAATCAGGCGATATACCTGGGTCCATTCAAAGGTGATAGCGACATGCTCATCGTTCTGGAATATCTGGAAAGGAAAGGGCATTGCCATGATTCTTGTTGGTCCAGGCAAAAAGCATTTATTCAGGGGATCAAGTTCAGCACGATTTTCAAAATTATTTTGGCGCCGTGCCAGAGCCGAGTTTCTATAGGGAATGGAACCGCCAAGCACCACGCTTGTGCCTGCTTGCATATCAGTACGGGCCACATGATCTTCAAGGTTATAGGCCGCCCTGGTCTGTGCCTGCCAGATACCCTGCAGTAAGGGCAGACCTGCATCCGTACGTGGTATTTCCTGTGCAAATGTTGTCAGGGGCAATAGGGCAAGGCAGGCCAAAAGTAATGACAAGCCAGGAAAACAGCGATTCTTCATTTCACTCTCCAAATAAGAGATTGGAGAATAAAGTGCCGGTTAGTGATTGTCCAACACCCACATGTGGAAATAATATGGATGTTATCCCCATTCCGGCATGCCTTTTGGTGCAGGGTAAAGTATGGGAGGATTGAATACCTCACCACTTGCTGTAATTTGTTACAGCTAGCTAGAAGAAAGAGAGGGAAATATTTTGATGAAATGCCTATTGACACTTTTTCTACTGATGCCTATTACTGCATTTACACAAACAGGGTTTCAACTCGCTGACGGCTCAGAAATCAGGGCTTATCTGGATACCCCGGACACAGTAAGCGAGGATTCCGGCCATCCACTGGTAGTTATCATGGGGGGCGGCTCTGGTGACGCCCGCATTGCCAGCAGTGCATTTCGCAGTCATGGGGAAGAATTTATCGACCGCGGCTGGGCAGTGATTGCGCCCGTATCTCCCAATGGACAATCTTTTTGGGGAGATAATGCGGCAAAAGTGCGTGAGCTCATCGCCATAATGCAACAGCGCCAGGATATTCAAGGTGGTGCGGTATTGCTGATGGGAGTATCCAACGGTGGTATTTCCGCACTGGATATCGCTTCCCGCAATCCGCAAGAGTATCGCGGAGTAATCGCAGTACCTGCCCTGGCATCGAATGCCGCTACCATAAGCCCTTTGAAAGATTTTCCGGTATTTTTGCGCATTGGCAGCGAGGACCGTCTCGGTTGGGCCAATCGTTATGATGCCACCGTCCAGCTGCTGGAAAATGCTGGCGTGATACTTGATGCGCGTTTATTGCAGGGAGTGGGCCACACCTTTCCCCTTGATTGGCTTGATCTGGAACAATGGCTAGCCACATTAGCTAGTGGTTGAATTACCCTCCAGGGCGTGAAGAAGTGCGGGTATTATCACGGGCTTTTTTTCACCAGGTCTATTTATAAAAACTATGTATAAAGTTAAAAGTAGATTTGCTGCCCAGGATAAGGCACTTCAGTGGACATTTTATGATCCTGCCATAGCTTCATGGAGAGCGCGTCTAGCGACTTGAGTTCACCATGGACGAGCATTGTTCTGGGTTGCCCCTTTATTGCTTGCAGCCACTGGATGAGTTCACCCTGATCGGCATGGGCAGAAAATCCGTTAAGTGTTTCGATACGTGATTTAACTACTACCTCTTCACCAAACAGACGAATGTTTTTCGCGCCATCGACCAGGATTCTTCCCAAGGTACCACCGGCCTGGAAGCCGATAAAAATCAGTGCGTTTTTTTCGTTCCAGATGGTGACGAATGCGTCCACCGGTACACATCCCGCTACCGGCAATAATGATGGCGCCATGGGGATTATCGTTTAAAGCCATGGATTCTTCAGGCGAATTTATATAATTCAGGCTGGGGAGAAAATGTTTCAGTGAGCCTTTGTGCATCTCTTTTATCTTGGCGGCATCTTTACGATCCAGAACATTCAGACATTCATCATAGATATCAGTCACGGCAATGGCCATAGGGCTGTCCAGATACACCTTCCAGGGATCGAGCTTGCCTTCGTAATGCAGCAGGCCCAGGTGAAAAAGAATTTCCTGGGTTCTGCCAACGGCAAAGGAAGGAATCATGACGACGCCTTTGTTTTCCCAGGTTTCCTTCAAGACCTGTGCCAGCTGGTCTACAGTTTCCTGCTGGTTGCGGTGGCAGCGATTGCCATACGTGCCTTCCATCAAGATAAGATCGGCATCTGCAA
The DNA here is from genome assembly GCA_018698975.1 of Gammaproteobacteria bacterium. Taxonomy (GTDB): domain Bacteria; phylum Pseudomonadota; class Gammaproteobacteria; order Pseudomonadales; family Pseudohongiellaceae; genus Eutrophocola. The sequence continues at coordinate 11,547 of JABIPQ010000116.1, forward strand.
CTGTGCTGGGTTCATTCATTAACATCGAGACCTTTTTGCCCAGGTCGCCGGAAAAAACCAGCTTTTTGGTGCGTCCTTCTTCAGTAAAGGATATCTCGGTAATCGCAGAACCAAGAATATGCCCGGCGTCATAAAAGGTCAGTGATGCTTTACCTGCCTTGCCAATGGGTAGCGCCTGACGGTAAGACACCGGATAACAAAGACCCAGTGCGGTTTCCACATCTTTCTTGGTATATATAGGGTCAAGTATCTCTTTGCCTTTACGTTGTCTGCGGCGATTCTCAAATTTCAGGTCTCTCTCATAAAGTCCGGCGGCATCGTTCAGCATCACAGGTAACAGTTTTGCCGAACCATGGGTGCAATAAATCCTTCCGGAAAAGCCGCCGTGGACAAGCAGCGGAATCAGACCACTGTGATCGAGGTGGGCATGGGACAGAAACAGCGCATCAATACTGGCAGGTTCGAAAGCAAAAGATTCCTGGTGCAGGCGTTTTACTGCATCACCGCCCTGATGCATACCGCAGTCCAGCAGTACTCTGCCCAGTTCATCTGTTTCAAACAGGTAACAGGAACCGGTCACTTGTTGTGCTGCACCTAAAAAAAGCAAAGAAGCCATTAGAATATTCCATTAAAGAAACTATCTGAATGCTACCATGAGGAAAAAAGTAAGCCATACTATTACTTATCTGGTTGCAGATAAGTAGATCTGTATCAATCCAAACGGATGAAAATATTTCTTTTAACAGTAACAATATTTTTCCGATTTTTTTTAGATGTCTGACACCGTATGAATAATTCTTCAGAACAGTCTTCAGCAGTGAAGCATTCACCTTTTGCTTTCAATTCCAGTGAAATTTTTTCCGCTTATGAGACAAAGGAAAATGGGCTGGATAAGAAATTGTTAATTGGTTTACAACAGCGTTATGGTCGCAATGAATTACCATTGCATCCTTTAGAACCTGGCTGGAAACGTTTTTTGAATCAGTTCAGGAATGTGCTGATCTATGTCCTTCTTGTCAGTGCCATTATCAGCTTATTGCTGGAACACCTCGTGGACAGCGGCGTTATTCTGCTGGTGGTAGTCGTGAATGCCATCGTTGGTTTTGTTCAGGAAGGAAAAGCGGTTCGGGCACTTGATGCAATTTTGTCGATGGCGCGTACTCATTGCTTGGTATTCAGGGAAGGTGTGCAGGAAAGTATCGACAGCGCAGAACTGGTTCCCGGGGACGTGGTCATCATTCAGGCCGGTGACCGCGTATCAGCCGATCTGCGGCTTTTTTATTGTAAAAATCTGCGCTGCGATGAATCCGCGCTAACCGGAGAATCGCAACCTGTCAGCAAGCATGAAAATCCCATTGCAGAACACACGACTCTGGCCGAACGAAAAAACATGGTCTACATGGGCACCATGGTCACTTTTGGTGTGGCACGCGGCATTGTTTGCAATACCGGGATGAATACGGAAATTGGCACCATTAGTGAAATGGTGCAGCACACCTCATTGCCGGAAACTCCCCTGCAGCGCCAGTTGGCTCAATTTGCACGACAGCTCAGTTTTTTAATTGTGTTGGTGTCGCTGCTATCCATGGCATTTGGTGTGCTGGTTTGGGACTATGCTTTTGCTGACATGTTTCAGGCGGCAATCAGTATTGCCGTTGCCACAATTCCTGAAGGCTTGCCCGCCATTGTGACCATTGCTCTGGCAATTGGCGTGCAACGCATGTCTCAAAATCATGCGCTGGTGAGGCGGCTACCCAGTGTGGAAGTACTGGGCTCAGTTGATGTTATTTGTACCGATAAAACCGGCACACTGACTACCAATGAAATGACGGTGAGAGAACTGGTTTGCAGTGCGAGGCATTACATAATCAGTGGTGAAGGGTATAAACCGGAAGGTGTAATTTCAGAGAAAAACAGTGCTGAAAAAATCCTGCTTGAGAATGATAAGCAGGTAAAGCGCGCAGCCGAGATTGCGATGTTGTGCAATGATGCCAGCGTCAGCAGGGAAGATGGACAATGGCTCCTGGCAGGAGACCCCACTGAAGGTGCCTTGCTTGTGTTCGGTTTGAAAGCCGGATTGGTGCAGAAGGATTTGTTAAAGGACTTTCCGAAAACAGATGAATTACCTTTTGAAAGTGAACGACGCTACATGGCCACCTTGCACACTGGTGCCAAGCATCTGGAGAACTCTGGTTCTTCTCTTGTGGCTATGAAAGGCTCTCCCGATGTGCTTTTAAGCTGTTGCAGTGATCAGCTGACAGCGGAAGGTAAACAAGCTCTGGATACAGAGTATTGGCAAAAACAGATGTTTGAGCTGGCAGCGAAAGGCATGCGGGTCATGGCGCTGGTGCAAAAAGAAGAAGTGGCAACACTAAGTCATGAGAATGTTTCCACAGGGCTGACCATGGTTGCCCTGGCGGGAATTAATGACCCACCACGTCCAGAAGCCATCGCCAGTATCAAGGCCTGCCATGCAGCAGGTATCAGGGTAAAAATGATTACCGGTGATAGTCAGGTTACTGCTGAGGCTATCGGCAGAGAACTTGGTTTGGATGCTGATAAGGTCTTGAGCGGCAGTGATCTGGATAAGCTGGATGATGAAGCGCTGGCCGATGTGGCAGAACAGGTTCACATTTATGCACGTACCAGTCCGGCTAACAAGCTGGCTCTGGTAAAGAGTCTGCGCAGTCGTAATCACGTGGTGGCAATGACAGGTGATGGGGTCAACGATGCACCGGCACTACGTCAGGCTGATATTGGTGTAGCCATGGGCATGAAAGGCACAGATGCGGCCAGGGAAGCCTCGGACATTGTCTTGACCGATGATCAGTTCAGCACCATTGCTCTGGCAGTGCTGGAAGGCAGGACGGTATATGACAATATTATGAAATCAATTCTATTTATCTTGCCTACCAGTCTGGCAGAAGCGGTGGTCATTATTACCGCGATCATAATGGGTACGCTGTTACCTATTACTCCAGCACAAATACTCTGGATCAATATGATTACTACCGTGACACTGGCGCTGGCCCTGGCTTTTGAACCACCGGAACCAAAGCTCATGGAACAGGCACCCAGGCCAACTGGACAGGGCCTGATAACTGCTGCACTCCTGTTGCGCATGATGCTGGTGGTGAGCGTTGCCGCAACAATTATATTCCAACTCTTTACCTGGACTTTGGCGCAGGGAGCAAGTATTGAATTCGCCAGAACCGTGGCAATAAATACACTGGTGTTGATCGAAACGGTCTATCTGATTAATTGCCGATTTATGAAGCAGGGGATATTTACGCGGCGTATTTTCGCAGGAGCAATGCCATCATTTCTTGCTATTGTCAGTGTTGTACTGATGCAGATTGTGTTCACCTATTTACCCTTTTCACAAAATATTTTCGGGCTGGAGAGTCTGGATAGTCGTGCATGGTTGCTTTGCCTGGCAGCAGCCTTACCGATATTATTTATTGTCGAAGCAGAAAAATTTGTTGTGCGAAAATTTCAGTAGAATATTGCGATGACTGATTTACATCATCATTCTCATCACCAACAACAAAGCTCTGACAGAATTGGCTGGGCATTGTCAGTCATGTTAGGTTTTATAAACTCTGTAGTAGTGAAAACTGGAAAAGTATTGGAGACAGAAAACCTGCATAATAGTGAGCATTAAGTCGCTCAGGAAAAACTACCTGAGCATGCTGGAATCAATCAAAGTCATAGGACTTGAACATGAAAATATATAAACAGGTTTTTCTACTAATCATTTCAATGGGCTTTGTGCTCAATTCATCACTCGTTATTGCGCATACTGCTGTGACAATAACTGTCCCTAAAAATGGTGCTGTGTTGAGTGAGTCGCCAAAAGAAATTATTTTAAGGTTCAGTGACGAGGCTTATCTTAATTCCATTAGCCTGATAGATGAGCAGGGCGAGGTGGTCCCCCTGACAAGTAGTTTGCCTGAAGCGCTGGCAAGGCGTTTAAGTATTTCACTGCCGTCTCTCAAAGATGGTTCATACACTGCACTCTGGTCAGCAGAAGGCACAGATACGCATGTAATCCAGGGTGAGTTATCGTTCAGTGTTGAAAGTCTCCCACAGCAATGATTCTTAATCTCATCAGAACACTCCACGCCTGGGGCGGGGTGACACTGGCATTGTTGCTGATTTTGAGCAGCACCACCGGGACCCTGCTGATCTGGAAGGATGATTACGTCAAACTTGTCACGCCTGCTGCACGTGTAGATTTCACCCCCGATCCTGCAGCATTGGCAAGTATTGCTGAAGCTGTCGAAGCTAATTTTGAGAATAACGATATTCTCAATGTTCAGTTTGCTACAGCAGAATTTCCCCTGACAAAAGTGACACTTTACGACACCAACTATGCCTATGTGGATATCAATGGTGAAGTTGTCGATCAATGGCATATGAATGATCGGATAGAAGAGTGGCTGTATGATCTGCACCACAGATTGTTGCTGGATGACCTTGGACTCACCATAACCGGACTTGCCGCAATGGCCCTGATCATTCTGGTTTTACTGGGCGTGATTACATTTATACCACTGCGTCGATATTTTTCCCGTGGCTGTATTCCTGCGAGCACCAGGCGCGCTGAACTGCTTCTCAGTCACCGTAACCTGGGTATTGTGCTGACCTTGCCTTTGCTTCTTACCCTGGTGACTGGAGTGATACTGGCATTTCCTTTTCAGGCAGAAGAGCTGTTGCTGGAAGAACATCGCCGTAGTGAGGAATACAGTGACAATATGGTGATTGGGATTGATGAGATCGCTGGCGAAGGAACTGGAGACTGGTTGCCAGCCATGGAACGCACTGTGGCGGTGTTTCCGGATTCAATTATCCGCTCGGCCAGTGTGCCCAGTGGCTTTTCTATTCATCGCGTAATTACTGTACAGCAAGTTGGAGACTGGAATCGCAATGGCACCAGCATGACCTATATTGATGAGGAGCAGGGCTATATGGATTTGCGTATCGACTCCAAAGGTTTTCCCCGGATTGAACGCGTTTTTAATACGGGTTATCCATTGCATACTGGGAAGACCGGCAGTTTGTTTTATAAATTTTTCCTGACCTTATGTGGCATAGGCGTTGCTTTGCTAAGTAGCTTTGGTCTGGTGAGTTTTGTTAAATCAAAATTGAAGTGAGCTTGATATTTGTCAATTGGGACTCATTGAAAGTCTTTACATTGTAAGAGAGTATTTAATGTAAGCGGAGCAAATCTTTGTAGGAGGGACTTCAGTCCCGAAGAGTGGTGTTGCGTTCTTCGCGGTTGAAACCGCTCCTACAAAATTTCAACTCTTCATGTAGGAGCGGTTTCAACCACGAAGAACTTAGCCCTTAAGCAGAATGTACATTTATTTATTAACCAGAAAGTTTACTTGTAGTACCAATGCCAAGTAACATCATCCAACTTGGTTCTGGATATAAAACGGGAGAATCCTGATTAATACGAAAATAATCAAATTAGTAGCGGGCGTATTACTTCTGTTATTCGCCCTCCCGGCATTTAGTCACGGTGTAGCAGCCGGTGATGCAGACTATATTCAGCGTATCAGTGGTATGGCAATAATCCCGTATATCTACCTGGGCGCCAAGCATATGTTTACCGGCTATGATCACCTGTTATTTTTGGCGGGGGTGATATTCTTTCTCTATAAAATGAAAGACGTGGCGCTTTATGTCAGCCTGTTTGCTGTGGGTCACAGTGTCACGCTGTTGCTTGGAGTGCTGGGTGGAATTAAAGCGGATGCCTATATTGTCGATGCCATTATTGGTCTTTCTGTGGTTTACAAAGCCTTTGAAAATATGGGTGGCTTTCAACGCCTCGGTGTCACTATTGATACACGCCATGCGGTTTTTCTTTTCGGCCTTGCCCATGGTTTTGGTTTATCCACCAAATTGCAGGACCTGACAATTTCCAGCGATGGTCTGGTCCCCAACATGCTTGCCTTTAATGTGGGTGTTGAGTTGGGCCAACTGGCGGCGCTGACCATTATGCTGTTGGCGTTTCAGTTCTGGCGCCAGAGTCCCAGTTTTCTCAAGGGAGCCTTTTCGACCAATCTTGTCATTATGATGGCTGGATTTGTGTTGTTTGGTTACCAGATGACTGGCTATTTTATCTCTTAACCTTATCTCTTAATTTTATCTCTTAATTGTATTTTTAACGCGAGAGCCTGACATGAATAATATTGATCCCCCTTCCAAAGGCAGCCTGTTAAAAGCGACTCTGGTGTCTATTGTGGCTGCCGCTATTATCCTGGTGCTGGTTGTACTGCCAGCTGAATACGGCATTGATCCCACCGGCATTGGTGAGGCGACAGGGCTGACGCAACTTAATGCCGAGGCTACAGTGACTATTGAAATTACTGACATCATCGGTGGTAACGAAGTGATGCGCGAAGTGGAAATTCCCGGTTTTGGTGAGCCTACGCCCTTGCCGAATCCTGCGGTGTTTCAGCAACAGGAAGATGCTCCGCAAACCATGACCATGGAAGTGATGATCCCTGCAGAAGGCTCTACAGAAATTAAACTGGTGCTGGATGAGGGCAAGATGATCGTTTATTCATGGTCAGTGGATCAAGGTGATATTTATGTGGATTATCATGGGCATAATCAATCATTTGGTCCCGACTTTTTTGTACGTTACCGGGAGCAACAGGAAGGAACCGAAGGTAGCGGTTCGCTGGTCGCTCCATTTTATGGTGAACATGGCTGGTACTGGTTAAACTATAATGAATTCGATGTTGTGGTAACCCTGACAGTCACTGGTTACTTTGATGACGTGATTGATTACGGAATTTTTTGATTATTGCAGGGCAGTGGGGGATGGATTTCTGATTTCGTTCAGCATCTCCTCGCTATCCCACTCGTAAGCACCTGCCCAGATAGCGCTCACTTCTCCGCTTTCATCGACTAGCCATGAACTCGGTACTGCCCCGATGCCGAATGTAGCGAAATAACCGTTCAGCTTGACGAAGTTGCCTGGAAACTCTCTTTCCAGCAGGAAGTCATTAATGGTTTCGGGGTCTTCATCAGAAATGAACAGGAAGGTATAACCTTCGTCTTCCAGCTCAGTCGCGGCACGATTGATGGAAGGGATTTCGCGAATGCAGGGAGCGCACCAGGTAGCCCAGAAATTAACAAACACCTTTCCACCTTCAAATAGCTCTATATCAAAACCGCGTCCATCCAGGGTCTGGAATGTCTTACTGTCAGGATCGTTATCCTCGGGTAATTGCGCCAGTACGCCGGTGATCTGCGCTTGATAAGCTGGCGTAACAGTATCTTGAGCAACCGGCTCAATAGCTTCCTGATCCTGGCTGCAGGACAGAAGTAAAAAAATCAGTAATGGTAGAAATAATTGACGTGTCATTGAATTGCTCTTAAATTTGGTGAAACGGCATGGTAATTTTCCAGACACGCTGAGTCAATATAGGAGGGAAAGGTTCCTTAAATTCCTGCAGGCAAACATCCGCATATAATTCGACTGTTGTAGCTTTAACTATACTTCAAAGGATAAACAGTCCCGAATAAAGGGGGTGCGTTCTTCGCGGTTGAAACCGCTCCTACAGGGGATAGCGAATCTTTGTAGGAGGGACTTTAGTCCCGAATGAAAGTTTCCAGTGATTTACGGGTCATTGCACTAGTCGCTTTAACCGCTATATCATCAGGGAAACGTATTTATTTGCAAAATCGCATAATCAAGCAGCTCGAAACGTTCAACTATTAAGAGGAAGACCCAATGAAAATTAATCTTTTAACAAAAAGTATAACAAGCGCACTATTTATAGGGGCATTCAGCCTGTCTGCACAGGCGGCTCTTGAAACCGGGGCAAGTGCTCCGGTGTTTACTGCCCAGGCTTCCATGGACGGGGAGGAGTTTACTTATTCTCTGCAGCAGACGCTGAACCTTGTCGGTCCAACAGTGGTGTATTTCTATCCTTCGGCTTATACCGCTGGCTGCAATATCCAGGCGCACACCTTTGCCATCAATATGGACAAGTTTCGTGCTGCAGGGGCCTCAGTGGTTGGTGTTTCCCTGGACAGCATCGCCCGTTTGAATGATTTTTCAGCGGATCCGGAGTTTTGTGCTGGTGAGCTGGCGGTGGTTTCCGATGCCGATGGCAGTATTGCCGCTTCCTATGACCTGGATGTCCGCCAGGGCCGCGCCGGTTTCAAGGACACCCGTGGCGTAGACATCGACCATGGTTTTGCTTCCCGTGACACCTTCGTGGTTGATGTAGACGGA
>JABIPQ010000117.1 GCA_018698975.1 Gammaproteobacteria bacterium
CAGTATCCCGGATGCCAATGGAGGTTATGCTGAAGAAGCACCTGAAAGGAATTATAAGGTGGCAATGAGTGAAACAGCTGTGCAACAGCTTGCAGACCTCGAAAAGGTTTACCCTGACCTGGGTGAATTAATTGAATCCGTATTGGCGCAAGACCCCAGGCCGGCATGGAGGCATAAGTCTCCGGATGAGAAGCAATATGGTATGAGCCTTTATGATTTGAATATAAAATGGCGAGTTGATGAGGGTGTCATCAGGGTGATCAGTGTTGCTCAAGAGTCCAGAGAGAGTTGATCAGGCAGCGCGGTCAATTCAGCGAATAATTGTTGAGTTTGAGCAAGCAGTAAATATTTATGCTCGTCCAGTAAGCCGAGTAATTGTGTAAAGGTATGCAGGATTTGAGCTCTGGTATTAAGATATTGCTGTCGCCTTACAAAGTTATCCAGAATGTTTAGATCATTGATCTTGCCCAGACTATCCCCTAGCTGGTCAAGTTTTTCAATAATGACTAAATCTACGGGGTCTGGATTTTTTTTGAGCTTGTATTGGTAAGTCAGTTTTTTAACTTGTTTGCGCCAGTTATGCAGATCATTCCAATTAGCTGCCGCGTTATAAAGTAAGTCCTGTCCTTCTTCGCATAGATTTTCCAGACAAACCTCAAGTAGTTGATTGATTTCATTTCCCTCAGGTTCATGAGTAAGAAGTTTGTCAGTGCTTCGATCAATATCCCTGGCCATTTTATGAACCTGTCGAATATCAATCTGGGGAAGGCGTTCACTGTTCAATACATGTTGAAGTTCTACCATCAATGGCGTGAGTTCCGCATCTGTAGTTTGGTTTATTAATTCCTGCAACAGGGCGTACATGACATCGGCGTCACGTTGACCTGCAAGCATTCTTGCCAACTTCTTCACGGATTGTCTAAGGTGCTCGGTTTCTTTTTGATGCCCTTGTAACTGGCGGATCAGGTGCAGGTGTGCTCTGAGTTGCTTTGTACCCTTGCGGAGTTGATGAACGCTTTCATTATCAAGCGTTTTGCTTTTTGAGCTCAGTGTCCAAAAAAGAGATTTATCTATTGTCATATCAGTTTTACATCGTCAGATAAACTTGTTCTATCCAGAGGGTCAAAACCAGCATGAGTCAAATCCAGTAGGCATTCATGCGATGCAGAATATTGTTATAGCTTAAATGAATCCAGGTGTGAAAAAGTCTGCTCAACACAAATAGCCAGGCAATAATTAATGAAAAAGTTGTTACATGATCAAGAGCCAGACTTATTGTGCCCGCGACATAAAACAGCACGGGGATTTCAAACATATTATTAAATGATCGCGTTGTTATTGTGACTCGTTCCGGTACATTTTGTGTTACTTCAGTTTGCATCAATCGATAGTAGCCAATTTTTATCTGCTTCATTCTTACACTGGCAACGCGTGCACGCATGGCAGCAAATCCAATAATAAATGTCAGTAATATCATGGTAAACATCGGGTATATCATGGTTTTTCTTTTGCTCCTTCGCCGTCCAGACCGATCCAGTCAATCCAGCGCCCATGGTAGTCGGCCCTGCCCAGAGTATGTTCGCGTCCATCCGGCCACAGAGTAAGCGTGATGGCAGCACCTGGATCCTGAGCATCGGCTTCAAAACGCAGCCAGGCCAGAGGGGCGTTATGAGTTGCTTTCGCACCAGCAGTCTCAATTAATTGCCGGTTACGCTGTTTTTCATCATTGCTTTGATAGTTCCAGGCAATGGTATGGTAAATGACATGAACAGTAGCCGTGGTGTCCAGTGCCAGGCGTGTCGGAAGCCATTGGGAGATATCTGCACAGTCCACCTTGTATTTTTTTGCGGTCAATATATCTAGAGCATGATCGGTGCGAGTAAAGCGGTCATGCTGATCCGCCCATATATAAGAAAGCAATTTTAATTTTTCATCCGGGTCCAGGAAATTTATCGGGCTCAGATCGCAGGCAGCTCTACTGCTGACAGAAATGGGAAGAGTACGAGGTGGAGGCTTGCCTAACCATTGTGGCGCCAAGGTGATATTGCCCTGTTGCTTACCCCAGGTACTATCTCCCAGGCGATAATCAAACTCGTCCCAACAAAGATTTATGCCGGCACTGGCACCCAGTTCTGAAAGGGTAAAAGGCAGCCCGGTTTTTTGCGCAATAACAAGAAAGCCCGGCAGTAGAATGCCTGAACGTCTTACTTCATTGGTTTGCGGCGCATTGCCCAGATAAGGCACAAAGAAATCTTCATGAACCTGTATCGCATGCATTATGGCGTCCCAGAGTTCCTCGTCACTGACATAGTCATGATTGGGAGGATAGACCTTTGCCAGCGTGTCACATTGTTGAGTTAATACCAGTGCATGCAGAGCGCCTGCCACGCGCAAAGGCAGGGCAACTCCCCAAAAATTATCCGGATGCGGCAGAGCAAGCAAACGATCGGTAAAGGTCGAATCATGTTCCAGATGGCGGGAAAAAAGCGTACACAGCCTGACCATGAACGGCGACCCGAGATCCTGACAATGCCTGGCCTGAGTCAGAAAATATCCGCGCAGTGTCTCAATGGTAGAAGTATTATCAGTCAATATCAGACCTTGATTCTATAAATCACATTACTGAATGAAAATATGATTAAGGCAAACAGGAAGACAAAACCGCCCCAGTGGTACTCACTAATATTGAGAAACAGATTAGACGCAAAATCTACCATGGCAGAGCTTAGCTGATTACCCAGTTGTTTCAGGACAGTGTCGTTTGAAGATTCGTAATAACTTCTGAGACCTGGATATAGCAACACTGTCCATACAGCTACAGGAGAAAGTATAGCGAATTTTTCCCTGCCTCCCAGGATCAAGGCGGGTCCAGTCAATGCAAAACCAATGACCAGCCAGGCCTCTATCTCTGCAATACGGTAATAGCTGGCTTCTCCATAGACAGGGAAGCTCGCCAGTGGCAGAAAAACGCCTGCGGACAGTAGAATAGCGGAAAAATATATCAGCAGCTGGAGTTTGTTTTTGCCCAATTGGAAAGCCCTTTTACTCATCTAACAACTCTACGACATTATGCTTACTGAGTAAGCTGAAATGAAGCATTACAGGAGAGTTTTTATCAATGCTTTCAGAAATGTGACTTACAATTTTGTGGGGCGTACTGGTGAGACAGAGAATAGTTTCTTTTTTTTTTAGAAAAGAGGGTGTTCATTGTGCAATGCTTTACTGGTAATGCTGTCAGAAAGCGCGGCTGCCTGGCCTAAAAGGTTGTTGCACATGTCGCGTACACAGTCCTGACGACTTGCAAAAAGACGACCTGCATTGTTGATGACCTGTTTATGACTATCTGTGGCCTGAGCGAGAAGGACGCTGATACTGGCCTTGATCAGGTTGCAAGAAAAATTATCAAATAAAATTGATGCTGCATGTTCTTCGCTGCTGGGCTTAAACCCCAGCAGTATCTTGTGATCCATCAAACCCAGATCAACTACTTCATGGATGCTGGAGTCAACTTCCACATTGTCAAGGTCGAGGGATTTGTCTGTGATGCTGAAATAATAAGGTGAGCCATCGGCAATTGAGACACTATTCATTTCCTGGCGAAGGTTGATTTCCAGAGCGGCCCATAAAGTTTCTTTTTAATCAGTTGATTTATGCTGACTGCTTACATAGATACGAAACTGATTCATGCCTTCAAGGGATACGCAGGTGAGATCGGTTTCCAGTCGCACAGCATAGGAGCGCTCATCGGTGTCATAGTTGATATGACATAACTCAATCCGACCGTCCGGGTTAAACGCCACCGAGTCAAGTGAAACCTTTTTATTTTCAGTTACTTGCCTTATAGAGTCCATTTATTTTTAGTCCTGAAAAGCAATATCATAAACGATGAACCCGGTGTATTTTTCGCATTTTAGTGGCTATACGCCATCCTTTCTCAAGGCTTACAGGCTAGGGGGGTTTTCCCTCGTGAAACAGTGATGCACTTCTAATATCTGACGGGTCAGGAAAAGACAAAAAAACATAGTTTTTAAAAAAAGAGGGGAGAGGATAATGTTGATGAGAAATAGTCAGGCTAAAAAAGAAAATGCAAAGATTTAAAATCAGTTTGAATTGACGTAATGCTGCACACCTCTATTAATTGCCAGTACAGTTAATTCATCAAGGTCAGCACAAAGAGCTTTGTACATGGCGTTACTGTAATCATGCTTCTGGATAAAAAGATGTTGTTCTTCATGGATGACTTTTTTGTGACAATCCATAGAGCCAGCAATAATTGTACTGATACTGCTCATAAGCAGGTTCATTGCCATGCGGTCATCCAGTAATGCCCGGGGGATTTCACGGCGGTTTTTAATCGTTTTCTCCTGACCGTCTCCCTTCAGCCAGGCCAAGCCACTGTTCACAGCCTCAACGATATTCTCATCAAGCTCCATATTGGATAGATCCATAGTATCGGCGCCGACAGAAAAAACTACAGGAGGGCCGCCCTCAATGCTGATATTGTTGTTTTTTTCGCTCAAGTTTATGTCCAGCACACTACTGATGTTTTGTGTTTCTTGAGTATCCTTGTCAAAACAGGAAATCGTTACGGCGTAATTATTCAAGCCTTCGAAAGCCGTCTGCACTAAATTAACCTTGAATTCGAGCGTGTATATCTTGTTTTCAAATTCCTGGGAAGTATTCCCCAGTACCGGAAGGTCTGACTTTCTTCTGGAAGGGCTAGTTGTTTCTTGCTTGTCTTTGTTCATATATTTTTATAATGGCTATCAGCTATCGCGAATTAGCAAAGGGGTATTTAAAAAAAGGTGCCATCACAATATAAATAATAGCAATTGCTTGCCTATACTAACATTACAGAGTGTTGGTTTCTGCTATTAGATACTTGTTTCAAATCAAGCTGCTTTCAAGAGACCAAAAAGTGAAAATAGAGATTTGCCTGAATCAAGGCACAAGCACGCTTGTAACGGGAATAGTTTGTGCATCTCGGGTTTCAGCGACTTTGAAATTGAAAACATAGTTTGCTTCCAGCCCCATACGCAAATCAGTTATAAAAATATCACCACTACGAAAGCTTACCTTGTAAAAACCGTGTGTGAACCAAAGCAGGCGCTGTACTGGCCAATGATCGGATATTTCCGATAACAGGTGGTCGTCACTGTCATAGTAATTAAATTTTATCGTTTCATCCTGACCAAAAACAGGAGTGAAACCGTCAAAATAGCCTTCTGCATCACGACCAATAATACGCCAAACCACTGTATTAAAAGGGGCCGGCGTTGTCATCAGACGATCATAGGAAATGCCCTGTGCCGCAAGGGCCAGCTCTGCTTTTTGGTTTACAAGAACCTTGGCTGCCACTGTCCAGGTAAGGTAGAGAGAGCTTAAAACCAGGCCTGCAGTATTCAGTTGATGTCCAATTTTCTTATTGCGACTGAGCATCATTGCACTTATAAACCCAATCAATAACCAAAGTGTATAGGCAGGATCTACAATAAAGATCGTGGACAGACTGACCGGGTATTCAGTCAGAGGCCAGAATAGCTGAGTGCCATATACTGTAAAGGCATCGAGTAAGGGGTGCGTAAAAAGCGCCAGGAATACCAGTAAGAAAAGTTGCCTATGGAAATTCCATAGTATTGGCTGCATTTTGGTCATCATCCAGGTGATAAGAGGCGACATTGCAGTCAGCACTATCAGGGAATGAGTTGCGGAACGGTGGTAGGTCATCGATGCAACCGCATCATCCCAGGGAATGAAGGAATCAAGATCAGGCAAGGTCGCGATAATGCCACCTATAATTGGCGCACGATTACCAATCTTGCGTCCAAGCACAGCCTCACCTATGGAGGCGCCAAGGGCAAATTGTGTAATGGAATCCATGGCGTGATTGTTCAGTGTTAAGTAATTGTTGGCAAGTCAGTTGATATATTCCAACAATACGCCATCCCCGCAATGAAGGGGTGATTTGACTGACAATTGCTGACTAAATGCTTAAAGCCTGAAATTTCAAATGCAATAATGATGCTCGACAGATTAAAAATCCCTATTGAACCTGGCAACTATAATTCGCCGCATCATCAGGATTGCCTTCACCATCCCAACTTGCTACTTCTGGATAAGCACACAGAGGACGAGTCATATCCACACGGCCTTCACGAATTCGTGATGCGGTGATGCGCTCCGGGGTTGTCCCATGCTCCAGCCAGGCTTCCATGGCACCGAGGAAATTAGCCTGGTCTGGTCCAATACCGCCACGGCAATGCCCCATACCGGGCATCATGAACAAGCGCATCCAGTCATCGTCCTCACCGTCCACGGTGGCCAGCACCTGGTTGTAGTAATTGATGGTATTAATGGGAGAAGGGCCGGGATCATTCCAGCCGTGATAGAACAAAATTTTGCCACCACGTGCTTTGAATTCACTTAAGTCAGTATCCAGCGCCTCAATAAAACCCGCTTTGCTGCGTACCAGCGCAAGGTCGCGTTCCAGTTCAAATTCGCGCCAGTCCCAGTCTGGATCTTCATAAGCTACATATTGTGTTGCTTCGGTTTGTAAAGCCGAGGGCACTGCATTGGCTTGTGGAATACGCCAGCCGAGTTCAAAGCCCTTGGCATGGCCTGGATATAGGAGTTCACCATTTGTGGCATAAGCACCGTTGAAAACAGCATCAACGGCAGTGAGTTCAGCATCTGTCAGGCAGGCGCCGGTTTGAAAGCCTTCACAGCGCAAGGATTCGGGTTCAAAAGAACATGACAGGGGATTGTTAAGGAAGCCATCTTCAACACCATCATTGGCTTCACAGCTTGCTAACATTGAATCATGCAGCATTTGCACTTTTTCCGGAGACAAGGCGAGAGGACGATTTTCGATCAGCGTTTTCATATTATGAAATTGCACTGCATTCAAGGCCAATTGATTGTATACCGGGGCTCCAGCAATAATGGCGTCAAAATCTTCCGGGAAACGTTGGGCAGACATCATGCCCTGACGACCACCGGTGGAGCAGCCCTGGTAATAGGAAAACCTTGGCGGGCGTGCATAAAAACTTTCGATTAATGTTTTGGAATGCCTTGTCATTTCATGCATCGCGCGCCAGGCGAAATCAATGACTTTTTCCGGATGGCCGACAGCAAAGGCAGCGCTACCACCAATATGGCCGGTATCATTAGAGGCCACTGCATAGCCAGACTGCAGACCAATCGCCATGGCAGAAAAGCTGATAGACCCCGCCCAGCCGCCATTACCCAGGGCTAGAAATTTACCATTCCAGTTATCTGGCAACCATAATTCCATTTCAATATGGGAATCATCAGAGGGGCTTAGCACTGCCGCGACCCGGCAATGAGCCGGTAATGACAGATCAGCGCCGCGGTTCTGGCTTAAATTGCCGGCTTCTCGATTTTCTGTTTCGCTAATGACCACTGTGTCGATAGATAGGCGCCCCAGGTCTGCACAAGTCGCAGCCAGAGCTGGCCCGGCCATAAATAGTGCGGCAAAACAAACAACTAATTTACATATTTTGGCTAACATAAGTTTTTACCCTGCAAATTGCTCTGAAAATCAGTTCCGAGGTCGCGGTCCATAATGAGGCATGTCCTGACCATATTCATAAGCGCCCAGGTCCGGTGCGCGGCCATTGAAGCCATCATTAATATTCGGCAGAACCACGCCAGCATCAACAGCATCAGCGCCCCGACGCAAACGTAAATCCACTACTTCAGGATCATATAAGCGGCCTGGATCATCAAGGTCAGGCATTTGTGCATTCACGAAAATATCAAAATCCACCAGAACGCTATTGGCGTCCTGACCACTGCCTTGCTGATATTCAGCAAAACTAGCATATTCTCTGCTTACCAGCGGTACGCCATACTGTTTGGCCATTTCCCGGGGTGGTGAGCTCCAGCTAAAGGCAATATCTGACTCAGGATTGACCCGGTATCCATTGTAGTCACTGGAGGAGTAATTGGTATAAGTGCGAATAGCCATTACTGCAGGTTGACGACCCTGGCCAAAGATCAGGTTGTTACGAAAGTGCAGGTTGGATGCTGGCGTGATCTGTCTGAGTTCGCCGATATAGGTATTGTGATAATAGATTACGCCTGCAGGGTCGGCGTGAATTTTCACCGGTCCATAGGGACTGTGATAAACAACATTACGAATAAAGTAGACCGGTCCACCAAACACAGGCTGAGGGCTCATGCCGCCCACTGCGACATTGAAACAGCGATTATCAAACACACGCATATTGTGCATGGAGCCATCAGCTTCGAAGCAGTTGTCGTCCAGGTTAGAAACATCATTCCCATAGATATCGATTGATACGGGCATGCGGTCGCGTGGAATATTGGGATAGCCATCAGGCATGCCGTATGTGGCATGATCGAGGGCATCATGAAATCCGGTCACCCGATTGTAGGCGATAACATGGCCCGCGCCGTAAATTGCCACTGCATAGTAGGAATCAAGCAAGCGCTTTTCCTCAAAATCCGGGTCCTCATTCCAGGGCGGAATGTTGTACCAGCCCATCAATTCCTGGGGCCGGCGGCCGATCATTTCATTGTCAGCAATATAGAATTTGTTGGAACCGGACCAGTCACTATGAATGGCAGTGGAGACGTCCTCAAAACGGCTGTGTTTGACCATGATGCCTTCGGCGCCAGTAATGCCTTTGATACCTGCCTCAATAGCAATAGAGGTATTGCGGAAGGTTAAGCCTTCAAATAAATGCCAGTCGCCACCCATCATATTGAACAGGACATAATTGTCCGCACCATCAAAGATTACTTCGCCATCACCCGCCGCCTTAATGGTAATTGGCATCTCTTCGGTACCGTCGGCGGTCAGATAGTAGGTGCCATCCCAGGTAGTACCGCAACAGGTAGTGTAGCCTGAATCAATTTCATGGGTGTAGTTTCGTCGATTGAACTCCTGATAAACCCCTGCATGCACCAGTAAGGTGTCGCCAGCTTTTACCCGGGGTGCCGAAGCACGACTCCAGTCGCCGCCGAGCCCAGCCATATAATAGGCGCCCAACAGGCCGTGGTAAGAGGGCTGTTCTTCGGGGCCGGTGTGATCAGGAGGATAGACATGTAAAACGCGTCCACCAGTAAATGCTTGTGGTTCAGCGCGGGTATGCATAGTGACAGTGCGTACAGCATTGCCGATGACGCCATCTGGATCACTCATGGATAGCTGCACTTCATAGTCAGTGTCCGGCTCAAGGTAAAAAATGCTGCCGGCAAACATATTGGGCGCTGTGTAGTCCAGAGTCTGGTCATAAACAGAACGCTCATTTTGTATTCGAATCAGGGGCAGGCCATCTTTCCAGCGTCGTTCACCAGCTTCTCGATAGGCTACAGCCACGCTTGCATCTCGATCATCATCGCCATCGATATACCACTCCAGACCAAGGGAAATAAGGGTGGGGGGTTCCAATACCAGTTCGCCCGCAGTAACGATATTGGGGTTATCGGCGGCATATGTCCCTTGAACTACAAGAAATAGCAGAGCGCCAATACGTGAGAAATATTTGGAATTAAGAGTCAGCATGTTTTTTCCTTTGGATAATACGAAAACAGAGTCAGGGGCTAATTCTGCTATAGCAAAGCGCGAAAGCAAAGGGCTGTATTCAAATTCCGCAGGGTTTATTGTCAGTCTTTATAATTATGCAGGCTGAAATATTTTTGATATTCCTGTTTTATTCGGCTTGCCAAATATGTGACATCTGCTTCTATAGAGTAAGTTTCTTTATTGTAGTTTTAGGGTTTATTTTATAAATGCACTAAGTACTAAGGATGCGCTGGCAAATAACTCCCAGGAAAAACCCCGTAGTCTGATTTTTTAGAAACGAATATCAGGCAGTTTGAAGCAGAAATAACTAAAAAAATAATTATTAGTTAGGGGGATATATGTCCAAGTCTATTTATAGTGGACGCAGGAAGAAGCTTGCCCTGTGTTTAGCCGCAATAACAACCGCATTA
>JABIPQ010000118.1 GCA_018698975.1 Gammaproteobacteria bacterium
AGCCCGGCGCTCAATATAGCCTTTGATATAACGCCGGCCCGATTGGTATCAGGGCTGATCACTGAACAAGGCATAGTGTCTGCAGACGAGAGTGGCTTGCAGAAGTTAAGAAGATCACCCGAAATTTAATGAGCATTAAAAAGCAGGAAAACATGCAGCAAAGAATACAAAACAAAGGGCTTGAAAAAGGGCTTAAATTTCACGGCCTGGTCTTGCTCCTGGCCAGCCTTGTGCTTAGTGTTTCTCAAATCCAGGCAGCAGGGGATATCCCGGTTTATGGCATTGAAATTGTAAATACCTGGCCACATGATCCGGCGGCTTTTACCCAGGGGCTCACCTGGTATGATGACATGCTGTATGAAGGCACCGGTCGCAATGGTCAGTCCAGTCTGCGCATGGTTGATCTGGAAAGTGGTGAATTACTGAAGCGTGAAAATCTCAACAGTCGCTATTTTGGCGAGGGTATCGCCATCCATGAAGGCAAGATTTATCAATTAACCTGGCGTTCGCACATTGGCTTTGTCTATGACCTTGAAAGTTTTAAACAGGAAAAAACCTTTTTCCTGGCGGGAGAAGGATGGGGCATTACCAATAATGAGGATTCACTCATTGTCAGTGATGGTAGTGCCAATCTTCGATTTCTTGATCCGGATACCCTGCAGGAAAAAAGCCGAGTAGAAGTGACCTTGAGTGGTCGACCGGTACAAAATATCAATGAACTGGAATTTATTAATGGGGAAATCTGGGCCAACCTCTGGTATCAGGACGTAATTTTGAGAATCGACCCTGAAACAGGCTATGTCACCAGTATTGTGGATCTCAATGGCTTATATCCGCAGCGCAATTCAAGGGATGAAGTGCTCAACGGAATTGCCTGGGATGAGGCGGGACAGCGCCTCTTTGTCACCGGAAAACTATGGTCTGCCTTGTACGAGATAAAAGTTCTGGAATGAGCTGCTTACAAAAGCACATTATCCTGAAAAGCAGAAGCAGGGGTTTCCATCTGGTAACCCATGAAATTCTTGAGCAATTACCCGAGCTACAGAATTTCAATTGCGGGCTGGCACATTTCTTTCTTCAGCACACTTCTGCATCGCTCAGTATTAATGAAAATGCGGACTCTTCTGTCCTCGATGACCTTGAAAAGCATATGAATGTCATGGTGCCCGAAAATGCACCTTATTATGTCCATACCTATGAAGGCAGTGATGATATGCCTGCTCATATCAAAAGTACTTTGGCAGGGTGTGAAGTCACCATTCCAATTAATAAAGGCAAATTGTTTTTGGGAACATGGCAGGGAATTTGTCTGGGTGAACATCGCGACCATGGCGGTCCACGTTCAATAATTATTACACTGTCCGGCGAAACGGCTTAATGGCTGATATTCAGTGAATAAAATTCTCTTATTGTTACTGTCCCTGTTTTTCACTGTCTTCCTTGTCGCCTGCGAATCAATGGTTTTTTATGGTCAGGCGATCAATGGTCAGCTATCAATAATCAGTAAGCGTGAAAATATCCAGACGCTGGTGAATGATCCTGAGATCGATGCCCAGCTCAAGCAAAGCCTTGAAAGCATTATCAGTATAAGAAAATTCGCCAATAACTCGCTGGCTTTGCCTGTTGAGAAAAATTATTCCAGCTATGTCGATCTTCAGCGGCCTTTTGTCTTGTGGAATGTTTTTGCAGCGCCTGAATTTTCTGTGACGCCGAAAGACTGGTGTTATCCCATTGCCGGGTGTGTGTCCTATCGGGGCTATTTTTCTGAGGACGCAGCAAGAAAATATGCGACCAGTTTGGCCGATGAGGGTTTTGATGTTTATGTGGGTGGCATAGCGGCCTATTCAACACTTGGCTGGTTTGCTGACCCGGTGCTCAACACCATTATTAACCGCGAAGAGCATCGTCTGGCGGCATTACTATTTCATGAGCTGGCACATCAGCTTGTCTATGTGCCCGGTGATACTCAATTTAATGAAAGCTTTGCCACAACAATTGAGCTGGAAGGCTTGAAGCGCTGGCTGGCAGAAAATAATAATTCAGCCATGATGCCGACATTGGTAGAACAAGCCGCTCGGGAGCAGCAATACAGGCAGGAGTTTGTCAGCCTGGTCCAGTCATCTATCCCTGTTTTGGAGGAGCTCTATTCCGGCGCCTTACCACTTGTGGAGAAACGCCAGCAAAAAGCGAAAGTAATACAAAAGCTGCGTGATGATTACCAGGATTTGAAGCAACAATGGAGCGGTTATGCTGCCTATGATGGCTGGTTTGCCGGTGAAATAAACAATGCCCGGTTAAACACGGTGGCCACTTACTTTAACCATGTACCGGCTTTTGAAGCTTTATTGGCACAAAGTAATTATCAATTGCCTGAGTTTTATAACAGAGTGCAGGCATTGGCTAAACTCTCAAGTGAGGAAAGACAGGAAGTTCTGACAAGGCTAACTCCGTAAAGTGGGATGTCCTGTGGTAGAATTTTGACCCTTGATTGCAAAGATAAATAAAAGCACTGCGCAGGAATTTCAACATGATTATTAAACCCCGAGTCCGTGGATTTATGTGTATTACAACGCATCCTACTGGTTGTGATGCCAATGTAAAAAGACAGATCGATGTGGTTAAAGCTAATGGTCCTGTTGAGAATGGGCCAAAGAAAGTTTTGGTAATTGGCGCATCCACCGGTTATGGACTGGCTTCACGCATCACCGCCGCTTTTGGCAGCGACGCTCAAACCCTTGGCATTTTTTACGAAAAAGAAGGCACAGAAAGCAAACCTGGATCTGCCGGCTGGTATAACTCGGCAGCTTTTCATAAATATGCTGATGCGCAAGGGCTATATGCAAAGAGCATAAACGGGGACGCCTTTTCAGATGAGATAAAACAAAAAACTATTGCTGCAATCAAGGCAGACCTCGGGCAGATAGATCTTGTAGTCTATAGTCTTGCCTCGCCACGCAGGCAGCATCCCGTCACTGGTGAAGTGCATACATCAACCTTGAAACCTATTGGCCAGGATATCACCATGCGCGGGATCAATACGGACAAGGAAGAAATTCAGGAAATGTCTGTAGGTGCTGCAAATGAAGAAGAGATTGCCAACACGGTTGCCGTGATGGGTGGAGAAGACTGGCAGATGTGGATTGATGCGCTCAAGCAAGCTGATGTCTTGGCCCCTGGTGCAAAAACTACCGCCTATACTTATCTTGGCGCTGAACTTACCTGGGATATTTACTGGAACGGCACCATTGGCCAGGCAAAAAAAGATCTGGATCAAAAAGCCCATGCTATTCAGGAAAGTTTAAGTGACTTGAATGGGGAAGCCAGAGTGTCAGTGCTCAAGGCAGTGGTGACTCAGGCCAGTTCTGCTATACCTGTAATGCCTCTCTACCTGTCCTTGTTGTTCAAGGTCATGAAAGCCAGGGGTGCACACGAAGGTTGTATTGAACAGGTGGATTTATTATTCCGGGAAAGCCTCTACGGCAATGCCCCAAGAATTGATGATGATGGTCGCTGGCGTGCAGATTACAAAGAACTTGAGCCTGAAGTACAGCAGGCAGTGGGAGATCTTTGGACGCAGGTACAGACTGAAAATATCAGGGAATTAACTGATTTTGTCGGTTATAAAACCGAGTTCTTGCAGCTGTTTGGTTTTGAAGTACCAGGTATTGATTACGACGCTGAAGTAGATACCAAAGTTGATATTGCCAACCTTATTTAATCAAGCTGCTCGTTTGTCAGTAAGTGTTAGACTTCAGTGATATAAACAGCCGTAAATAATTTAACTACAGGAGTCTGACTACATGTCTCTTAATCCACAGTTACTACAAGAAATGGAACTGCTCATCATGTTTGATGCACGCAATCCCCTGGAGGGTATCAAGGTCCATCATGAGGCCGATCCAGGAAAAATTGATGCAGCAAAACGTCTGCATGAATTGGGAATAATTACCTTAAGTGACGGGGGATATTTGACGCCTCGGGGACAAGAGGCTATTGAGCATGCTGAAGCCTTGATCAATATTTTACAGGCCAGGCCGCATTAGTCAGGAGGCCTGTCAGGCTCAGGTGCTCTGCAGTGTTGTCCAGTTTACTTCACATTCACCGAGCTTTGATGCGACATAAGCAGAGTCACCGGTAATAGTGACAGATAAGTCCATAGTGCGTTCCACCAGAGCGGCTAGAGATTTGATTTCTTCCCATTGGAATTGAAACGCTGATACTTTTAAGGCCTTGAAAGCGCTTTCATTTTGACGCCACCACACATCTGCCTTGGTATTAAAACAGTAAACTCTTACCTGTTGTGCAAGGTGGCTGGCTTTTTTAATACGATCTACTGCCGGTTCACCAACATCAATCCATAAAGCAATATTGCCATCCAGAGTCTGTTCCCAGATATCGGGTTCTTCAGGCGAACTGATACCCTTGGTGAAAACGAGATTTTCCTCTGCATTGATACAGTAGGCCATGATGCGCACCATCATGCGTTCAAGTGTTTCAGAAGGATGTCGCGCTATGGTCAAATTCAGCGTGTCATAATAATTTCGATTAACATCAGAAAGGGCAATGCGTGATTTGTAGATGGTGGGTTTGAGGGCCATGTTCAGGATTCTGCTGGAGTGTCTGAGTATTTTCCCCAGATAACTTCAGGTTCTTCATCACCCCGATATTTCTTCTGCAAAGCAGATAAAAAATTTCTTAAAATCTGGTCTTTGCATTCCCTGAACTGCTTGGTTCCCGGTTTTCGGAAAAATGCACTGAGCTCATGCTTGCTGATTGTTAAGTCCGACAACGCCAGTAGTGCCAGTATATCTTCAGATTTCAGATCAAAGGCAATTCTTAATTTTCTGAATATAATATTATTGTTTAGACGCTTTTCAGGCTCTGGTTGATCACCTTCTCTTTTACCGCGTTTATCGATAATCAAGCCATTAAGAAAAGTAGCAAACAGAATATCTTTGCAGTTTTCATATTCCGGGTCATCTTCTTTTTTTAACATGGCGCATACTTGTTCTCGTGTAATCTGGTAATCAGCAAGAGAAAATATTTTCATCATTGCTGAATCATCCAGATTCAGTATGTAGCGGATACGGCGCAGACAGTCATTATTTGTCATTCTCAGATGTTTCCTTGTTCTCGAGTTGTAGCCGAATTCTTTCACCACCCATTTCTATTACATCCCCAGACATGATTTTTTTCCGCTTCTGTAATTCAACCTTGTCATTAAGCAATACCAACCCATCAGCGATCATGTTTTTAGCTTCACCACCACTGCCGACCAGCCCTTCAAATTTCAGAATTTTGTAAAGTTCAACAGGTTCTTTATTAATAGTTACTATACGCTCGTGCAGGACATTCTCTTTGCTGGCAGGTATATTGGAAGCCTCTTTAACAGGTGTCGGCGTAATTTCTTCCTCATGGTGAGGCATTGAAGGTTCTATTTCCTGAATCAAACGGATGCCATCATCCTCTATACTGATTAGGCGTTGTCGGTATAAATTGCCGATAGCTTTTTTAAAGGAACCTTTACTCATTCCCAGTGATTTAATAATGAGCTGTGGATCAGATTTGTCATGCAGTGGTACAAAACCATTTTCTGTTACCAGCAAATTAATAATGGCCTCTGAGTTTTTATCGCGAGCTTGCTGGCCACTATGAAGAGTTAAATCTATTTTTCCATCTGGCCTGGTATGTTTGATATAGCCCTCAATGCTTTGTCCAAAACTCAGACGCTGGAAGACATCATCTTTGTATAACACACCCCAGTGACTATGGTTGATGATTGCCTTATATCCCAGGTCCGTGCTGTTGGCGATAATCAGGTCAACACGCTGGTCTTTTTTATAATCGTGTGGCTTGTAATCATCCAGAACTTTATCAATTTTAGATGTGGCAGTAATGCGACCATCAATTTTATCCAGATATAAATACACCAGATAGGAGTTTCCTTCTTCCAGGGGACGATGCTGTTCAGCAAATGGCACCAACACATCTTTTTCCAGACCCCAGTCAAGAAAGGCACCAACATCTGTGGCAGCAACAACCTGTAAATAAGCAAATTCTCCAACACAGGCTTTAGGCTTGTCAGTAGTGGCTATGGGAGCATCATCAGAATCGAGATAGAGAAAGACATTTGCCTCATCGCCTGCTTTATAAGGCCAGGGCGCATTTCTTTTGGGCAGCAACACGGGCCCTAATTCCCTGGCATCCAGCATGTATCCGGTCTCTACGACCTGGCTTACTGCTAATGTGTAATATTGTCCGACTGTGATCATTGTCTGGAAAAATCAGATATTTATTGGGGCGGCAATTGTACAGTATGCAAGGACAAAATATGGCCATTTATTCATTTCCACTACTCGCAGGAGATTCTTGCTAGCATGGAGAGTGTTGAGGCTCTTGATTAAATTCATCAATCTAACGTTATTAGAGAAGACCTGACTTGTGAAAGAGTGTAACCAGTGTGGAAAATGTTGCACAAAATTCGGCGGTGGAAGCCTTGCAGTCACCACGGAAGAAATTGCGCTGTGGGAAATATTCAGGCCTGATATTTTCAAATATGTGCATGATGGAAAGATCTGGGCGGATCCTGAGTCCAAAAATACTTTAGAACGCTGTCCGTGGATGCGGCGCGCCCCTGATCAGGAGAAATATTTTTGTGATATTTATCTGGATCGTCCTGACGACTGTAAATTTTATCCCGTAACTATTAAGCAAATGATCGACGATGAATGTGAAATGCTGGAAGTTAAAGACCTGAAAAATCCAAAGCGCGCACAGGATGTCCTCAATCAAATAATGAGTGATAGTCGCCCGCCCTATGAACTGGAGTGAATTTTATAATCACCAGAGTGCATAAATTTGCTAAAAAAAAGCCCGCTATAAGCGGGCTTTTTTATCTAAGCAGATTGCAAAAGCATTTTACAAAATCAGCCAATCATCACAGTTCTGGGGAACTGAGCATAGTTTTCCCAGCGGGTAGGTTTCTCCGGCATCTGCTCCTGAGTTGCCTGCACCTGTCCGGTAACATCAGTCACTCTGGAAACAATAGTGTGTTCGCCAGAGCTGGCGTTTTGCCAATTGAAATTAAACAGCTTCCAGGAGTATTTTTTGGAGGCGGGATCAATTTCTGCCTGCTGCCAGGGGCCATTATCAATTTTCACTTCTACTGAACGCAGTGGTGTGCCGTCATTCAACACAAAACCGGTAATATTGTGGTCATTACCATTTTTAGTGACACGGATAATGGATGATTTCAGTTGAATGCGTGTTACCGAGCGTTCTTCCCAGCGTTCTTCCCCACCAATATTTCGTTTGCTCAGGGTGACATAGTCACGGCCCATGAAGCGGCCCATGTAGCGGCTATCCTGGATATGAATCTGGGATAACCATTTTACGTTGGCCACACCGTACCAGCCAGGCATTACCAGTCGCAGCGGGGCACCGTGAAAGAGGGGCAGGGCTTCACCATTCATTTCATAGGCCAGGATGATGTCCGGATTAAGGGCATCATCAATATGTATGCTGCGTCCGAAAGCCATTTCAACTTCCATGTCCAGGTCGTTACGGGTTTTTTCCATGCCTTTGTCGGCGCCATAGAAGACGACTTCTACTCCATCACGCTGCAGGCCAGCTTCTTCCAGCAAATCTACCAGGCGCACACCACCCCAGCGGGCATTACCTATCAGGCCCTGGAACAGTCGTGGGCTATTGCCTCCACATTCAAAACCGGCGTCAATTTCAAATTTCTGGTGTCTTTTCAGATCTGCCAGGGTAAATTCCAGAGGCTTATTTACCAAGCCGGTGACATTGAGTCGATATGCCGACTCTGCCACTTGCGGCTGGTTATAATGCTGAATGATATAAAAATCATCATTGGGGGTATAAAAGCTGTCTATCTTGGAAGTATCCAGATAATGAATGCCGCCGGGAGCAACAGGGGGCACAGTGTAGCCTTCAGGCATATCGGTAAACTGTACGAGTTCCTCGGAGGCGCCCAGTGCCAGTGTTGACCAGAATGGCATGCTTGCAGTGGCTGCCAATCCACCCATGGCGACACCTGTTTTGAGTGCCTTGCGCCGTGGATTTTCCTTAAATTCCTGTTCCTGGCCTTGATATGAGCTTTCTTTAGAGTTTTCTTCTGACATGTGTTTCCCCCGGGAAATTCGTATTCAGCCCCTGATTATTCACCGCGACTTTGAATTAGTCAATTTCCTGTTCATTTCCCGCAAATCTTGATCATTCACCCCTGACTGTCATAGTCTCTGTATATCTATTTGCGGGATTAAGCCAATAGTTGAGATCAAGAGCTGAAACCTAAAGGGCTAATTAAGGAAAACTCAATGAAGATTGCTTTAAAGACATTCTTATTTTTTGTACTGACAATAATTGCGGCAGGATGTACGCAGGTCTCTTTTTCCCCGAGCGGGAATCCAGACATATTACGGGCTGAGCATTTTGTTTCAGTAGTTTCCATAGTCCCCTCCATGACTGGGTCGGTATCACAAATTTATGTGAGAGAGCGGGTAAGTGAGCGTGTCCGAAACCAGAATGATCTGGAAGGCAAAGTGGTGCTTTTTATCCACGGTGCCGGCACCCCAGCTGAAGTGGGTTTCGATGTGCCTGTCCCGGGCTTCAGCTGGATGGAATATCTTGCTGACAAAGGTATGGATGTTTTTTCCATGGATATGACCGGCTATGGCCGATCCACCCGCCCTCTTGTAATGAACGACCGTTGCAATCTTTCTCCCGCACAGCAAGAGGAGTTATTTGGTGACAGTTGTGCCCCCAGTTATCCCTTTGCGACAACGTCCATGGCCTCTGACTGGCATGATATAGATGGTGTGGTTGATTATTTAAGAGAGCTGCGTGGCGTGGAAAAAGTCCATTTGGTTGGCTGGTCGCAGGGCGGTCCGCGCTCAGGCGGCTACGCCGCACAAAATCCCGAGAAGGTAGCTAATATGGTACTCCTGGCACCTGCTTATCGACGCAATACGCCAGCTACGCAAGGAGAACTTGATTTTGGCGGGGCTGCTCTTACCAAGCAATCCCATGATGATTTCGTGAATAACTGGAATCGTCAGGTCGGATGTACTGATCAGTACTCACAAGTTGTCAGTGATGCGGTATGGTCAGAGATGCTGGCGTCAGATCCCGTAGGTGCTACCTGGGGCAGAGGAGTGAGAAGAGCCCCGCGTGCGATGACCTTTGGTTGGGATGTAGCGGTCGTTGCAGACACCCGCACGCCGTTATTGATGGTTGCAGGGACTCATGACGCCCAGGTGAATGCGCAATTGGTGAAAAATTTATATGAGGATTATGGCGCAGCTGAAAAAGTATATTTAGAAATGACATGCTCTTCTCACAATGCCATGTGGGAAAAGGATGCCGGAATTCTTTTTGACGCGACTTATCAGTGGTTGACCACCACTAACTATAATGGACTTGGCAGTGGCATGTTACTGCAAGATTAAACAACAATGTTTCAGTGAGGAGCTAGAATGAAAACAGAAGGTGGATGTTATTGTGGAAATGTTCGTTATGCCATTGATGGCGATTTTGTCTTTAAGGGTGAGTGTTGTTGTCGTGAATGCCAGTACATCAGTGGCGGTAATCCCAATGTGGTTGTCGGTGTGCCTGAAGCGGTTTTCTCCTATACCAAAGGAGAGCCCAAACAACACACCCGTGCAGATCTTGATAACCCGGTAACAAGAGAGTTTTGTGCCGACTGCGGTACACATCTAACCACCAGAGCGCCAGGTGCACCAGGGATAGCTATCGTAAAAGTAGGCACACTGGATGAGCCTGCACTTTTTGATAAACCTGACCATATAATCTGGACTTCCGAGATGCAGCCTTTCCATCAACTCCAGGATGGTGTGCCGACATTTCCAGGCTTCCCGGTCCATGACTAATTAATTAACTCCAGATCATACACTTTAGGAAAATCCGGAACGCACTATGAAACTGAAATTTTACCCAGGTATTTTTGTTTTCTATATCGCAGTAGTTGTGCTCACCGCATTTGGTGCTGCCGAAGCAGATCCATTCGCTAACCCGCCAACACCTGCATTTGAGGGCCAGACTGCCGCCAATGCACCTGCAATCTCGTCAACTTACCACGTTGAAGTCATTGCCTCTGGTCTGGATCGTCCCAGATCAATAGTGGCACTGCCAAATGGCAATCTGCTGGTGGCCGATGGCAAGGGGGCAGTGAGAATAGTGAGCACGGAAAGCGGCATGTCCGATCCCTTACCAGGAATGCCGTCGGTACGCTCTGTGGGCGGTCGTGGATTGATGGATATTTCCCCGGCACATGACTTTGAGCAATCAAGAGTAATCTTCATGGCATTTCCAGCGCCTCCACCCGGTCAGCCCGGTGGTGAGATGAGTGCCGAGTCACGAACCCAGGCCGCGCAGAATGGGGAGGTGTTCCAGGTAAACAAGATTGCCCGTGCCCGCCTCAGCAATGACAACAGTCGTATCGAAGACGTGGAAATGATTGCTGATCTGCCGGGTAGGCGCTTGCTACAGGGCCCTGATGGCACGGTGTATATTTCCACCATGGGGGCGGGCGACCTGACGGCGGTGCAAAAACTCGACACTGTTGAAGGTAAAATGCTGCGTATCAACGCAGATGGTTCAATTCCCGTCGACAATCCTTTTTATGGACGTTCCAGTGTCAGGCAGGAAATTTATTCCTGGGGGCATCGCGATCCCGATGGTGTCATGATTCATCCGGAAAGCGGCGAGTTATGGACTATTGAACATGGTCCCATGGGGGGGGATGAGCTCAACCGTATCATTCCTGGTAGTAACTTCGGTTGGCCCTATGTCACCTATGGCAAGAATTATGACGGCAGTGAAATTGGACCCTCTGCCCGCACCGGTATCGAACAACCTCTCTATTACTGGTTTCCATCCGTGGCCGTGTCGGGCCTGACCATGTATACCGCTGATCTGTTTCCGCAATGGCAGGGCGATATATTTATCGGCACCATGAGTCCGTCCCAGGGCAAATTTCTGGTGCGACTGGAAATGGATGGTGAGCGTGTGTTGGCAGAAGAACATTTACTGGTGGATCGCGACAGACGTGTAAGAGATATCGCGCAGGGCGCAGATGGTGCCTTGTATGTGTTAACGGATTCAGAAGATAACACTGATCTGGATCGACATTTCCCGGGAGAAGTTTTGCGACTTACGCCTCGATGAAGTTATTGAGAGTTTTCGTAGACCGGATTTTTTATGATTGAATATTCCTCGACCAGCCATGACAAGGATGTGCCTGATAATTTTATTTATCTCACCGAAGTCATTCCCAAAGTACGTTTTGATTTACGCTACTATTCTGATGATAATTTTATCGGGCAGCCAATTCCTGGTTATCACAGTAATGTCATGATCGTCACACTTCAGGCTGCCTTGGCTTTGAAAAAAGTGCAGCTGGAACTGGCTTATTCAAATTTTTCGTTAAAACTTTTTGATGCTTACCGTCCGCAGTCCGCCGTTGACTATTTTATTCGCTGGGCAAATGATCCCGAAGATGAACGCATGAAGGAGCAGTATTATCCAAACGTGGATAAAGGCGAGCTGATACCCCGTGGCTTTATCGCCGAACAATCCAGCCATTCTCGTGGAAGCACTGTTGATCTGACCATTATCTCCAACGATAACGGCAGCGAACTGGATATGGGCACACCTTTTGATCTTTTTGATCAGAAATCCTGGCCCAGTGATACCACCGTCAGTGTTCAGCAACGGGCCAATCGGCAATTACTGCGCTCGGTGATGAGCAAGCATGGCTTTATTGGTCTGGAGGAAGAATGGTGGCATTTCACTTTACGTGATGAACCCTATCCGGACAGGTATTTTGATTTCCCGGTGAAATAATCCGAAATAGTTTTTTAGAGGGCCTTTAATGATTGAATTTAGTAACGAAGAAAAAGAAATCATCGTGACAAAAATACAGGCTTATTTTAATGCTGAGCTGAACCAGGAAATTGGTCAGTTTGATGCGGAATTTCTAATGGATTTTTTTACGGAAAAGATTGGCGTTCTGTTTTATAACCGCGGGCTCTATGATGCCCAGGCCATTTTGGAAAGCCGGATGGATCATCTTGCAGAAGCCATCACTGAACTTGAAATGCCGGTAAAATAATTGGCAAGGCTGAAGTGTCTGCTTTTGGCTGCGACTTCAACTGGTGAGCGCAACACACTACTATCTTTGACTAAAAAGTGGAGTGTTGCAACATGGTTAGCAGAACCAGACTAAAATATTCAGAATCAATGAAGTCCTATATCTGGGACAGATACAAACAAGGCGATTCTATCTGGTCAATTGCCAGATCCTTTGATCGTCCTTCTTCATCCATTCATAAACAAATAGCACGCACAGGTGGGATTCGACCGCCTGAACGAAAACGTCGTCAACAGGCATTGAGCC
Source organism: Gammaproteobacteria bacterium (assembly GCA_018698975.1). Taxonomy (GTDB): domain Bacteria; phylum Pseudomonadota; class Gammaproteobacteria; order Pseudomonadales; family Pseudohongiellaceae; genus Eutrophocola. Next base: position 12,440 of record JABIPQ010000118.1, read on the forward strand.
TTGAAGAACGAGAAGAGATATCACGCGGTATTGTTGCTAATCTTTCCTTCAGGGCGATTGCCTCTCAACTAGGTCGTTCCCCTTCAACGGTAAGCCGAGAAGTCAATCGCAACGGCGGGTATCAACATTATCGCGCTGCACAAGCTGAGCAGAACGCATGGGATAGAGCCTTGAGGCCGAAAGTCTGTAAACTTGCAAAAAACCGGTCACTCAGTCGTAGAGTGGAACTGAAACTACGGCGCAAGTGGTCACCACAGCAGATTGCGGGCTGGCTTAAACGAGAGAATCCTGACGACGAGTTAAACCAAGTGTCCCCCGAAACAATCTATCGGAGTCTATTCATACAAGCGCGAGGCGCCCTAAAAAAGGAGCTTCAAGAGTATCTTCGCTCCAAACGAAGTATTCGTCGTGCAACAAAATCCAGTTTAAAGGGCATTGGATTGGGTGGCATGCCCAATGCGGTCTCGATCCGAGAGCGACCTGCCTCTGTAGAAGATAGAGCCGTACCAGGCCATTGGGAAGGTGATCTGATTGAGGGGAAGAATAAGACTTTTATTGCGACTTTGGTTGAAAGACATTCGCGCTATGTGATGTTGGTAAAACTGAAGGACAAGCGTTCTGAAACCGTTGTTTCAGCACTAATAAAACAAGCCCATAAACTACCTGAAGAACTTTACAAGTCGTTGACCTGGGATAGAGGAAGTGAAATGACAAAACATCAGCGCTTCACTCTGGAAACGAATATCAAAGTTTACTTTTGTGATCCTCAAAGTCCGTGGCAGCGAGGAAGCAATGAAAACACAAATCGTTTGTTGCGGGATTACTTACCCAAAGGCACTGACTTATCTGTTCATTCACAGAAGAAGCTGGACTGGATAGCAAGGGAATTAAATGAAAGGCCTAGAAAGACCTTGGAATACGAAACCCCGGCTGATAGATTTAACGCATGTGTTGCACTGACCGGTTGAACTCACA
>JABIPQ010000119.1 GCA_018698975.1 Gammaproteobacteria bacterium
CCCCGGGCTCGTGCAATTCGGCTCATGCCACGGTTACCACCAAGATTGTGGAGAAATTCATCTGATTCAGCAAAGCTGCGTGCGACAAAAGCGACGCCAATTTTATGCAGGCCAGATGTTACCGAAATACGAATATCACTGAAGCGGCCATTGATTTCAGCCACTGCTGGTGCCTGAATCTGGTCCAGCATGCGCAAATCTTCACCGCCGCCAATATCCCGTTCAAAGATTTTTTCGCCATCAACGGTGACGATAAGGTTATGATTATATTCCATGCCCAGGGTGTAACCGGCACCAGCCATGCCCAGCACACTAAGTGAATACTCACCATCAACAGGGAAGTTGTGTTCTATGAGGACGCCGCCTCGGGTACCCAAGGGCAAACCGTGAATATGACCAGCCTGATTGGAAGAATCCATACGATATACAACGCTGTCATTCCTCGGAAAAGGATCACCTATAGCCTGCTCACTGACAACTCTGGCTGCAGAAATATACTGATCAAGGAAGGAAGGGGAAATTTTCAGAACACTGGCGATATTGTCAAAACCATCGCTGTTATCGTCCTTGGGCAGTGACAATTCAGTATCGAGTTTTACTCCAGTGATGTCGTTAATAGCATTAACATATTCTGTCCTGTTAAGCCGGTGAAGGCCGATACGTCCTGGATTGGGTTCCAGCGCAGCATGGCTATCCAGGACCTTTTCCAGGCTGGATACCAGATCCCAGCGCACGTTTTCTGCTGGTTGCTCCTGGCTTGGCGGAGGCATCACACTGTTTCGAATTTTTCGCAGTGCCATCTCAAAAATTTCGGCTTCAGCCGCCACTTCCTGTGGACCCAGCAAGGTAAAGTCCACGCCGCCGGCATAATCCTCAAAATTATGGCAAGTCGTGCAATAGCTTTCCACGGTAGACCAGTTGTCTTCCAGTTCTGCCAATGCGGCCTGATAATCACCTGATGCCGCACTTGCTTGAAAGCTTGTCGCTGTCAGTACAACAAAAAATGGTAATCTGCCAATGAAAACATTCACTGCGGTTAACAAGTACTGCATATTTCTTGAAAATTGACTCATAAATTTATGCCTGAAAACGCTTTTATCTCATATTCTCAATTATTCCGATTGTTACGGATCAATACCAATCTACTTACTTCGAAATAGTAGGCTTATTCTACCAATTCTGTGAACAATGGCTTTCACCATGAAAACGCTTTAATATTTCTTTAACTACTTGATAATTAAATGTTTTCTATGCCTGGAACAAGGTCTGACAGCTTAAATAATCCCCCTGATAGCTCTGCCGGGCACGTGATACCAGGTTCCCCGGTACAATAACTCCACAAAAAGGGCGGAATCACCATAGATTCCATCATAGTCCGCCATTGGAGCCGCTGCCATGAACTGATTCAGACTTCTGCCAGTTCGATAGGCATCTGCCACCTTTTCATAGGCATGATCGAGCATTTGCTTCTGCACCTCCAGGGCCGCTCTTGACTGCACACCACCAGATGCAGGCACTACCAGCGTTTCGGCGTCAGCAATATCCAACAGGCCAGAAGTACTTTTTTGAGCTCCGGCAATCGATCCGCCAGTGACATAATCAATTAGTGGGTAAGCGCCCACTGTCATCATATCGCCTGTAATTAGTACGTTTGATTCTCTAAAATAAATAAATATATCACCATCGGTATGAAACTGGCCAATCAGCCCATAGCCCACTGTTTCACCACCATGAACCAAAGAACCGCTTTTGTAAAAGGTTCGATTTGCCTGTTCAGCGGCCGCCAATGGAGTGTAATGGCGCTCTTCCCAATCAACATAAAAATCGTTGTTCTGCCAAAGCCTGGTGTTTTCATGGGCAATAATATCAACCCCCGCAGGGCCTAGCTTGTGATTGAGACCACAATGCTCCGGGCGCCAATTGGTATTGAACAAGGTACTTACCGGTTTCCCCTGCCCCAGCCGGTCTATTTCCTGCTGTAGAGGACCCGAGAACTCCATCAGACCACCATCAACTACTAATACGGAATCAACACCTACTGCGACCACTACATTACAGCCTGCCCCGGAAATCAGATGGATATCACCAGTTAAACGGCTGGTCACCAGATTTTGCTGAGCAATTAATACTGATGGCAACGCCATTGCCAGACCACCCAAAGCAGAACCGGCTAACAAATGTCGCCTGCTCAAGCCACTTATATACTGGCTTTTCTGTTTTTTCATGCCACCTTTCCCCTCTGGGGTTTACTCCTACAGTCCCTGTAGCTAGTTAAGTCATTGATTACGTTGTCAATTAAGTTGTTATTAAGTGTGCCTGGAAATTACAAGTTTCTGAAAGTTCCGCCCCTGATTAAAACCCTTCAATTGAGCTCTTCTCTGGAACAGCTGAGGTGAAAAAGGATAAACAGGATAAAACGGTCGGGATATCACTTTCAAGCATTACCGGACTTCTGGCCTGTGCCTGTTTTATAGCCACGCCTTTACTGCTTGATTTAGCGATTAATCCAGTGTGCTGAAATCCGGAATTTTCAGACCTCGCTCTTGCAAGTGCTCATCATATATTTGCTCACTGCAGGAATACTCGAGAATCGGGGTCTCAGGGGAATATCTCAGAGATCCCACTATTCTAACCGGCTCAGTATAAAGCTTGCTGTCCGTCAGCATCATTTCGTTGGTCAGGTATTTCTGTTCTACACCCTCTTCGTCAGTGACACTTACCACATTCCAGCGCTCAACAATTGTAGCGTCATCTGAATTAGGGGTCCTGCGCATATAGGGATACTGGCGTAAATAGGAGGTCTCAATAACCAGCGTATCCCCTTCCCAATGACCCACTGAATAACCCATACCAGTATTCAGGATTGGTTCCGGCCGGGGGCTGCCCTCCAGATAAATCTTGCGGTATTGAAAATATCCTTCCCACAGTAAATTGATAAAGCCTTCTGTCTGTACTATTTCTATTGGAAAAGGCGCTCCCCAGATACTTCTGGGCAGACCAGGTTTAACACAAAATCCACCGGGGTCATCTGACAAATCATAAGTGGCTTCATATTCGTCATACATCTGTTGTGCAGACTCGTTGAATGGCAGCTCTCTGGTGCCAGGTTCGAGTCGTGGTGCATTTCGATCAAAACCCGCTGGAAACCAGAGTCCATTTAAATCCAGCTGAGCCATTGCCGCTGATGAGCTCATTAAAATGCCCGAGACTATTAAGATGCGGGAGATTATTGAAACGCAGCGTGTTAATAAGCCGTGGCTTATTATTGAGTAGCCTATATAAAGTAATTTCCTGACCATGTTCTTCCTCAGTACCACATCTAATTAGAATTCAAAATGTACGGCCGTGTGCAAGATTAAAATCCTGAGTATACCTACCAGCCTCACCGTTGCGCGTCTGCACAATTGTTATTACATCACCTTCTTTTTCGTGGCAGCTGTGCCAGAGCAAATTTAGCATAATTAGATAGTAGAACAGCAATATTGTTGACAATATTTTCTCCAGCTCACATATTTATGCCAGGCTGATACCCCGTCAAAAAAAACCTGAACCTGGACTATTTACCTGAACAACCTTGTCTCTTGTCTCTCACATTTAATTTTAATTTGTAGCCAAGGTGAAACCGCCAATCAAAATAAAACTAACACCGGCTATATAGCGTAAGTATTTTTCATTTATAAACTCTGCCAGCATACTACCCGCTAATACGCCTATCGCCGATGCCAGAACAAGGGCCAGTGATGCAGCAAAAAAGACCGTGAGTTTACTGACCTCCTTGTCCGCTGCAAATAACATGGTGGCGAGTTGGGTTTTGTCACCAAGCTCGGCAATAAAAACTGTACCAACGACCGTTAAAAATATTTTCCATTCCATAAAATTATTCTCTGTCTTGCAAAGAAAAGCCGGGCTGCTGCCCGGCTTTTCTATTTTCTGTTTTCTATTTTAAAACTAATAGTTTTATTACCCTGGTTTTCTTGCAACAAAAATAAATCGATCCACATCACGAGCATAAATTGGATCAGAAATCGAACGAGAATGATCATCTGCACTGGTTCGCAATAAATCAGAATCTTCTACAATTTCAAGTCCTGAATTTTCAATCCAGGCACGTGCATCAGATTTTAACATTCTGTGCATCATGCCATTTTCCATACCTTCAATACCGATGTGATCAATAACCGCTACCATGCCACCGGGTTTCAGCACGTCAAAAATTGCCTGGAAATAAGGGCCTGCACGTTCAGAATTATTGTGATGAATATTCAGAGCAGTAACTGCGCGATCAATTGAATTGGGTGCGTAGTCAGCGACATTTTCAAAATATGCTTCAGTATTATCAAGGCTTGCTGCGACATCTTTTTGCGCCTGGCCATTATTGCGCTGCAAGGCGCGCGGGCCAAACTGCGCTATAACTTTACCCTGTGATCCGACAGCGGCAGAAAGTACTCGAGTGTACCAGCCACCCCCTGCACCAATATCCATAACCGTCATGCCCGCATCAACGCCCAGCAGGCTCATTACCTGGTAAGGTCGACGAGAGCCATCCCTGACTTTGTCAGCTTCAGGACGATTTTCGGACAACATTTTATCCATGAAATCAGGTGCCATATCAGCATTAGCGCCAACGGCTACAAACGACAAACAAGTACAAATAAATATTTTTTTAATAAATGACATTGTGTTTTTTTCCTTTTTACTTTAAATACTGCCGGACATCACTGCGCTCTTCCGACCTAATCAGTTTTCAATAATTTATTTTGTGAACACCAGAATAAAACGGTCTGTATTTCTGGCTAATAATGGCGCAAATGGATTTAGGACACGATCATCAGCATTGGTATGAAGCAAATCGGAATCAATTTGTAATTCCAGTCCGGCAGTTTCAGCCATTGCGATAACATCCTGTTTGGCGATCCGGTGAAGACTTGAATTATCAGCGCCCGGATTGCCTTCATGGTCAATGATGATAATTTTTCCGCCAGGCTTGACCATGCTGGCCATGTTTTGCAGATAAGTTACACCGGATTCCATATTGGTATGATGTATTTCCAAAGCCGCAATTGCTGCATCTGCATTGCTGGCATCAATCTCACCCAGGTTATCAAAAGAAACCTCAACATTACCCAGACTGGCCGCCATATCTCTTGCAGCCTGGCCATTATTTTGTTGTAAGGCTCGTGGGCCTGGATTTGAAATAACTTTTCCATTGGCACCAACAGCCGCAGAAAGCACCGTCGTATACCAGCCCCCTCCAGCCTGAACATCAACCACTGTCATGCCTTCGTCTATGCCAATCAGGTTTACTACCTGAACCGGACGTCTGGTTCCATCACGGGCTTTATCCGCAGCAGGACGTGAATCTGCCTGTAATTTATCCAAAAAATCTCCAGCGGGAGCTGAAAACAATGTATTGGCAAAAAATACCAGGCCAAGGCTTAGTGTAGATTTAATCAGTAATGTCTTCATTTTTATTACCCTTGGACTATTCGTCTACTTTTTTAGGTTCATTTATTGAAGCGGGCATCGAAAGTAAACCACCTAGGCGCAGGAATCAAGGGAATCACTGGCCAGGAAGGCCAATTTCACAATTCCTCTAAATTTCCTGCTGCAAACTAATCGGCAAGATAGTGGCTTTTTTCAACCGGCTTCATGCTCGCATTGGCAATCAGGCCGACACAAAGCAATACGGCCATCAGGTACATGGTGGTGTTATACAGCCCTGATGTAGGATCAATTGTCCCAATTGGAGCTATCTCCATAAGGCTGGCAATAGTAACAGTTTGGGCTGCAACTAGCTGATCCAGTTGCTCAACCCCTGTGCCAAATTTTTCCTGAAAATCGACCGGATCAATACGGCTAACCAGATCTTCAATTGCCCTGCTCACAGCTGACTCACGCAAAGAGGTTATTGCCAACGGCCCTACAACGCCGGCTGTGCTCCAGGCGGTAAGTAATCGTCCATGGATTCCGCCGACATATTTTGTACCAAAAACATCCGCAAGATAGGCCGGTATTGTGGCAAAGCCGCCACCATACATAGTAAAAATAATCATCGTTGCGGCATAAAACAGCACTAACCAGACCACAGCAGGATTGGCACTAACCTGTTGTGCGGCATAGGGTACGGAGCAATACAGCACAATCCCTAGGGCAAAAAAGATCCAGTAGGTGTTTTTTCGCCCCAGATAATCAGAAGAGCTCGCCCAGATAAAACGCCCGACCATGTTAAATACTGAAATCATGCTGACATACAAGGCAGCAAAAGCACCATCAACGATATTGGGCAGTGTTGTACCAAAAATTTCACTCATCATGGTGCTGGCAACACCCAGCACACCAATCCCTGCTGACACATTCATACATAGCACAATCCAGAGCTTATAGAACTGTGGCGTCTTCATCGCTTCTTCGATATCAACATTATGGGAGGTAATCATTTTACTGGAATCAGCATCTTCTTCTGGTGCGACCCAGCCTTCTGGCTGCCAGTCATCCGCTGGAATGCGATAAGAAAATGCCGCAATTAGCATAACCACAAAATATAATAATCCAAGCACAATAAATGTTTGCTCAACACCGGTAGACCCTGTGCCGACCACATAAACACCTTCTGCACCCGGCACCAGCATGCTGGCTACATCGTTAGCGCCAACCACAACCACTTCGATTTGCTCCCCGGCCTGCTGCACAAAACGGCGCCCAGCCTCAGTGATCAGTGTCACCTGATCAGCAGTACCCAGATATTCCGGAGCCTGGTAAAACAGCTGAATAAAATACCTTTTCAGCGGAGCGCCAATCATGGCGCCGCCGCCAAATCCCATAATGGCCATTCCGGCAGCCATACCGCGGCGGTCGGGAAACCATTTAATCAAGGTGCTTACAGGTGACACATACCCCAGTCCCAAACCGCAGCCACCCAGCACACCGTAACCAAAGTACAGTAGCCATAACTGGTGAGTGTAAATACCAATACTGCCGACCAGATAACCCCCGCCCCACAATACTGCAGCAGCAGTACCCACCATACGCGGGCCAACCTTGTCCAGCCAATGACCTGCGAGAGCTGCGGCCAGTCCAAGAAAAACGATGGCAACAGAGAAGACCCAGGTGACATCCTGCAAACTCCAATCGGCGGAGGCTGGTGAAACGACTCCAAATAATCGGGTTAGCGGCGGATTGTAGATGCTCCATGCATAGACCGAGCCGATACATAAATGAATAGCAATTGAAGCAGGGGGAACTTTCCAACGATTAAACCCAGGCTGCGCAATAATGCGTTCTCTGGATAACAACTCAAACATAAACTCCCCCTGGCTCTGGACTAAATAGCTTCTACTATCTCTTCTACATAAGGTATGTCATGTAGACAAAAATTAACGCAACCACCGTAAGAATGGAAATCGTGCCAATACTCCAGTAACGAATGAAATTACCGGGACGATCCTTCTCGGCAATATCAGGACCAAACATTGCCTTATGATTGAGGAAAGAAAAAACAGGCGCCACAACAAATCCCATTGAGGTCACCCAGGCGATGAAGGTCCCGAATGAGTCCAGCAGGATAAACAGCACCCCCATTACCAGCAGCAGTTCCACGCCGATAAAGATGTAATAGATTTTGCCGAACCTGTCCGATTTTTCCCCGGCACTGACAGGAAATATTTCAACCAGCGCCGCCGCCGAAGAACGTGGCATCAAGTCCACCAGGGTCAACAATGTTGAATACATGACAGTAATCGCCGACAGGGCAATCACCGGATAAATCCACTCACCAATTGTCGAGGTAAACAGGCTTATCAACTGGGCCGCAAAATCAGCACCATTGGCCTCCACTTCTACGCCGTTGATATACATCACCAATGTGCCAAGCAAAACAAAACAAATGGCGAGAAATATCGCAGTGCCATAGCCCACATGAAAATCAAATGCCGCTTCGGCGGTTGTAACTGGTCGCTTGAGACGAATGCTTTTTGCTTTCACCCACAATGACAGGCCAACTGATCCTGCCGTGCCGGTTGGCATCCAGCCGGCAACGGCAATCAGAAATAAAATAGTCGGTATCCTGTTTTCGCCGGCAAGCTCAGATCCAATATTGGCAGACAGGCTAGCCCCGCCTGTATCAATTGCAGCAATCGCAACAACCGCCGCAATGATGGTGCCGATAGTAAAAAGGATAACCAGTACACGGGTAATATCTTCGAGCACCGAGTAACGCCCAAGGGCAAGAATAACCATACAAGAAGCCACCAGGCCAAATTCAATACCGAGACCCATTTCAATACCAAACACACTGCGCATGATCGCGGCGGTTGTCACAGCGACACCGGAAATGGCAAAGGTATATTCAAAAAGCTGCATCAGGAAAAAAAGAACAACCACCCATTTGCCCATCTTGGCGTAACCATCAACGAGGGTCTCGCCAGTGGCGGCTGCATAAGTGGCACCAAACAGGAAGGTCGGATATTTAACCAGGCACACCAGTACGGCATAAGCCACCATGATGAGTCCATAAGTGGCGCCGGCTGTTGGCGAAGACACCAGGTGAGACACACCCACTGCCACAGCGGCATAGAGCAAGCCTGGCCCGAACTTTTCTTTCAAGGTATTAAACATCTTGCCTCTATGCGTTAAATTGGGGTCAGAACAAAATTTCCACAAGCTTTATAATTGAAAAAGCGCTCTAAAGAAATATTTTGATCTGACCCGCGTTTACGCTACTTCCCATAGCTGGAATAATGTAACGATGATTCAAGTTCCTTGCAGGTAATAAACTCCAGCAAAACTGCTTCGCCATTTTCAGTGGCTTCAATACCTCTTTTCAAGGCTGCCACAATATCATCAGGGTCGGTGATTCGCTCACCGTATCCGCCAAACGCTTTTGCCATTTCAGAATAATTCCCGCCAATGTCGGTTGAACGATATTTTTCTGTAGACACTTCCATAATCGGAAGCTCCATGGCCATGCAAAAATTATTAAACAGGATAGACAAAATAGGTATGCGTTCACGCACTGCTGTTTCAAAATCCATGCCGGTAAAGCCTATCGCCGCATCTCCCCAGACATTGATACACAAATGGTCGGGGCGCGCCAATTTGGCGCCCATGGCTAAAGGCAAACCATAACCAAGCTGTGTCGTTTTACCCCAGCCAATATAGGATAACGGCGCCTCACTTTCCCAAAACGGAACCAGCTGGTCACGTGGACTACCGGCATCATGAGTGATCACCACTTTTTGTTTATCGACCAGTTTATTGAGTTCATAAATCACCCGGTAAGGTGTCATGGGCGACTGCTCGGATGTAAGTTTAGGTAACCATTGTGCCATCCATGCATCTTTCACTTTTTTAATATCTGCTGGCGTTGATTCTTTTCGACTTTGAGCTTTAGCCAGATCAAGGGTTTTTAATTCATCAATCAAGGCGCGCAAAGTGAGTTTTGCATCACCGATCAGACCAAGTGCTGCTGGCACATCCTTGTTCAAATCCATCGGATCAAGAGTGGCATGAATGACTTTTTTGTTATCAGGCATGCGAGTGCCAAACGAGGTAATGGCAAAACTACAACCAATGCCAAAAATAAGATCCGCATCATTAAGAAAATGATAAACCGCCAGGGGCGTAGCATGGCCACCGGAACCAATGCTCAGCGGGTGAGTCTCATTGAAGGCACTTTTGCCTTCCAGGCTGGTTGTCACCGGGACATTCAGCAGTTCCGCAATTTCCTTTAATTCATCCCAGGCTTTTGAGTAATGAATACCCTGTCCCGCATAGATCACTGGTTTTTCTGCTGCAGCCAGTTCGACTGCTGCGGCTTTGATACTTTCAGCTTCAGGCGTATATTTGGTTTTATAACTGGGCACATATTCAGAAATGTCTGACTCTTCCTGGCAGACATCCCACGGGATTTCCACCAGTACCGGACCAGGCCTGCCATTGCGCAGCTGAGTAAATGCCCGCCGCATAATATTCTGCACTTCAGATCCCGAAGTGATCGGTTCTGCCCACTTGGTAATGTGCTTCATGTTCAAGGTGGAATTAAAGTTGGGAAAATAATTGGCCAGCTTGCGATCATAGCCTGCGGGCATGATCAGCACCGGTACTGACTCACCATAAGCCTGAGCGACACCGCCGAATGCATTTTCTGCACCTGGCCCGTGCTGCATAACAAAAACACCAATCTCTTCACCTGATGTCATGCGGCTTAAGGCATCAGCCATATGCACACCGGTTCTTTCCTGGCGAACAATAATAGTGCGAATATCTACTTCAGCTGCAGCTTCGATGATGGGATTTAGAGGATAAGCAAATAAATATTTAATTCCCTCAGCTTTAAGAATCTGAGCGATGGCCTTTGGTACCAGCATGTACTACTTCCTTAATAATTATTGTTATTGAATTGAAAATTTTAATATGACTTTGAATATAACAAAGCGCAGTCAATGCTGCGCCTTTATGGTTCTCGTAATGGATTTTATATTTTGCTGCTTTTTCAGCAATTCACTATTTTATAGTTATTTCCACTGAATAGTACCTATTAAAAAGTTTAGGGTGTTTAGAAGAAACTGCCATAGGCGATTTTGCTAAAAGATTCATTGTTCAGAAAACCTTCAGGATACCCGCGTACCGGGTTTGTCGCAGTGATTTGCTCCAAAGTCATGCCTGCCGTGATGCCCTCGTAAACTCTGTCGCGAATCGTCTCCAGCATCTCCACATAGTCAAGCATGTCCTGGCGGCCAGAAAGCTGGCCATGCCCCGGAATAACCTTTGTATCTGCATCAGCCATAGCAATAGCCCCGTGCATTACTCTGATAATGCCGTTCAGATTGCCGCCATTAGGTACATCAATAAAAGGCAGGCCATAACGCACAAATACATCGCCGGTATGGATGACATTGGCTTCCTCAAATTTAAGAATTGTGTCTCCATCGGTATGCCCTGAACCAAAATGCCTTGCCTGCAAGGTGTGACCGTTGTAGTGAAGAGTCATTGAATCTGTAAAAGTGATTTTGGGCAGACCATCAGCGTTATAGGCATTTTGCTGCACATTAACTACCTGCAGAAAATTATCTTCAGTCATACGCATTCTGGCATTGTTCTGGGCAATAATGATGGCACCGCCAGCACCAAAATTTTCATTGCCGTCACTATGGTCATAATGAAAATGGGTATTGAAAACAAACTGCACATCATCATTGGAATATTCAGCAATGGCTGCTTTGATTTTCCCGGTCAATGGCCCAAATTGATCGTCGATAATAAATACTCCATCTTCCCCTACACTAAGACCAATATTGCCACCGGAGCCCTCCAGCATGTAAATGCCGTTTGTCACTTCACTTACCGTAATTTCAATTTCATCAAAATCTGTTTGAGCAAAAACCAATATCGGCGTGCAAAGCAACGCCATTGCTAATTTTTTAAACATGTTATTTTCCTTAATTTCTTACTTATTCTGCGGAAACATTGGCCAAAAAAAGAGAGAGTATTAATCGTGGTGATCGTCTTTTTGCTTACCTTTGCTCCCCGCTTTATTGTTTTGGTTTATTGACTACGTTTCCACAGGAGCATAAACCAGCCCGCATAACAGGGCAACTTGGCGGTAGCAAGGGGCAATAGAATAGACATGAATGTGTCAGTATTATGAAATTAGCCCGCCTTTATTAGGGTAGCCGGTGCGGGGATGGTATTCTTTTGGCAAACATGATTATATGTCTTCCCCCTTTACAAAACGCCATTTTCCGGGGGTAGCAGGGCTTGAGTTCCACTATTTTATGCCTGGTTTACGGCAAGTGGGCACGGCATTCAGAAGGAGTTTTTGTGCCTTCTTTTACTGCCGCGGTAATTAGCCCAGAATGAATTAGAATTTCAAGGGTCTTACCCATAGTGGGTAGTTGTTCAAACCGAAGCACTTCAAATTACGTATTGGCAGTATGATCGAATTTTTCTTCAAATATCCCCGATCAGTATTTAATGACAGCAACTTCATATTCGCCAGCGGTTGGCCGTTATGGATGATGTTTGGGGTTATTCTTGCCTTTCTGGCCGTTCTGGTCGTGTTGTTTATACGACGGCCGGGCAATATGAACTGGTTGCAGCTCGGCTCTATCGGTTTTATCCAACTATTAATGCTTGCTGTAGTCATGGTGGTGGTCTGGCAGCCGGCACTGGTATCCGAGCGCCTGCTCAGTGGTGAAAATGCTGTAGCAATCATGCTCGATACATCCGGAAGCATGACCTTCAATGAGGGCGGGACGACTCGAATGGATCAGGCCCAGTCTTTATTGACCCCGGAATCCCTTGAAGAAATCGCCGATATTTACACTATCCTGCCTTATGGCTTTTCAGCTACCGCTAATACCCTGGACTCCTTCTCTACCTTGCCCGAACCAGGAGTTGCCACCAACCTGGGACAGTCAATTCTACAAACACTGCGCCAGGCTACCGGCGCCTCCCTGGGTGCAGTCATTCTGGTGAGTGACGGCGCAGATAACAGTGGCGCTATCAGCCAGGCTGAGATGAGTGAAATTGCTGCTTATGGGGTTCCCGTACACAGTGTTGGTCTAGGCCGCGAAAACATCCCGGAAGACCTCGAGCTCACCGAGGTCCTGCTCCCTGAAAAAGCCCTCCCTGGCACAACCCTGTCTGCCCGTGTCGGAATACTCCATGACCAGGGTGGCACTGCCAGAATCAAGGTCTATGACGGAGACACCTTCTTATCTACAGAAGAAATTGCCCTCAGTGACGGGCAGAATATGACGCTGGCCTTCATTGATATTGAAGTGCCTGAACCTGGTCAGCTGGACCTGCGTTTTACCCTTGACCCCATCGACAATGAAAGCAATCTGGCAAATAACACACGGGCCCGTGTAGTGGATGTCGAGGAAAGTCGTTACAAGGTTCTCTATGTGGAAGGCGAGCCGCGCTGGGAATACAAGTTTATGCAGCGCGCCCTGAATGATGATCCCAGTATCCAGCTATCAACTCTGCTAAAGGTCACTCCCAATAAATATTACCGGCAAGGAATAGAAAGCCCCGAACAGCTGGAAAACGGATTCCCCACTGAGCGAGCCGAGCTGTTTGATTACGATGCCCTGATAATGGGTAGTCTGAATGCAGCAGAACTGACCAGTGAGCAACAGGAAATGATTCGGGATTTTGTCAGCGAGCGGGGCGGCAGCTTCATGATGCTGGCAGGTCTCAATGGTCTTGGCCTGGGCGGCTGGGGTGAAACTGTGGTGAACGAAATACTGCCGTCGCGCCTTAACGCCGAAGAAGCAGCGTTTATCCGTGAAAAGGCGCCCGTAGCTTTAACGGATAGCGGCCGACTTGCTCCCATGTTGCAATTCAGTGACAGCGAATCGGAAAATGACCGATTGTGGTCTGAACTCCCGGAAGTTGCCGACTACCAGCAAATTGGTCCTTTACGCCCTGCAGCAACAACTTTACTGGGGGTGAATGTCGAAGGCCGAATTCAGCCTTTGTTAGTCACCCAGCCTTACGGACGCGGCCAGAGTTATATTCTCGCCACAGGCGGAACCTGGCGCTGGCAAATGAGCCTGCCCGTGGCAGATATGCGGCACGAGACATTCTGGCGTCAACTCACCAGAGCGCTGGTTGCCAACTCCCCCCGACCTTTTGAGCTTTCAAGCCGCATTGAAAATGAAGAGATTAAAGTCCGTGCCCAGGTGCGGGACCCTGATTCCGAAGAAAACCAGGGTCTGGCCATCTCTGCAGTAGTGTCTTCCGAAAATAATGATGTGGTAAGCCTCGAGCTGCAGCCAGTTTCAGGACAGCCAGGTGTTTATGAAGCGGGTTTCAAACCAGAGCAAACCGGCCTGTACAGTATCGACGCTATCTCCCGTGTCGGAGAAACCCTGGTGAGCTCTTCAACAACTGCAGTGCGCTACGATCAGGGTCAGGAAATTTTCAATGTACGTCAAAACAAACCTTTACTGGAAAGGGTTGCACAGGTCACCGGTGGACAATACTGGACACCGGAGCAATGGAATGAAATTCCTGAAGCCATTTCCTATTCCACTGCAGGTATTACAGAACAACAAATCAGTTATTTGTGGGACGCACCGTTCTTTTTTCTCTTGCTGATACTACTGAAAACCCTCGAGTGGTTATTAAGACGCCACTGGCGGACTATCTAGGAACTGCTGGTGACAAATACCACCGCAAACAAAGTGATGAACAAAGTGATGAACAAACTACAGATCATGTTGCTTCTATTAATAAGCACCATCTTGCTAATACCAAATGCCAACGCCGCTTTATACGTCACTATTGTGCAAGGACTGGGTGGCTTACCTGAATATGATGACAAATTTGCCGATCAGGCACAAAAAATTTATGACGCCTCCATCACTCTGGCTGATGCGTCACATGTGACCTCGATGGCAGGCGATGATGCAACACGAAGCGCCCTGCTTATTCATTTTCAAAACCTGGCAGAGTCCATGAATGAGGATGATAGAGCGGCTATTTATCTGGTGGGTCACGGCAGTTATGACGGAGAACAATACAAGTTTAATATTTCAGGACCGGATATCACCGATGCAGATCTGGCTGAAATTCTGGAAAGCTTCCCGGGGCAGAATCATTTCCTGGTAAACACTTCAAGCACCAGTGGCGCTATTCTCGACGGACTCGAAAGCGACCAGCGTGTCATTATTACAGCCACACGCAATGGCAATGAAAAAAATGCTACCGAGTTCGGTAATTATTTTGCTGCCGCCCTGGCCAGTGATATTGCAGACATAAATAAAAATAATAATGTCAGCATTCAGGAAGCTTTCGATTTTGCCGAACGCAGCGTTGCAGAATTTTTTGAATCCTCAGGCAAACTGGCAACGGAGCATCCACAGATTCGAGGTGAAGGCGCAGCAAGTTTCAGTCTTGCGAGAGTTGAACCGCTCGCAACATCTGATGAGAACCCGCGCATCAATGCTTTTATTAGCAGACGTCTTGAGCTCGATACGGAAATTGAATCACTGCAATTACGGCGCAATGAATTTTCCAATGTAGAGTATATCCAGAATCTGCAGGCTCTTATTCTGGAGTCAGCCGAGATTAGTGAACAGATAGACAGTTTACGGGAAGGCACGCAGGCAAATGTTCAATAGGCCTAACAACACATATTCTTTTTATGACCTCGCTGCTCCCGTTCTTGCAAGTGTTTCTGTAAGTATTGCCGCAGAAGTTGCCAGGCCGACTGCTATTGTTCTTCTTGCCGTTCTTCCCTCCATAGCTTCACATTCCACTTTTGCCCGTGACCATCTTTATGGCGCCATAGATAACCAAAGCCTGCTCCAGTGTGAAACCCTGAACTGGGCAGGACAGTTACTGGAAGCTGCGGCCTGCTATAGCGGGCTGCACAACCGAGAGCAAACGTCGCAAATCCGCGCCGAAGCTTTCTGGGCACAAGGCGACCTGCAAAATGCCAACACACAGTTTCAGGATGCCATCAAGCGCTTCCCTGAAGACCCAATGGTAAGGGTACGTTGGGGTGAGCTTTTTATAGATTCATACCAGTATTCCGAGGCCTATACCCTGTTTGGTGAAGCGCTGGAAATTGATCCTGAAAACTCCTGGGCACATATCGGTGCTGCATCCGCCCTCAGCGAAGGTGGCGATCCGGAAGTCCTTAACCAGCATTTAAACAAGGTCATGGAAGAAGGTCTTGCTCCCCATGGCGCCAAATTGCGCGCCATGATGATGGTGATTCGCTCTCTCTTGCGCCAGGATCGTTATCAGGAAGCCGAGCGATCTCTGGAAGAGGCTTTTGAATTTGCGGAAGATGAAAGTCTGGCCACCATGGAACTTAAAGCTCTGAGAGCCTCCTATGAATTCATGACGCGTGGCGATTACCAAGTCTGGATTGATGCATCCCTGGAAGAAAGTCCTGGCTATGGCGATGCCTGGTTCATTCCCGGCTACCATGCCACGATAATTCGACGCTATGAAGAAGCAGGTGACTTTTTTAAGGAAGCCGTCACCTTGCAGCCCGACCACTGGGAAGCTCATATTTACCTGGGCCAGAATTACCTGCGCCTTAACGACATCAATGACGCTATCAGGCATGTGAATATTTCTTATGATGGCAATGCTTTCAACCCGATGACAGTCAACCTGCTTCGCCTTCTGGACACCTTCACCGAGGACTTTGTGTCCATTACCTATCCGGATCCACCAGAAGGTCCCTTACCAGAACTTGTCGTCAAGCTGCACAAAGAAGAGCGTGATGTGCTGAAAAATTACGCCCGTAAATTATCGGAAGACAGTATTGATGTGTATACCGAGCGTTACCGTTTCGAACCGAAAGAACCCATCATTGTAGAAATTTATCCCAACCATGAAGATTTTGTAGTGCGCTCCATCGGCATGCCCGGCGTGGGTATTCTTGGTGTCACTTTTGGTTATCTATTTGCCATGGATTCACCCACCGGTCATCCCGATCAGAGATACCATTGGGGAACAACGCTATGGCATGAAATGGCTCATGTTTTTACCCTAAAGGCCACCGGCAACCTGGTACCACGCTGGTTCAGTGAAGGTATTTCAGTGTATGAAGAATGGCGTACCGGTCCCATACCTGGCCGAAAAATTCCTACTAATGTTTTGCAGGCCATGGCAGAAGATAAATTCCTCCCTATTGCTGTTCTCGATGATGGCTTTATGCGGCCGAATTATGATGGGCAGGTGATCGTTTCCTATATGCAGGCCGGCTTGATTTTTGACTTCATCGACCTTGAATACGGCTTCGACAAAATTGTCGACATGCTTTATCTATTTAACGAAGACATCACCCCTGTTGCAGCCATTGAGCAGGTTCTGGGAATTAGTGACAGCGAATTCGATCGCCACTTCAAGCAGTTTATTGATATTGAGTACGGACCCTTGCTTAATGGTCTGGGCGTCTGGATGGAAGATATGCGTGCCGGCTATGAAGCCTTGCAGGCAGAAAAATGGGAAGAAGCCGCGGCGGCAGCAGAACGTGCAGTCTTCACTTACCCGGATTACGTAGAAAATGACAGCCCATATATTGTCATGGCACGGGCATACGAAAAACTTGATAACAAGGAAGAAGAATTTCAGGCTCTGCAAACGTTCTGGCAAAAAGGCGGTTATCTGCCCGCAGCCCTGCTCAGTCTTGCCGATTATTACCTGGAACGTAAGATGAATAGCGAGGCCGAAGCTGTCCTGATGGATACCAGCTATGCCGACCCCTTTATTGAGGATCTGCATGTAAAACTGGGCGACCTCTATATGGACACACAAAGGCCGGCAAAAGCTTTGGAAGAATTTGAAGTACTGCTGGCACTGGACCCATTGGATAAAGCCTCAGCCAATTACCGTATTGCCAATGCCTATAATGCGTTGGACAATGATGAAAAAACCATGGAATACCTGATGACAGCGCTGGATATTGCACCCCAGTTCAGACCGGCCCAGCAGTTGTTGCTGGAAATGAGCAGGACAAGTAATTAATCAGGCACTTTGTAGATTATGGTCAACGAAAAATAATAGAGACAACCCACAAGAATATAGGTAAGACATACAGGAACGTGATATGAGCGAAGAAGTTAACGAAGCATTTGATACCGATGAAACCAGAGAGCTGGTCAAGTCATTCCAGATTGCCAACAGTAAAATCCGCGATCAAATAGCCGGCACTATTATTGGCCAGCAGCACATTGTGGATAATCTGCTCATCACATTGTATGTGGGTGGTCATTGTTTAATAACAGGAATGCCCGGCACGGCAAAAACCCTGCTGGTACATACCCTGGCCTCGGCACTGGGGCTGACCTTTAAACGCATTCAGTTTACCCCTGACCTGATGCCTACTGATATTACCGGCACCGACATGGTTGAAGAAGATCAGAGTACCGGTAAACGTGAGTGGCGCTTTGTTCCTGGACCAGTGTTTACCAACGTACTGCTGGCCGATGAGATTAACAGGACGCCACCAAAAACCCAGGCAGCTCTGTTAGAAGCCATGCAGGAAAAAACCGTGACTGTCCGGGGCCAGCTGCATACCCTGGATAAGCCTTTCCTGGTGCTGGCCACACAGAATCCGATTGAACTGGAAGGCACCTACCCATTACCGGAAGCGCAACTTGACCGCTTTTTGTTTAACGAGATCCTGGATTACCTGTCACCTGAAGAAGAAGTGGCCGTACTTGACCGCTTTACCCGACGTGTTGACATGCCGGAAGTGGAAGCCTGCACCACCAGTGAAGAAATTACCAAGTTCCAATGGCTGGTCCGTCAGGTGCCAATTTCAGAATCTGTTACCCGCTATGCTGTGGATGTGGTCAGGGCAACTCGCCCATCGGATCCTCTGGCTACTGATATGATTAAAAAATATATCAACTTTGGCTCCAGTATCCGTGCTTCGATGAATCTGGTGCTGGCCTCCAAAGCCCGCGCCCTTATGGATGGCCGCTACCATGTCACACCGGACGACATTAAATCCCTGGCGCCCCCTATTCTGCGTCACCGTGTATTACCAAATTATTATGCAGAGTCTGATGGCGTCACTGTCGATGACATTCTCAACAGTATGCTAAATGAGATACCAGCACCGACTGCAGCTAGCTAAGCAGAAAATTAGAGCGATTAAAATGAAGATGAACCGATGAGCCCTGGCAGCACTGAAACGAGAAATGCCCAGACCCGCCTGCTGGATCCCAGCGTGCTGGCCAGCATGTCGAATCTGGAGCTGGTGGCCAAAGCTGTTGTAGAAGGTTTTGTGAATGGCCTGCACCGCTCACCCAAGTTTGGCTTCAGCCAGGAGTTTGTTGAGTACCGGGAATACTCGGATGGCGATGACCCACGTTATATCGACTGGAATGTTTTTTCACGCACTGATCGTACCTATATCAAACGCTTCATGGGCGAAACCAACAGCCACTTGATGCTCTTGCTGGATACCAGTGCCTCAATGGGCTTTGGTAGCGCTAGCACCAGTAAACTGCAATATGGCAAATATCTGGGAGCCAGTCTGGCCTATCTCTCATCGCGCCAGCATGATGCTATTGGTGTGATGCTGTTTGACGATGACGTGGTGGATTATCGGCCTCCAGCCAGCAAGGTAGGCTCCCTGCAAGGGGTCATCCACACACTGGATAAGGCCGAAGCCTCTATGGGCACAGACATTAATAAACCCATGAATCGCTTTCGTGAACATGTAAAAAAACGCGGCCTCGTTGCTGTCATTTCAGATTTTTACTGTGATGCAGAAGAACTGCTGGAGAATATTCGTCCTCTGGCTATGCACGGGCAGGACGTGATTATGTTTCATCTGCTGGATTCTGATGAGCTGGATCCAAAGATCAAGCAATCCACTCTTTACGAAGATATGGAAACCGGCCAGGCCATAGAAGTAGAGCCTACCTATATGGCAAAAGCCTATCGGGAAAAGATTCAAAACCATATTAAAAATATAGAAGAAGCAGCCAACGGCATTCGCGCTGATCATGTATTGATTAACACTGCTGATCCACTGGATAAGGCGCTGCATAATTATTTAACATTCAGAGAGAAGAGGGGTTAATCCGTGGCATTGCTAGGTCCCTTATTTCTTCTTGGTCTTCTCGGCATAGGCCTGCCAATATGGCTGCATCGCCTTGAAACCCAGGTCACAGAACGGGAGCAATTCAGCACCACGATGTTTCTGGAACCTGCCAGGAAACGCATCCATGTGCAAAGGAAGCTGAAATATTTGCTGCTCATGGCCCTGCGTATTCTCTTTTTCCTGATTCTTGTGCTGGCCTTTGCCCGACCGGTCCTTTTCTCTCCACCCCAAGCCCTGATAACTGAAGACACCACACATCATGTCATTGTGCTGGATACTTCATTTTCCATGCAGGCTGGCGACAGTTTCGCCACGGCTTTGCAACGCGTCCAGGATATTATCAATGGGCTGGGCGATGACGAGGTGGCAAGCCTTTATACGGCCTCATCAGGCATTACGACGGTGGCGACTGCCACCCCGGACGGCGCTATCCTCATTCAGGCTCTGAGCGGCCTTGCTCCGGACAATGGCAAGCTTGATCTGGGCACTATGGTGACCAGTATGAATACCCTGATCGAGGCAAGTCAGGCCAACTTTGTACTGCATTTTATCAGTGATTTCCAACAGACCGGCCAGGCCGTCCGTTTTGCCGACATGATCCCTGATGTCATCAATGGCAGACCAGTTCTACTGGAGCTTGAGCGGGTGCAAACAAATAACGCGGCAAACTGGATGGTTGATTCCGTTCTGGTGAGCAATCGTAATGCTGTTGAAGCCGGCATTCGAGGCTTTGCAACCAATGAGGATTCCTCAGAGCGCACCATCACCCTGAGCATCAATAATATGCTCCAGCAGGAACAACAGGTCACACTCAATGGAGGAGGTCTGAGCTTTATAAATTTTGATAACGTTGTCTTTGAGGAAGGTGATAATCGTATTGATATCAGACTGTTACCCAATGATTCTCTGGCCGGTGATGATATTCGTCACACGGTGTTTGATAACTCACCACCAGCACCGGTGCTATTGCTGACCGAAAATCCGCAATCACTGGGCGTTACCTATATCTCTGCTGCCTTGGAAACCGCGCCAAGGGGCTATGAAGTGATCACCCAGACTCTTGCTGATCTGGATGCGCGCGTCCTGCAGCGCTATCCCTGGATAGTGATAGAAGACATTGGGGCGATAAATGCCAGTCTGGCCACTGCAATCACCGATTATGTAAGTGGCGGTGGCGCAGTGCTGGCCGCGGCAGGCGAATCCAGCCTTGGCCTGGACTCGGTACCCGTTCTGGACCTGGCAGTGGGCAGTAACCCGATACGCCGCGAAAACCGGAACCCAATTACCATGATAGATAATAGTCACCCTGCCCTGTCGGAAACCTCAGGCTGGGGCTCGGTAAATATGCAAACTCTGCCAGTGAGTTTAAACGGTGATGAGCGCGTGCTGATTGCCCAGGCAGACAATCGACCGGTATTACTGGAAAGCAATATTGGCCGCGGTCGAATAATGCTATTAACCACGGCGCTGGACAATACACTTAGCGACCTACCCGTGAAACCGGTCTTTGTCAGCTTCATGGCAGAAGCTGCACGCTATCTGTCCAATGAAAACCTGTTAATCCGCGAGCAGATAGCAGAAAGCTTTTTGCAACTATCCCTTGCTGGGGGCTCTTCAGGTCAGGTCTATGATCCTGATGGCGTAAGTTTGCTGTCACTGTCAGATACCACCCAGGCCCAGGATATTCCTTTGAATAAAACCGGTTATTATCAGGTCTTTTCCTCTGGAGGCGAGGTTCTGGTTGCCGTGAACCCTGACCAAAGGGAGTCAGATCTCACAATAATGGATGCCCAGGTATTACAAAACTGGCAGAATGTGGTGGCAGGTACTGCTAATTCAGGAGAACAGGCTTTAAATTCAGAGTCTGGTGTTGCTGACGAAGACCTGGAAGAAAATGAAATCTGGCGAATTTTCCTGATTCTGCTTGCACTCATTGTCATTGCGGAATCACTACTGGGTAACCAGCATTTACGCATAAGGACAGGAACCCTATAAACTCTGGTAATAAAACGATAGTAAAGAAGCAATAGTTAAGAAACTATTCAGACAATAGACAGGCATAAAATAGATGAATACTTCCGATAGACTGGATCAGTATCTCGACGCCTTTAAGCAGCGTCTTCGAAAACTCACCTTGCTGCAGGGTCTGGCCGCTACTGTAGTAGTGTTGCTGGTGCTGTCTGTTATTGGCGCCTGGTTTTCCACTGAAAGTGGTTTTGCCGGTGATACTGTTGCCGCTTTCCGTATTATCCTCGTCCTCGCAGTCGCCGCAGTCATCATTACCAGAATCATTCGTCCCCTGCAGGATCTTGATGCCGATATCAGCAGCAAGGTAGAGGAACGTTCACCGGATTTCGGTGGTCGCATAGAAACCTATATGCAGATGCGGGAAAGCAATAACCCTTTCCGCGACCTGCTTGCTGAAGATGCCTTGCAAGTCAGTGATAGCCACCCTGTTCGACAGGAAATCAATCAGAGAGATTTTGCCATCGCCAGCGCCATCGGCGGCACTGCCCTTGTCGTTTTACTTATTCTTCTGGTTGCCGGTCCCGGCATGATGAATTACAGCCTGCGCAATTTATTTGCCGGGTGGGCCTTTGATGATCTTTTACCGCCGCAATCCATCACTGTTACTCCCGGTGACCAGAGTGTCCGTCTTGGTGCAAACCTCAGAGTAATGGCGGTCATGGAAGGCTTCACTCCTGATGATGCCGTCATCCATGTGCGTGGAACCGGTGGCCAGTGGCAGGATGTTGAAATGGTAAAAAGCCCGGCGGGCTTTGAGTTCACTTTTTTTTCCCTGCAGGAAAACATGAACTACTTTATTACTACCACGGGAATTCGCAGTCCTGAATATACAATTCAAGTGGTGGAAGTTCCCGGCATCGAAAGTCTTGAGCTTACTTACAATTATCCGGAATGGACTGAACGTGATCCGGAAACCTTTGAACTGGGTGATATTCGAACTTTGCCCGATACCCGCATTGAACTGAAAATTACCACAACTGCACCCTTGCCCGATGGCGAGCTGGTATTGAATGAAACTGGCCAGGGGCTTTCTGTTGATGGTGTTGAGGCCACGACAGAATTTATGGTCACTGATGAAGGCGAATATTACATTGCCGCGATTGTCGGTGGTGAGCAAGTACGCCTGAGCGATGACTACTTTATCCGCATTGCCGAGGACGGCAAGCCAGTCATCGAATTCATCCGCCCTGGTGGCGACTGGAATGCCAGCAATATTGAAGAAGTCACTGCTCGCATTGAAGCCAGTGACGATTTTAATCTGGAAGCATTGACCCTTAAATATTCAGTCAATGGTGGCGACTGGCAAAGTGTTTCTCTCGCTGAAAATATTCGCGATATCACTGCCGAGCATATTTTTATGCTGGAAGATATTCGCGTACCTGAGGAAGAAATAGTCGAAACCAATGTTGGTGCTTTCACCGTTGTTACCTCGGAAGAGGAACGCATTCAGAAATCTGAAGATGACTATGTCAACCTGATGATTGGTAGTGACGACAGCGAAGCCCCGGCCCCCGCAGAAGTCCCACTGGTACCCGGTGACCTGATATCATTCTACGCCGAAGGCAATGACCGCACCCAGACTGTGCGCACAGATATGTTTTTCATCCAGATACAGTCCTATGCCCGCCGTTATAGCCAGTCACAACTCTCCGGTGGTGGCGGTGGTGGCGGTGGTGGCGGTCCTCAGGATGAGATTTCTAACCGTCAACGACAAATCATTACTTCCACCTGGAACCTGATTCGTGAACAGGCAGAAGATGCCAGTGCTGGTCAGGTTCAGGTCAACTCCACCTTGTTATCTGAACTGCAGACAACTCTCGCAGAACAGGCTGCAACATTAGCCCAGCGTACACGTGCCCGTCAGCTGGACAATATGGACGAGCAAATTGAGCAATTTGTTACCAATATGGAACAGGCTGTACAAAATATGTATCCAGCGTCTGAGCGTCTGGCGGCAATAGAGCTGGACGAAGCCATTCAGCCAGCCCAGGAAGCACTGCAACATCTGCTGCGTGCGGAAGCAGTTTTCAATGAGTTCCAGGTCAACAACCAGCAAGGCGGTGGCGGTGGCGGCGGTGGTGGCCGCGCGCAACAGGATCTGGCAGAAATGTTCGAGCTGGAAATGGACCTTGAACTTAACCAATATGAAACCGGTAGCAATGCCTCGCCTCAGGCCCAGCAAGCCGAAGAAGAAGACATCATGGATCAGCTGGACGAGCTGTCACGCCGTCAGCAACAGCTGGCCAATAACCTGCGTAACGAACAGCAAATTTCTGAAGCGCAGCGTTATCAGCAGGAAATGCTGAGGCGCGAAGCCCAGGAATTGCAGGATCGTCTGGAAGAGTTGCAGCAGCAGCGCGAAAGCCTGCAGCGTGGACAGGGACAACAGACTTCCCAAAACCAGCCCCCACAAGGCGAGCAATCTGGACAGCAAGGTCAACAAGGTGGGCAGCCCGGACAACCAGGGCAACAGGGCCAGCAGTCCAATCAGGAAGGCCAGCAAGGCGAACAACAGGGTGAGCAAGTTGCACAAAGCGAACTGCAACGGCGGCTGGACAGTGCCATTCGCGCCATGGAACAAAGTGCCGAGGCAATGCGCAACAATGGCAGCGCCGAAGAGCGCCAACAAGCTGCGGATGAAGCCGGACGACAACTGGAAGGTGCCCGTGAACAAATAGCGGCTGATCAGCTGGCAGACATGCAATCTTCGTTCAGTAATATGGCTGACCAGGCTGAGCGCATGCTCAGGGAACAACAGCGCCAGGAACAGGTCCTGGAACAAGCCATGGCGAAAGCGGTTGAGGAAAGAGAATCTGGTGAAGATCCAAACAGTCGCGGTATGGAGCTGCAGGAAGAATGGCAACTGGCGCGCGAAAAGGCAGAACTGGCAGCGGATCTTTCCAGTTTGCAGGAACAGATGCTCAGCTCCATGCAACGTTTTGGTGACGAGGTCCCCAATGCCTCAAGAGAATTACAGCAAGCCAACCAGGAAATCGTGGAAAGTGAGCTGGAACAGGCCCTTACCAATGCCGGCCTGTACATTGATGCCGGTTATGCACTTTATATTGCTGGCAACGAAAGTGCTGTAACCGCTGAAATGCGCAAGCTGGCGGATTCATTGGACGATGCTCAGGAAATGGTATTAACACAAGGTGCCCCTGGCACGTCTGATCTGGAAGTTGCCCAGCGACAGGCTCAGGCCCTGCGCGCTCAGCTACAGGAACAGCTGGCACAAAACCCTCAGCCTGGACAGTCAGGGCAAGAAGGTCAGGAAGGACAGCAAGGTCAGCAGAATCAGCAGGGACAACAAGGCCAGCAGGAAGGTCAGCAACAGGGCGGTGGTAATTCAGGGGGTGATCGTTTCGCCCTTGGCCCCCGCTTCGGAGCCTGGAATGGCGTGGATCCACTTAATAATGGCCCAATAGATTTACCCGACCAGTTCTATGGCAATCTTGATCAGTTTACTGACATCGCCAGGGATGCTGTGCAGGATCTGGAACTCAACACTGAAGAGCTGGCCCAGATGCTTGACTGGATCCGACAGCTGGAAGCCACGCGCCTGAATCGCAACGAAGCAATTCTCGCCGGCGAGTACAATGACATGCTGGCTTTAATTGAGCAGCTGGAAGTTGGCCTGCAACTGGATAACGATAGCAATAACCCCAACAATGTGCGTACAGCCACTCAAGATCTTATTCCCGATGAATACAAGGAATCTGTGGCGGAGTATTTCCGGCGTCTAAGCAGGGAATAAAGGCAGTTACAAGTTACAAGTTACAAGTTACAAGTTACAAGGATATGACAATTTAAGCCGCCCGATTTATCAAAATGTGGCGGCTTTTTTGTGAAATCTGTAAATAAAACCTTTTAAAACCTCTTCTAGCCTGGGGCATTAGCTCATTTTGGGAGGTTATTTATACCGGAGTAATTATAAATGCATCATTCAATAAAAATTAAATTACTGGCCTTGGCTTTAAGTGCTCTGCCTTTTCAACTTAGTGCGCAGGAATTTATTGCCGGCGAACCTTTAAGCTCAGTTAATGAAGCGGGCGTCACCATGCCCATGTCGGATAATGTCAAAGTATTCGGCAGCTTTCATTTTACCGAAAGCTGTACTTTTGATGCGGACAAAAATTTAATTCTTGCCATGAATGCAGGCAACCGTGCTGAAGGGGCTGAGCAGGATGGCTTTGTATCATTAATTAATCCGGACGGCAGTGTGCACACCGCCAAGTGGATCGGCGCTACACGCGATGGCCTGGAATTGCATAACCCACTGGGTAGCGCAGTAAGTAATGGCGTTTTATATACCGTGGATATTGGTTATTTACGCGCTTACGATCTGGCCACAGGCTCGCCAATCAGCTCTGTTCCTGTGCCTGGCTCAACCATCCTCAATGGTATTGCTGTGGCTGATGATGGCACCGCTTATATTTCCAATTCCCGCGATCCGGAACTGATTTATCAAGTTACCCCTGACGGAAGCGCATCTGTTTTTGCCCAGGGTGGCGATTTAAATGTTCCCAATGGCGTCGCCATGGATATGGATGGCAATATTGTGGTGGTCAATATCGGTAATAACACTGTCATTACCTATGCCCCCAATGGCGATCTTGTGCGCACTGAATATGCCGCAGAAGCGGGCAATGATGGCCTTGTGGTAACAGCAGATGGCACCAAGTATGTCAGCAGTGTGCGTTTTGGCAGCGTCTCCAGGATCAGACCAGGTCAGGACGCAGAGATTATTGCCTCAGGCATCCCCAGCGCGGCTTAAATGTGTTACGACTCGGTACAACATCAGCTGGTTATTCCCCTCAATCCAAATAATGCTTTAGCCTTTATTAAGCTATAAAGCAGGATGGAAGCCTTAACAGCATGCCTTTAATAAATCCTAAAATCCTGTATTCACTATTAATAAGTTTATTAGCAGGTTTGTCGACATTGGCCCACGCTGCGATACCTGATGAAATCAGCGTTATCTCTGGCACTTACGCCGGGCGGGCTTACAACGGCAGTAATCTTGACCCAGTGGTTACTGTACTGGCCTTTGATACCCGCGGCCGCTTTGCCGGCACATATAAAGTTGATGATGAGAACGGGATCTATGAAGGCAGGCTTTCCAATTTAATTCCCGAGGGTAATCGCGCCTTCTCTCTGGAATGGACAGACCAGTTCGGCGAAGGTTTTGTCCATCTGGAATTTAGCACCGACTATTCTTCTTTTAGTGGCTACTGGACAGACATTGATGGTGACGATCAATTCCCCTGGAATGGCCGTCGTCAATGATATGAGTAAAGTTATAAAGTCCCTTTAAAATCCGTTAGCATATACTGCCAACATACATTGCCAAGGAAAAACCATGAGACTCTTACACCACACCTGCGTTAGTTCCAATGATCTCAACAGAGCTACTGAATTCTATATTGAAGTCCTTGCTCCCCTTGGCGCTAAGCTGGTTGGTACAGTGGAAGGACATTCCGCCATGTTTGGCACCGACGAAGGGCCCGAGTTTTTTGTCCTGAGCCCGGCTAATGGCGAACCTGCAACAGTTGCCAACGGTGGCACCTATGGCTTGAAGTCGCCAACCCGTGCAGGTGTTGATGAATTTCATGCGAAAGGAATTGCCATGGGCGCTATTGATGAAGGCGCACCAGGACCGCGTGATTTTGCACCGAATGCTTATGCCGCCTATATGCGTGATCTGGATGGCAACAAGATATGTGCAGTGTGTTTTGCCGAGCCTTGATAGAGGGTCAGATAGCAGGCTGCGCCCTTTTCCGACCTACATAGATTCACGAATCTATGTAGGAGCGGTTTTAACCGCGAATGAAAGGTTCTTTTTCTTCGCGGTTAAAACCGCTCCTACCAAAAGTAACTAATTATCCAGGTTCAGACGACTGCCCTCAAATTCTCGCTGAATTGGCAGTCCCCTGGGGTCCATACTGACCTGCTCAAGAAACAGGTCTAACTCTTCTATCATCTCACTGTAAAAGGGATTAAAAGCAATTCTCTCAATAAGCCCCAAGGCCAGATTTTCATTAGTAGGTTCACCGTAAAAATCCCTTTCCCCGTCCTTGCAACGCGCAAACCTGTCATTGGGCTGACCAAAATAATGTCCGCAATAGCGATATGCTCCGTCTCTCCCGTAATAAGGATGATCCGCAGGAGTCATGAGACCCAGGTGGCCCAGGCCCAGAATACCTTGGTCCGGCGTATTACTGATTTTTACCTGGGTCTTGTTATACGGTGGCAGTTCACGCTGTGTATATAACAAGGTAAAACTCAGCGGATTATCCTGTGCCACCATGAAATCAAACGTGGCCTGGGCATCTACGGTCGTATCCTGAGCCGACGCAACAGTAAAAACCGGTATAGACAGAGGCGTATCATCCAGAGTCTTGTGAGTTTCCTGAATCAGTGACCAGGTTTCGGCGGCGGACCTGAAGGGAAAGGATTCATAGCGGTAAACAGCATCATCAGGTTCCAGCTCAAACCATGCTGCCGCTGGAAACAGTTTTCCGACAAGACTCAGGATGCGAGCCAGGCGAGAAGCTTCAGTCACCATCATGGCAGGAGCAAACAGAACCAGGGCATCTACTGCCGAATTATGAAGTGCTTCCAAAACAGCCAGGTTGCCACCCACTGAATGTCCGCTTAAAAATATTCTGTCTGTTTTATCTGACAGCTGCTGAGTTGAGAATTCCACACTTTCAAGCCAATGCTCCCAGGTCGACTCAAGCATATCTCCAGGCCGTGATCCATGACCGGGTAGCAAGAGTCCTAATACATAGAAGCAGCGCGAATTAAAATGCTGCGCTAATGGCTTCATGCTCCAGGGGGAAGCAATTAAGCCATGTACCAAAACTATGCCATCGGGATATTTCCCATCAGCATTTACCGGGCAGTCACTGTCCGGCTCCAGGATATAGGGCAACAGCTTGGATACTTCTTCATCAGAGGGCGTGTCGAGTCGGGAGGCACGGATGCGTCGTTCTGAGTAGTCGATATAGTCTGCAAAACTACTGCTGGCAAAATCAAACGACTCATCAAAAGACGAGGGTACATGCCATTCCTCCAGCTCCTTACCTACAGATAAAAACAGGCCCAAAACCGGGATCATCAATACAATGACAAGCATCATTGCTGCAAGTAAACGCAGACCGGTATTCATCTCTTTGGCATTACCAATTAAATTTTAACTTTTATCGAGTACTATAAAACTGTAAGCGTAGGGGTTGGGCCCTGAGGCATCAAAGTCTTCCCGGGCCACTTCTTTCCAGAGACTACGGTCAAATTCAGGAAAAAATGTATCTCCATCGACATTGGCATGGACTTCAGTGAGATACAGGCGATCTGCAACAGGCATGGCCTGTGTATAAATTTCTGCTCCCCCGATCACCATGGCTTCGCTTATTCCATCTATTTCGCCAATGCTTTCGCATAAGGCTTTTGCGGCGGATAGAGAGTTTACTGTCTTTACACCTTCGGCAGAAAAGTCCGCGTTGCGTGTCACTACAATATTAGTCCGGCCCGGCAAGGGTTTGCCTATGGACTCAAAGGTTTTACGTCCCATAATGACAGGCTTACCGAGAGTAATACGTTTAAAATATTTCAGGTCTTCCGGGAGGTGCCATGGCAGATTGTTATTACGGCCAATTATCCGATTCTGAGCCATAGCCCATACCAGTGAAATTTTCATACTGAGATTGGCGCCGCAATATGAGGAAGCGCCTGGTAGTCAAGAATCTCAAAATCCTCAAAAGCATATTCATATAAGGATTCAGGCTTACGCTTGATGTTAAGCCGCGGCAACGTTATTGGTTTGCGCGTTATCTGTTCCCTGGCCTGATCAAGATGATCCAGATATAAATGCACATCACCACCGGTCCAGACGAAATCCCCAACATCGAGATCACATTGCTGTGCCATCATATGTGTCAATAATGCATAGGACGCAATATTAAATGGCACGCCAAGAAAAGTATCAGCAGAACGCTGGTAAAGCTGACAGGACAGCTTGCCGTTCGCCACATAAAATTGAAAAAGTGAGTGGCATGGTGGCAAGGCCATTTCGTCCACATAAGCGGGATTATAGGCGACAACAATATGACGTCGTGAATCAGGATTATTTTTAATATTGTTAATAACATTTTCTATCTGGTCGACGGCCTGACCATCTTTGCCCGGCCATGAGCGCCACTGGAAACCATACACCGGACCAAGCTCACCATTTTCATCTGCCCACTCATCCCAGATCCTGACCTTGTTATCTTTTAGATACTTGATATTAGTATCGCCATTCAAAAACCAGAGCAATTCAATAACAATTGAGCGAATATGCAACTTCTTTGTGGTAAGCAGCGGGAAGCCCTCTGACAAATCAAAACGCATCTGATGTCCAAACACAGACAGCGTCCCGGTACCGGTGCGATCCTCTTTCTTCGCGCCGTTTTCGAGGATATGTTCCACCAGATCAAGGTATTGTTGCATTTACAGATCTCTTCTTTTATAGATTAAATTTAAATTATATCTCTGTCGAATGACAGCCTGCGGCCTTTATCCGACCTACGGTATTACCAAACCAGCTGGGCATGACGCTCTTGCCAAAAACTTATCGCTTGCCTCTTGCCTCTTGCCTCTTTTCCCTTGCCTCTGTCTTGCCAAAGTAATCAAATTTGTAAGCAGCAACAAGAATAGCCAGCCCACCAATAACCATTGGTATGGATAACTGCTGCCCCTTGGTTAACCAGTCAAAGGCAACAAAACCCAGGTGAGCATCCGGCTCCCGGTAGAACTCAATATAGGTACGAAAAACGCCATAAGCAACACAGAAAGCGCCTGTTACCGCAAATGCCGGACGAGGTTTTGAAGAGTAGAACCAGATAATAACAAACAGGCTAAGTCCTTCCAGGGCAAACTGATAAAGTTGAGAAGGGTGACGCGCGATCTTCAATGCGTCACCGGGAAACACCATCGCCCAAGGCACATCAGACGCCCTTCCCCATAACTCACCATTAATAAAATTACCGAGTCGTCCAAAGGCCAGCCCCAGAGGAGCGAGCGGAGCGGTAAAATCCATTACCTGGTACACGGATTTGTCCGTACTTCGAGCAAACAGCCATAAGGCAATACCCACGCCTAGCAAACCACCATGGAATGACATGCCACCCTGCCAGATATAAAACAGGGACAGGGGGTTTTCCAGCAAACCTGCAAAATTATAAAACAGCACATAACCAATACGTCCACCGAGGATTACGCCAATAGCGCTGTTGGTGATCAGGTCGCTAACCTGCAGGCGGTTCCAGCCAGAGTTCCTGCCTTGCGCTCGGACATTACCCAACCACCAGGCCGCAGCAAAACCGGCAATATAGGTAAGGGCATACCAGTGAATCTTTAAGGGTCCCAGAGAAATGGCGACGGGGTCTATTTGAGGGTATTGCAGCATATAAAGTTGGCCTGGGCAGCGCAGTGATTTACTGTGAAAATCCGGTTCAAATTGCTGATCGAAGTATAGCTTTTTTGACGCAGACTTATTAGCACAACAAAAGTGCTGTAAGGGAAATTTATTGAGAGTTTTACCTGGCTGCCTGGCTAACTATTGCTCGAGGTCCGCAGCAACCTGTCTACGCCGGCATTATAAAGCTCTATATCAACCAGAGCCTTCACTGCCTCGGTATCATCTTCCGCCAACACCTTTTCAAGCAGTTCTTTTGCCTGCTGGAAAGTAACATTGCGAATCACCGACTTCACTTTCAACAGGCTGGTCGCATTCATAGATAGCACTTCATAG
This sequence comes from Gammaproteobacteria bacterium, assembly GCA_018698975.1. Lineage (GTDB taxonomy): Bacteria > Pseudomonadota > Gammaproteobacteria > Pseudomonadales > Pseudohongiellaceae > Eutrophocola. The sequence continues at coordinate 31,407 of JABIPQ010000119.1, forward strand.
CCCATAGCCATCAACAACACCGCAGCGCCAGGATTGCCTGCCATTTCACCACAGATGCTCAGGCGCATATTTTCTCGATGAACATCTTCGGCAATCTGTTTCAAGGCACGCAGTACCGAGGGGTGCATTGTGGAATATATGCCGGCAACGCGTGGGTTGTTGCGGTCAATAGCCAACAGGTATTGGCTCAGGTCATTACTGCCAACAGAGATAAAATCCACTCGACTGGAAAGCGCCTTGACCTGGTACATCAATGCCGGGATTTCAATCATTACCCCAACACTGGGTTTTACCACTTGCAGACCTTCTTCGAGGATTTCCTGGTACGCACGCTTGATAAGACGCAGCGAATAATCCACCTCGTTCATATTGCTGATCATCGGCAACATGATCTGTAGATTATCAAAGCCGGCACTGGCTTTAATCATTGCCCTCACCTGGCTTATAAAAATCTCCGGGTGGTCCATACTCACTCGAATTCCACGCCATCCGAGAAACGGATTTTCCTCATTGATGGGAAAATACGGTAGCGGTTTGTCGCCGCCTATATCAAGAGTACGCATGGTGACAGTCTTCGGATAGAAAGCATCCAGCTGCTGACGATAAATTTCTGTTTGCTCGGTTTCCGTGGGAAAACGTTCACGTAACAGGAAAGGCACCTCTGTGCGAAACAGGCCAATACCTTCGGCTCCCCGCTCTATAGAGCGCAGCACATCGGTCATTAAGCCGGTATTCACCCAAAGCTCAATCCGTTTACCATCGAGGGTTTCACAGGGCAGATCCTTGATTGTTTCAAGGCCTTCGGATAGCTGCTCCTCTTCACGAACAATCTCCAGGAAGCGCTCACGTAACTCATCGGAGGGATTACTGTAAACACGGCCGTTATAACCGTCGACAATAATTTCCTTGCCATCAAGTTCTGAAAACGGCAGATCCTGAATACCCATGGCAGCGGGAATGCCCATTGCCCGGGCCAGAATTGCCACATGTGAGTGACCGGAACCTTTTGAAGAAACAATGCCTGCCAGGTTTTCCTTGGGCACTTCCGCCAGCATTGCTGCAGATAATTCCTCGCTGACCAGAATGCAGCGTTCAGGATATTTTTGGTTTTCCTGTTCCTTCTCTTGCAGATAAAAAAGGACGCGCGAGCATAGATCCTTGATATCGGTAGCACGCTCACGCAAATAGTCATCATCCATATGTTCCAGATTTCTGACATGATCTTTTGCTACTTTGGCCAGGGCCCCCTGGGCCCAACTTCCTTCCTTGATACGCGCGATAACTTCAGAGCCCAGGGCATCGTCACTAAGCATGTGCAGATAAGCATCAAATAATTCACGCTCTTCCGGACGCAACTGGCTCTTGATTTTCATCTTGAGCTCGCTGATATCAATTCTTACTGCATTCAGGCATTCATTAAAAAATGCAATTTCCTTTTTAATATCATCTGTTTTGCGCTTGGGAATAGCACTCAGATCTGCCGGAGGAAAAACTGTGACGGCTTCTGCAATCACTACCCCTGGCGCACCAGCAACCCCGTCAAAACTGGCGTCCGTTGTTTTCAGCCCGGTAGGACTAAATCCGGTAATAGCACCGCGAGCCTCTTCATTAGCGATAATGCCCGCCAGCTGGGCTGACAAGGTAATGAGGAAAGCCTCTTCTTCAGCATCAAAGGCCCGAACATCAGCTTGCTGAACAACGAGTACGCCAAGTACTTCACGATGGTGAATAACCGGAACGCCCAGGAATGATTCAAACTCCTCCTCGCGGGTTTCCGGAATATAAACATAACGAGGGTGGGAAGACGCGTTTTCAAGATTAACCGGTTCCGCACGCTGGGCAACAAGTCCTACCAGACCTTCTTCAAGTGACAAGCTGGCTTTTCCAACCGAAGAGGCATCCAGGCCTTTAGTCGCCATCAAAACATAGCGTTCAAGATTATTATCGAGCAGGTAAACTGAGCAGACACGGGTTTCCATTGCCTTTTGCACCCGTCGAACAATAATTTCCAGGGAGGCATTGAGGTCCTTTGCCTCATTCACTTCCTGAATGATACTGCGCAATGTTTCTAGCATGGTGAAAGAATACGCATATCAGGAGGCTGTTTTTCCTTGGTTATTGTTCTCATCGCTGAGGTCCTGCAAGGCATCATTGAAGGGCCGGATTAATTCCTCCAGCGCTTTTCTGTATACCTTGCGCTTAAACGATACCACCTGGTTTACCGGATACCAGTAGCTTACCCAACGCCAGTGATCAAACTCCGGTTTTTCGCTTAAATCAAAACGAATTTTTTGTGTATCTGACAACAGTCGCATTAAATACCATTTTTGTTTCTGGCCTATGCAAACAGGGTGGGAATTCTGCCGTATCAAATGACTTGGTAATCTATAACGCAGCCACTTATCAGTACTGGCAATAATTTCCACATCTTCCGGGGCTAGACCCACTTCTTCATTTAATTCTCTAAAGGCAGCCTGCTCAGGTGACTCATCCCGCTGAACACCGCCCTGGGGAAATTGCCAGGCATCTTGCCCAAGGCGCTTCGCCCATAGCAATTTGCCATGCCCATTAAAAATAATTATGCCCACATTGGGCCTGAAACCATCCGAATCAATCACGTTTATCCACTACCACTTTTGATCAATAACTCTGCACCACAGGCAGGCCAAGCTCAAAATATTTAATAAGGTTTCACATTCACAGAGACCGCTAATAATTGCGGCATCGCAGTTCGCCAGTACTTGCTAGGCGTCGTGGCTTTCCCTGTAATCCTCGGCACTGAGCAGCTCCTTGAGCTCCTCTTTATTACTCATGCGGATTTTAATAATCCAGCCATCATCATAGGGCGAGGAATTGATGGTCTCCGGGCTCTCTTCCAGCAGCGAATTTACGGCTATTATTTCGCCGGAAACGGGTGCATAGATGTCCGAAGCGGTTTTGACGGATTCAACGACACTGATTTCGTCACGAGCAGACACCTGGCTATTAACATCAGGTAACTCGACAAACACGACATCACCCAGTTCATTCTGGGCATAATCACTGATTCCAACTGTGGCAACGCCATCTTCCCCTGGTTTAAGCCATTCGTGGGATGAAGCGTAATACAGGTTTTCTGGTGTTTCACTCACATGCAATTCCTCTGATTCACTGACTTTCCCTGTCAGATCTTTTTTGCCGCCTGAAGCGTTTTTACATTCAGCACGACAAAATGACATGAATGCATCATAAGATTGATCACGCCATCCTGCAAGATGGAAATAAGATGGGTATCAGCTTGCTTGCCGGCTGCCCCGGGCATTACGTATTAGCAGGTAAACCGGAATAAGACCTATCGCTATCAGGGTCACAGCAGGCAATGCAGCACGCTCCCATTGCCCTTCAGCGGTCATACTGTAAATACGTACTGCCAGGGTATCCCAGCCAAATGGCCGCATAATAAGAGTCGCAGGCATTTCCTTCATTACATCTACAAATACGATGGTAAAAGCGGTTATCAGCCCAGGTCTGAGCAAGGGAATGTATATCTGGCGCAACAAGCGGCCAGGTTTTGCTCCCAGACTTCGTGCAGCATCAATTACAGACGGTTTAAGCTGCTCCAGACCCGAATCAATAGGAGCGTAGGCCACTGCCAGAAAACGGCAGGAATAAGCAATTATAAGGGCCAGCACAGTGCTTCCCAGCAAGGTTCCGAAACTGCGATCAAGGTAGGTAAAACCCAGCATGATGCCCACTGCCAGTACTGAGCCTGGCAAGGCATAACCAAGGGTTGCAATGCGGATAGAAAAGTTACTCCAGCGCTGGACCAGGGCTGACCCTGGCAGGCGTTTAACAAAAGCCAATAACAAGGCTATAGCCACTGTGATGAAACCGGCAATAGCACCAAGACCCAGGGTATGGCCAAGAAAGCCAAGGAAACGTCCGTCCTGTTCTCCAAATCCAGCTTCAAACATCCATACCAGCAACTGCCCAAGCGGGACCAGAAAGGCAATCAGTAAAACCACCGAACAATATACTGATGCTGCCAAAGCAGACCTGCCTGTTAACTGATAAGCAGATTTATTACTGCGTTCTCCATCCTGGGTATAGCGCGCATGGCTCCTGGACTGCTTTTCCAGAACCAGGGTGACTCCCACAAACAGCAACAGCAGAGAGGCCAGTTGTGCGGCTACAGTGAGATTAAACAAGCCATACCAGGCACCATAAATTGCTGTCGTAAAAGTATCGTAATTAAACACCGACACTGCACCAAAATCTGCAAGAGTCTCCATCAACGCCAAGGCCAGACCGGCAACGATGGCAGGTCGTGCTACTGGTAAGGCAATTTTTAAAAATGCCTGGCTGCGGTTTAAACCCAAAATGCGCCCGGCATCCATTAAATTGCGGCCCTGATTTAAAAAAGCGCTGCGCGCCAGCATGTAGACATATGGGTAAAGCACGAGGCTGAGAATGAAGATAACACCCGCCGCACCCTGAACATCTGGAAACCGGGTTTCCGGCCCAAGGTGCTTGCGTAAAAAAGTTTGTAAAGGCCCTGAAAAGTTCATCAGGCCCAGGAAAACGAAAGCCATTACATAGCCGGGTATAGCCAGTGGCAGCATCATGGCCCACTCAAAGAAGCGCCGTCCCGGGAAATTGCATAAGGTAGTTAACCAGGCCAGACTAACCCCAAGAAGCACAACACCAATGCCCACGCCAAAGACCAGCAGCAAAGTATTTACGGCAAGCCTGTCGAGTTTGGTATCAAATAGATGCTGCCAGATGGCCTGCTCACCAGTGCCTACAGTGCCCCACTGAAGAATGATAATAAGCAGAGGAAAAATAACGATTGCTGCGGCTAGAAACGCAAGTCCTCTCCAGAACCAGTTTCCGCCACTGAACAAGGGATTCATGGTTTAGTCCTAGCGATAATCAGCACGATCCATCAACATCACTGCAGCAGACTGCAGACGACCCGCTGCTTCCACATTTAAACTATCCGGAGTGAAGTCGCCCCAGGCTGCAACCTGTGCTACCGGTTCTACTTGCGGATTTGCAGGATATTCAAGATTCAATTCTGAAAACATGCTTTGAGGTGTTTCAGTTGATAGCCATTCAATCAAGCGAATAGCTGCTGCAGGGTTTTTTGCATAGCGTGTGACACCTGCCCCTGATATGTTGACATGAACGCCACTGGATTCCTGGTTTGCCCAGAACAAGGCGGCCGAAATATCCGGGTTTTGAGCTTGTAGCTGGCCAAGATAATAAGTATTTACCAGGCCAACATCACACTGCCCGGCAGCAATGGCTTCAATCAATAATGCATCACTGCTAAAAACCCGTGTTGCCAGATTGTCCACCCAGCCTTCTACAATATTCTGGGTTTCAGCCTCACCAAGCCGCTCTATCAGAGTAGCCACAAGGGACATATTGTAAACCTTGCGGGATGTGCGCAGACACAACCTGCCCTGCCATTGCGGATCTGCCAGGGCCTCGTAAGTGCTTAAGGTGGCAGGATCAACACGCTCGGTGGAATAGACAATGGTTCTTGCCCTCACTGACAAACCAAACCATCGATTCATCGGATCTTGCAAATTCTCAGGAATATTTTTTTCCAGAACTGTTGACTGTATAGGCGCCAGGAGTCCTTTTTCTGCCGCTGACCATAAATTGCCCGCATCCACGGTATAAAGGATATCTGCGAAAGTTCGATCACCTTCTGCCTGTAAGCGGGCGATCAACGGGCCATCTTCTCCAGTCTGGTATTGCACTTCAATACCGGTCTCAGCCGTAAAGCGATCGAACAAAGGCTTGATCAGGTGTTCCTGACGGGAAGAGTACACAACCACAGGCCCGTTAATCACTGTGCTTGTGTCAGGGTCATTGGATGCCGGTGAGGATTCTTCTGAAATTTGTATTTCGGGCTGTTGTTGATCAGCCACAGAAGGCTGATCTGTGCAGGCAACAGACAGGGCCAGTGCCAGAAAACATAGTAAACCCAGTGGCATGCGAAACATTGGAACCTCCTCCAAAACCAAAGCAAATGATAATTATTATCATTTAGAAAAACAAGGATAAATAGTTGAATTCACGAAAGATTCACCTTTAGGCAGGAAGCACATGCTCTTCAAAGCCGGTCTTTTGTGCGCTTTTAGCTAAAGACCTAAAACCCCATGGCACCGCGCATTAGTTCATGCTTCACCATGGGGACTTTATCAGTGATATTGAGGCCGCTATTGCGCAAGGTCTTCAGCATAAGATCCTCTGACGCAAACAGGCGCTTAAACCCTTCCATAGCTGCCATCATGACTAAATTCTTGCCTTTCCGGCTGCGCTGATAGCGGCTAAGTACCTGATGACTGGCGTAGTCCTCGCCTTTATCCAGTGCCGCAGAAATGACATCAGCCAAAGCCTGCGCATCCGCAAAGCCAAGATTCACACCCTGGCCTGCGAGTGGGTGAATTGTATGGGCTGCATCGCCGATCAAAGCGATATTGTCCAGAACATAATCTGTTGCATGTCGTTGCCACAGTGGAAAACCCACCCTTTTATCGACACTTTCTATGCGTCCCAGCTTGAATTCAAAGGCTTTGCCCAGACTTTCCTGAAACGCCTCATCATCCAGGCTTAATAATTCATCTGCTTTGTCTGTGACACATGACCAGACAATAGAGCAATATTGCTGCTTTGCTGCGCCAAGCCCGGGTAAATGAAGGGGAAGAAAGGCCAGCGGCCCGGTCTTCATAAAGCGTTGCCAGGCCGTATATTGATGAGGGTTTTCGGTTTTTACTGTCGTGGCAATAGCCTTGTGGCCATATTCCCACTCACTTAATGAAAAGCCTCCCTGTTCCCGAATAAAGGAATTACCGCCGTCTGCACCTATCAATAATTTCGCTTCAAGTACCTGGCCACTGGCCAGTGTCACATGAACAGGGCATGTATCCTGACCAGCCTGGTTTTGGACGGCTTCAACACCGGTAATTTTATCCTGATGGATAAACCTGAGCTGCGGCTTTGCTTTAGCTACCTCATATAATGCAGTGGTCAGCAGGCGATTCTCGACAATATGGCCCAGTGATGGAGCATGAATTTCCGACGCTGAAAAATGAATTGACCCGGTGCCGTCTCCATCCCATACATGCATGTCTTCATAGGCACAAAGTCGAACAGCTTTTACAGGATCCCAGGCGCCGAGAAGCTCGAGAAATGACTGGCTAGCCACTGTCAGCGCACTGACACGTGAGTCAAAGGTCGACTCTGTCGCGTTCCTGGAAAGTTCATCCGATGTAATTACTTCCTTACCTGCATCAACAACTATAATTTGCAGTCCCGACGCAGAAAGTGAGCATGCAGCGGCAAGACCAACTGGTCCGCCACCGGCTATTACAATATCTGCTTTTACTGTGTCTTTATTGCTCATTATTTAATCTGTCTGTTGATTACTCAGGGGTTCGAATTATGCGGTATTCGCGCAGATAAATTAACAGCTAAGCCCCAATTTCTGGTAAAGTTCACGCCCGGAAAATTTCAGGATCAAGTACATCCCGTGACTGTGACATTCATTGCCTCATCAAAGCTGCCCACCGAATTCGGAGAATTCGTCATCCATGCCTTTGAAGACGCCACAAGTAAAAAAGAACATATCGCACTGGTTTATGGACAACTAAATGCCAGTGATAAAGTGCTTTGCCGCCTCCACTCTGAATGCCTGACAGGTGATGCTCTTTTCAGTCTGCGTTGCGACTGTGGCTCACAGTTAAAAGAAGCCATGAAGAGAATTGCGACCAGAGGAAGTGGCCTTATTCTTTATTTGCGACAGGAAGGCCGAAATATAGGTTTAGCCAATAAAATCAGGGCTTATCAATTGCAAGACGAAGGTGCCGATACTGTAGAAGCCAACCAGGCGCTGGGTTTTGATGCCGATGAGAGGCGTTACGATATGTGCCAATCCATGTTAGCTCACCTTGGCGTTTCAGATATCGAATTGATGACTAACAATCCCCTTAAAGTTGAGGCTTTGCGGGAATTAGGCCTTTCCATCAGCAGAATTCCCATAATTACCGGGGAAAATTCACACAATCAGGCTTATCTGGCAACAAAACGCAGTAAATTGGGGCATATTCCCCACTAGCTGAAATCTGGGGAGGGTTTAGTTCTCTACACCCAATCTGGCATTAAGCATGCTGGTAAAAGTACGAATTCGCTTCGCATTGACGCCAATATCGCTTCTACCAACACGGGACTTACTGCGTACATCCAAAATGGTTGAATTAGCCGTACCCGTTGTCAGCCGGACCACCACATCATCTTTAAAGCCAAACCATTTTGTCGTCTCTGTGGCCTCAACTCTGCCGTCTGCCAAATTGGCATCCACTATTTCCCAGCCCAGTGCAGTGGCAACATCAGTTACTGCAGAAAACACCTGTTCTGGAGATTGGATATAAACAATCGACATGATGTCTGGGTAAAACTGACGTTGCAGTTCAGCGGTTTCACCACCAAGATACTCCGGTGGATTAGGCGCATCAGCACGCAATGGCACTATCGCTACAAACTGTGGCGGGGATTCAATACTGGTAGTTATATCGTGAATTGGCGGGACCTGCGATGCTATCTGCTGTTGTCGGTAAGGCAAATAGAATGCTGTCAAACCGGCCAGAGCTGATAGAAAAAGTATCAGGACTTTTAATCCCACAGGACGTTGCCAAAGCAAATAGAAAATCACCAGTCCAACACTGGTAATACCCGCATAGGCACAATAACGCAAAAGGGTAAATGCCTGACCCAGTTCAAAGACCCCATTGACATAGCCTGTGCCGGCAAGATACAGAAGCAACAGGGATAAAAACCCGAGTAAAGAAACAATGGGGAAAAAGACTTTATTCATGGGATGCCTTTGAAATTCTTATTAAAATTGATCATATCAGGACTTTCTATATAGGAGAAATGTTTCCCCCTGAGGCACAATATGGCTGATAATCCCATAACTCCCATTTTGTAGAAGCTTTGTCCAGTATGCGAATTCCCAGAATTTACCTGACCCAATCCCTGCAAGCAGATAACGAAGTACGGCTGGATCCCCGTGGTGCACATTATTTATTCTCGGTGCTGCGTATGAAGCCTGGCATGTCGCTTATCGCCTTTGATGGCTCAGGAATGGAATATCATGGAACTATTAGTGAGCTGAATAAAAAATCGGGTCTCATCTCTGTAAACGAGTCGTGTAGGCCAGATACTGAATCACCTCTGAAAACCATTCTTGGGCTCGGCATATCAAGGGGAGAGCGCATGGATTATGCCATTCAAAAAAGCACAGAAATGGGCGTGCAAATTATTCAACCTTTGTTTACAGAACATTGTGAGGTCAAACTGGATGACAAAAGAGCAGATAAAAGGCGCGCTCATTGGCAGCAAATAAGTATCAGTGCCTGTGAACAAAGTGGGCGAGTTATGCCACCGCAAATTTGCCCGCCCCTGTCTCTGAATAATTGGCTGGAGGAAGTGTCTTGCCAGTACAAATTTCTGCTGGATCAGGAGCAGCAGGGAGTCATTGAAGACATAAAAAACCCTCAATCTGTTGCCTTGTTGATTGGCCCGGAAGGAGGTATTTCAGACAATGAAAAAGCCCTTGCCATAAGCAAGGGCTTTTACGGTTTAAGCCTGGGTCCGAGGACTCTCAGGACAGAGACAGCACCAGTTGCGGCGCTAAGCCTGTTTCAATTCCTCTGGGGGCGCTAATTAAGTCCTCTTTTAAAAAGGAAGACTCTAAATTGCATCGGCTCCAGATTCACCGGTACGAATCCTGATTACTTGCTCCAAAGTATGAACAAAAATTTTGCCATCACCAATTTTTCCTGTGTTAGCTGCCTTGCTCAAAACTTCAATGACCTGGTCGACCATTGAATCATCAATAGCAATTTCCAGGCGTACTTTAGGCAGGAAATCGACAACATATTCTGCACCTCGATAGAGTTCTGTATGCCCTTTCTGACGTCCAAAACCCTTAACCTCGGTCACTGTTATCCCCTGCACGCCTACACCGGACAAAGCTTCTCTCACATCATCAAGTTTGAACGGTTTTATAACAGCAGTGATCATTTTCATATTTATTATCCTCGCACAATGCTTGAAGCCAGGCTAATCTGCCTTTGCATTGCACGAGTATAAGCTAGTTAAGTTAAAAAAACGATTCCCCGTACTGCTCACCTGAATTAAACTTTCTCAACCCAACAATAGGTAATTACTATGCTAAACAATGAGTTCCTAAACGATCTGAGTAACAGGATTTCCAAGCTGATTCCTATGGCTACCAGTGTCAGGGAAGATGTCGAGGGCAGTATTCATGAGGTCCTGCAAAGTGCTTTTTCGCAACTAAATTTAATCACCCGGGAAGAGTTCGATGCTCAGCTTAAGGTGCTTGAAAGAGCAGAAAATACCATTGCAGCACTGGAAGTAAAAATTACTGCCCTGGAGGAAGGCCAGGAAATGATGCCCCGCTCTGCTGTGGAAAACGAAAAGCAATAGCCTCCATCAGGTGACTCCTGCCAATGTCTGTGGCGTCATCCAGGTCTGCAATTGTTCGCGCCATTTTCAGAATTCTGAAAAAAGCCCTGGTAGATAATTTAAATTGTTGCATGGCCTGTTTCAGTCGCTGCTCATCCTCTGAAGATAATTTGCAGTGTTTACGCATTTCAGCCTGACTTAAAAAGGCATTATTTTTTCCTGCCCGGGCAAATTGCCGTGCACTCGCCTGCGTTACTCTGGCTCGGATTTCTTCACTGTTTTCACTATTTTTTTGATTGCCTTTCAGTAAGCGCTCCCGGTCATAGTCACTCAAGCTTGAAACATTTACGTGCATATCAATCCGATCCAATAGCGGTCCGGAGACCCTTGCCTGATATTGCCTTACCTTTTCTGTGCTGCAACGGCAGCGGCCTTCCGTGTCGCCAAGATAGCCACACGGACATGGATTCATTGCAGCAATTAACTGAAACCTGGCCGGTAGCCTTACCTGATAACTGGCACGGGAAATAGAAATATAGCCTGATTCCAGTGGCTCTCTCAGGACTTCCAGTACCTTCGGGCTGAATTCAGGGAGTTCATCAAAAAAAAGAACCCCATTATGCGCCAGGGTTATTTCCCCCACTTTCAAGGTGCTTCCTCCTCCCACCAGGGCGACTGCTGAGGCGGTATGATGAGGAGCCCTGAAAGGTGGAACACGCCAGTATTCAGGTTTAAATGCCTTGGCGGCGATGGAGCGCAATGCTGCAACGGCCAGAGCGCCAGATTCATCCATAGGTGGCAAGATGGTACAAATTCTACTTGCCAGCATGGTTTTGCCTGCTCCCGGAGGACCCAGCATCAGCAAATTATGATTCCCTGCAGCGGCCACAGTTAACGCGCGACGAGCCGCCGATTACCCGATGACATCGCTCATGTCTTCATTGAAATACGGCTCACGCAAGGTGGTAGATGTTGGCCTTGCCAGCTCGCTGGCATGATTCAGAAGGCTTAATACATCCAACAAATGCGGAGCAACAAGGGTTTTTCCCTTGCTAAGCAAGCCGGCTTCTTTTTCATTATCCTGGGGAATAATTACTTCATGCCCTGCATTCTGGGCCGCCATTATTCCCGGTAGCACCGCTGTAATTGCCCTCACTTCACCTGATAAAGCCAGCTCTCCAAGAAATTCGATGTCCTGCAAGCTCTCTGTAGGTAGCTGGCCGGAAGCCGCCAGAATCCCGATAGCAATGGCGAGGTCATAACGCCCACCACTTTTGGGAAGATCTGCTGGGGCAAGGTTAATGGTGATGCGTTTGTCAGGGAAATCCAGCTGTGAGTTGAGAAGCGCGCTCCTGACCCTTTCTTTGCTTTCCTTAACGGCTGTTTCCGGCAGGCCCACAATAGTGAATCCCGGGAGACCATTGGAAAGATGTGCTTCCACGCGCACCATTGGCGCGTCAATTCCTATATTTGCACGGGTAAGTACGACGGCTAGCGACATTACTCGATCCTTGAGTAAGGTGAGGCTTTCTGGCTGACAAAACGCCTGCAGAAATAACTAATAGATACTTATATAAATAGTGCAGATTTGGGTGTTTCGCAAATGCTGGCAACAACTAAACGCCAGGCTGTCACTTTTAATGTAAAAGCCTGGGGTAAAAGGCGGGAGTTTTTATCAATTACTGAACAGCGGAAAGTATGTAATCTACCGTTGCCATAACGTCTTCATTTGAGCAGCTCATGCAAAGACCTTTTGCTGGCATGGCATTATTGTTGAAGCCATTGATTGCATTTTCATAAAGCGTATCCATGCCTTTATCAATACGTGGCTGCCATGCAGCCGCATCCCCCATGATAGGTGAGTTATTAACACCACTGGCATGACAGGCAACACAGTAAGTATTATAGGTCTGCTCAGGGTCCTGAGAGCCGCTATTAGCAGCAACAGAAGCCATACCGAGGCCTCCGGCACAGGAGTCACCAACAACACAAACAGAGCCAGCTGGTGCGATGCGTTCAATTATTTTGTCATCAGAAGCGGCAAGCAGCAGCCCTGAAAACACCATCATGATTGCTGTAATAAGTATCTTTTTTGAAAAGATTGATCCAGATTGTTGAATCACTGTAATTCCTCGTACTGTAATAATTGGGCCTTAAATGCTGCACCCTGGTGAAATTTGAGGCGGGGATTATACCTGTAATTACACTATTACGGTACTGACCCCAATTTTTTCGTGTGGGAATTACTCAATGGCCAGGGTAATTGCTTTGCCATTAAAGTATATCTCCCCGGGAGCAGCATCAAGAGAGTAGCCCAGGAATATCTGAATTGTGAGGTCGCTTACACCAAAAGCCTCGGCTTTAAGATTCTTGAGAATAGAAAAGTTTTCCAGTGGCGCAAGAGCGCTGGTTTGACTAAAAGCGGGAATACTGGATAGCTTGTTAATTTGTTTAAATTTGCCTGCCGAGTTTTTTGCCAACTTTTGCCCACTGCTTAATAAAGCCAGGGTATAAAAAGAAGCACTCTGGCCTACATGAAGAGGATCGGGCTGAATACTGGCAGAGACGTCAATGGTTTCAGATGGCAGGAAGCTGCTTTTATAAAGCATTCCATCCGCTGTTGCTCCACCATGAAAAATACTCTTTGATGATGCCCCTGAGGCAGAGCTGGCCTTGCTCAGAATTGGTAAACTGTTATCGGAAATACTGATTTTATAGCTGCCGGTATTACCAGGACATTTAAAAGGCTCAACAAAGGTATTGGCCAAAACCAGGTACTCGCCAGCCGGAAAAGTCGCGGTGATCAGGGCGTCGCATTTTCCAGCAGAATCATCATCAAACTCGACACCATTTAATTTCTCATCGGTGACGATTAAAACAGAGTCCAACGCTGATGACTCCATCATAATATTCAGCCTGGTTTCTGTTTCGAGGTTAATCCGGTAAGTGTCCACAAAACTTGTGTCCTGACCGCCTCCATATAATTCAAGGACGGCACAATCACCCTCTACCAGAGAATCTTCAATGACAGAATTGGGAGACAAGTCCGCTATTGCACAATCCCCAGGCCCGCCATACAGGGAGTCGGCGCCAGCAATATCGTCCGCCTGCAATGAATCCAGATTACCAATTGATGAGGACATCATGGCCTGCTCATTATCTTCATGACCCAGACCCAGAGCATGGCCCAATTCGTGAAGCGCAACCCGTCTGAAGTCTATTTCAGGCCGACGCGGACCACTGTAAATATCCCAGCTAAACGCATTGTTAAACAGAATATCTGTTTGATCAATGAGAGCAAAACCCAGGTTCCCGGGAAGTGCAATCGACAAAGTAAGCGCCAAAACACTTTGCCCAAATTCATTACCACAAACATCATCTGAAAAGTTCACGCCATTAAACGAGTCTCCATTTCCCTCTGGAAAATCCATATTTTCAGCATTGGCACTATAACCTTCACAAGGGTCCACAAAAGTAGAATTTATCAGAAATGAGAACGCCGTTTCATCAGACCATTGCGCCAATGAATCTTCAAAGCCATCATTCCAGGAAATTCCGGAAGGAGCCAGGCCTGGAATATCGACAAAAAATGTCGCCTCTGCGTCTGGCCAGCGATTACCATCGAGATTAAACGCCAGGGCGGCGGCAGGAATACATATTAATGAAATGAGACCAGTGGCTTTACGCACAGCTTAATCTCCTGACATGGTGTCAAGATATTCATAAACAGCATCACGTAACTCTTCTGGCGTTGAAGGACTATAGTAAGCTTGCTCAACAAGCTTATTGCTAAATTTCATATTGCGTAGCTTCACCGCTAAAATGGAATTTTTATTATCGCCAAGCTCCACTATATTTTGGCCATCACGATGTAATTGAGTTGCAAGGAATTCATTCCCTTTAATATCAGCGACTATTCTAAAATGTCCTTGAGACCAGCCCGTTAGTGGGTTAACTGCTTTTATAGATCGATCTTCTATGAAATAAAAGCCACGCTCACCGGAAACAGGAATGTCCTGGCCGGCAACGCTTACTGATATTCCATCTTGAAAACCGCCAACAAAATCCAGCTCTAAAAACTCTCCGGGTTCTTCACCCTTCAATACATCATCGACTTTGAGCAGCACACGTGTATAAATCAATTCCCCTGAAGCAAATGGCTTCACGGATATCACTTCGCCTTCAATGATCAGTTCAGAAAGACTTACTAAAGATTCAAAAGAAAGCTTTTGAATTGTTGTAGCCATAGAAAATGGGATGCTAAATAACAGAAATACAGAGTAAAACGATATCTTTAGATTAAATTTCATAGCTTTCAAAACCATTGTTGGCAATGTCTATTCAGAATTGTGCCGATTGATAACTACCATCCATTACATCACGCCACCAGGGCTCATTATTCAAATACCATTTAACGGTCAGTGCCAGACCTTCTTTGAAATCACCTTCTGGTGCATAGCCTAATTCTGTGGAAATTCGCGAGGCATTGATCGCATAGCGCACATCATGGCCCAGCCGGTCTGCTACAAAGGTTATCAAGCTTTCGCTTAACCGACCCTCACTGGCCGGACTCTCTGGAAACCTTTGTTGTAAATCGGCATCTTCAGCAATTAATTGATCTACGATTTCACACAATAATTTTACCGTATCAATATTGGTCCATTCATTATTGCCTCCTATATTGTAGGTCTCACCATGCGTACCATTTTGCATTACCAGTTCTATACCACGACTGTGATCATCCACATATAACCAGTCTCTTATCTGCAAGCCATCGCCATAAATAGGGAGAGGTTTTCCTTCCAGAATATTTAATAAACAAAGTGGCAGGAGTTTTTCAGGAAACTGGTAAGGTCCATAATTGTTGGAACAATTACTGGTGGTTACCGGCAAGCCAAAAGTATGATGATATGCTCTCACTAAATGATCAGAACTGGCTTTACTGGCTGCATAGGGTGAGTTTGGTGCATATTGGGTAGTTTCCGAGAAGGCCGGATCATCAGGGCCGAGGCTACCATAGACTTCATCTGTTGATACATGATGGAATAACTTTCCTTCAAAGCCACCTACTTTTTCCCAGACATTCCTGGCCGCTTTAAGCAGCGAATGCGTGCCAACAATATTTGACTCAATAAACGCATCCGGACCTGTTATTGATCTGTCTACATGGCTTTCCGCGGCAAAATGAACGATTGTGTCTACATTATTGCCCGTGAGCGCCTCTTCTACCAAAGATTGATCACAGATATTTCCTTTGATAAAAGTAAATCTTGGTTCTACGCGAAACTCGGCCAGATTATTCAAATTTCCAGCATATGTCAGCGCATCAAGTACTATCACTTTCACATCTTTGTGTTTACCCAGCAGGTATTGTACAAAATTTGCGCCGATGAAGCCGGCGCCACCTGTTATTAATACGTTTTTCATTAATTCAATTTTGCCTTTTTAATTTCTGTTAATACTTCCTGCAATTGATCTTGCCAGGGAGCTGTACTTTGCCCCAGCAGACTTTCAGTTTTAGAGGAATCCAATGCTGAATATTCGGGCCTGGCAGCGGGTGTTGGAAATGAAGTCGTCGGAATTGGAATTACTCTGGTATCTGTATGCAAAATTCCCAGTTTTCTTGCCTGTTTCTGAATCTCTACAGCAAAATCATACCATGTGATAACTCCCTTATCGGACCAATGGAATATCCCTTCTGCAGACTCGATAGCAGCAAACTTCCATATAATCCTGGCCAGACTTATCGCTGAAGTTGGAGAGCCATATTGATCATTAACAACACTGATCTCATCGCGGGCTTCCATCAACATTAACATTGTGGTCAGGAAGTTTTTGCTGAAGGGTGAATATAACCAAGATGTGCGAATAATAATGGAGTTATCTGGATGATAGGCAAG